>NZ_LBKA01000246.1:0-142773 GCF_028128955.1 Bradyrhizobium sp. CCBAU 11386
AACCTCATCGAGCTGATCAGGTTCTACAAAGAGAACCCTGGACTGCTCAGGCGGTAACCCTGCGGCCTACGCCGAATGGATACGGTCCAGTTCATCAAAAGCGAATTGGGGCTACAGAGAGAATGAGTTGGCGCGTGGCCGGCTTGTTGGATGATCGAAATGCCGCGATGGAGTACGAGACCCTATTCAATATTAGGAGCGCCTTTGTCCACGGGCGAACGATGGGGGCAATATCAACCGAGCAGCGGATACTCGCTCGTTCGTTGGCACGCCGCGTCGTTTGGCAGCTTGTTTTGATGGCTAGCAACAGGACTGTCACCTCTCGAGCATCCTTTCTTGAGAACCTTCTCGACCGAGGATTGCTCCTCCGTTAGTTACCCCAAAAACAAAAACGGCCGGATCTTCCGATCCGGCCGCTACACAAAACTCTACTTGGCTAAGCCTACGCCACGCGACGCTACTTAGCCCCCGCCCAATTCGAAAAAATCGCTCAGCTGGCCTTCTTGACCGGCGCGGTGTCGCCGACCTTCTTCTGGATGGCGCGCTTCAGCTCGAGGGCGCGCGGCGACAGGGCGTCGGCTTTGGCCTTGAGCAGGAAGGCGTCGAGGCCGCCATTGTGGTCGACGCTCTTGACCGCGTTGGTCGAGACGCGCAGGCGCACGTTGCGCTCCAGGGCTTCGCTGATGAACGTCACGTTGACGAGGTTCGGCAGGAAGCGGCGCTTGGTCTTGATGTTGGAGTGGCTGACCTTGTGGCCGACGAGGGGGCCCTTGGCCGTCAGTTCGCAGCGGCGAGACATGTCACAAATCCTTATCCTGACCCCCAAACGAGTTGCGGCCGCCATTCGGGGCGCCACGGGGGCAAATTCTCTGTCCTTGCAGGGAGCGGCGGACGTATAGGGGGGAAGCGGCGGGACGTCAAGTTTTTGGGGCGGGTTTCATGCCCCGCAATCGGTGTCATCGCCGGGCTTGACCGGGCGATCCAGTACTCCGAGGCGGTGCGGCCAGAGCCGAGGGGGCGCGGCGTACTGGATGCCCCGGTCAAGCCGGGGCATGACGGCGGAGTGCTGGGAGCAGGATACCGCCCCGATCACCAAAACGGCAATGATTGAAGTGCCTTACCATCACATAAAGGGCGTATTCGCACCGGAAGACTCCGGTGGAGTTCCGTGCCTGTTACGCCCGGACACATTGTTTGCCGCGGTTTTTGGCTTAAATAACAACCGTCGCGCCCCGATTGGATCGTTTCGTGCTCATTTTCCCCCGACTTGCGCCCAAGCCGCGCATCGCCAGTCCGCGGTTTGCCGCCCGGCTGGCCGTGGCGGCCCTGTGCGGGCTGGCCTTCGCGTGGGAGGCGAAGCCGGCCGCGGCGCAAGGCAAGCTCGAGGCGCAGTATGAGGCGACGCTATCAGGCATTCCCGTCGGCAAGGGCGCCTGGAACATCGACATCCAGGACGACGTGTTTGCCGCGGCCGCCTCCGGCGGCACCACGGGGCTGCTGAAGTCGTTCGCGGGCGGGTCCGGCACCGGCGCCTCGCAGGGGCGCGTCGTCAACGGCGCGCTGGTTGCGACCGGCTATCAGGCCTCCACCACCACCTCGAAGAAGACCGAAGAGATCCGCATCACGCTCGACAAGGGCAATGTGAAAGAGTTCGGCATCGTGCCGGAGCCGCCGGTCGACCCTGATCGCATCGTCGTTACCGACGCGCATCGCCGCGGCGTCTGGGACCCGATGACGGCCTCGCTGCTGCGCGTGCCCGGCACCGGCGACCCCGTGACGCCGGACGCCTGCCACAACGCCGCGCCGGTGTTCGACGGCCGCATGCGCTACGACCTCAAGCTCGATTTCAAGCGCATGGAGACCGTGAAGGCGGAGAAGGGCTATCACGGGCCGGTCGTGGTCTGCGCGCTCTATTTCGTGCCCGTGGCGGGCTACATCCCCGACCGCCCCGTGATCAAATATCTCGCCGCCCAGCGCAACATCGAGATCGCCTTCGCCCCCGTCGCCGGCACGCGCATCCTGGTCCCGTTCTGGCTGAAAGTGCCGACGCCGCTGGGCCCCGCGATGCTCGAAGCGACCAGCTTCATCACATCAGCCCAGCCGCCAAGGGTTGCGAAGACGCAGTAATTCTCCCCGTCATTCCGGGGCGCGCCCCTTGGCGCGATCCCGGAATCCATCGTGAGACAAACCCCGCGGCCTGATGGATTCCGGGCTCGCGACTAGCGTCGCGCCCCGGAATGACGGGCGGAGCGATTCGGCACGCAGTCTCAACAACTTACGCGCCGTCACCCCGCCACTCGCCCGCGCGCCGTTTCTACTGTGCATGGGGTTGTTTTCGCGAAAATGAGTTTGGGGGGGACGGCGGAGCAGGCGGAGGGGCCCGTGAATCCATTTGACTCCTCCCCGATTCTGATTCGACTCCGCGCCGTCCCCAATTTTAAGGAACCCGCCACCGAAACGTCGCTTGTGCGGCAGCCCAAAACTCCATCTAGTGCAATCAAACACAGGGCGCCGCGACATGTTGCGTGAACGGAACAGGACTCAACAGGGAGTCAGCGATTCGGCCGCGATTCGTTCTAGAGTCGTTCCGATGCTTAAGGACACAGGGAAAAGCGTCGCAAAGTGAGACAGTTGCGCGAGGTTCGGGGGGGCGCTCCCACACGCACGATGTGCGAAGGGGCGTGCACCTGTCGGCTATGTGTCCGAACGTCGTCGTCCGCACCGCTGTCATGCCCCGGCTTGACCGGGGCACCCAGTACGCCGCGGCTTCTCGGCTCATCCACAACCGCCTCGGCGTACTGGATCGCCCGGTCAAGCCGGGCGATGACAGCCGTGCGTGCGGGAGCAGCCCAGCCGCCGCGCCGCCCCAAACAGCACTGACATTCGCCCAAATCGGCACTACCTAATCCCCAGAATGGCTTTTTCCCCCTCCCCCTTCGCTTCCGAGCGCGCACCCGGCGCAGGCGTCACTGCGGTGCTTGGGCCGACCAACACCGGCAAGACCCATCTCGCCATCGAGCGGATGCTCGCGCATCCCTCCGGCATGATCGGCCTGCCGCTGCGGCTGCTCGCGCGCGAGGTCTACAACAAGATCGCCGATCGCAAGGGCGTGGAGAGCGTTGCGCTCGTCACCGGCGAGGAGAAAATCAAGCCGAAGAACCCGCGCTACTGGGTCTCCACCGTCGAGGCGATGCCGAGGGATCTCGACGTCTCTTTCCTCGCCGTGGACGAGGTCCAGATCGCCTCCGATCTCGAACGCGGCCACGTCTTCACCGACCGCATCCTCAACCGCCGCGGCCGTGACGAGACGCTGCTGCTGGGCGCTGCCACCATGCGCCCGATCATCGAGCGGCTCTTGCCCGGCGTATCCATGATCACGCGGCCGCGGCTGTCGCAGCTGGAATTTGCCGGCGATCGCAAGATCACCCGCCAGCCGCGGCGCACCGCCATCGTCGCGTTCTCGGCCGATGAGGTCTACGCCATCGCCGAGCTGATCCGCCGCCAGCACGGCGGCGCGGCTGTCGTGCTCGGCTCGCTCAGCCCGCGCACCAGAAATGCACAAGTGTCGATGTTCCAGAACGGCGACGTCGACTATCTCGTCGCCACCGACGCGGTCGGCATGGGCCTCAATCTCGACGTCGACCACGTCGCCTTCGCCTCCGACCGCAAGTTCGACGGCTACCAGTTCCGCCGTCTGACGCCGTCCGAATTCGCGCAGATCGCCGGCCGTGCCGGCCGCGCCACGCGGAATGGAACATTCGGCACCACCGGCCGCTGCGCGCCGTTCGAGCCCGAGCTCGTCAACGCGCTGCAGAACCACACCTTCGACAGCGTGAAGATGCTGCAATGGCGCAATTCGAAGCTGGATTTCTCCTCGCTCGGCGCGCTCCAGGTGTCGCTGAACCTCTCCCCCGGCCATGAGGCGTTGACGCGGGCGCCGATCGCCGAGGACATGCGCGTGCTCGACCACGTCGCCCGCGACGCCGATGTGCGCGATACCGCACATGGCAAGCTGGCGGTGGAACGGCTGTGGGAGGCCTGCCAGGTCCCCGATTACCGAAAACTGTCGCCGGCGGCCCATGCCGAGCTCGTCACCACGCTGTACGGCTTCCTGATGCAGAAGGGCCGCATTCCCGATGCCTGGTATGCGGCCCAGGTCGACCAGGCCGACCGCATCGACGGCGATATCGACACGCTGTCGGGCCGGATCGCGCAGATCCGCACCTGGACCTTCGTCGCCAACCGGCCGGACTGGCTCGCGGACCCCGAACACTGGCAGGGGATTACGCGGGAGGTCGAAAATAAATTATCGGATGCGCTCCATGAACGCTTGACTGAGCGTTTCGTTGATCGCCGGACCAGTGTATTGATGCGCCGCCTGCGGGAGAACACGAGCTTGAATACTGAAATCGGCAAGACCGGCGAAGTCATCGTCGAAGGCCATGTCATCGGCCGTCTCGATGGCTTCACCTTTGCACCGGATGCGGCGGAAGCCGGCTCCGATGCGAAAGCCTTGCAGGCTGCGGCCCAAGCGGTGCTCGCCGGCGAGATCAACGCGCGCGCCGAAAAACTGGGCAACGCGCCGGACGAGCAGTTCGTGCTGACCTCGGAAGGCACCATCCGCTGGACCGGCGACGCCGTGGCGCGACTGTCCGCCGCAGAGGACGCGCTGCATCCGCGCATCCGCATCATCTCCGACGAGCGCCTGACCGGCAGCCCGCGCGAGAAGGTGCAGGCGCGGCTCGACCTCTGGCTCAAGACGCATATCGAAAAGCTGCTCGGGCCGATGTTCGAGCTCAGCAAGGCCGAGGACGTCACCGGCATTGCCCGCGGCATCGCCTATCAGCTCGTCGAGGCGCTCGGTGTGCTGGAGCGGCCGAAGATCGCCAACGAGCTGAAGGATCTCGACCAGCCCTCGCGCGCGACCTTGCGCAAATACGGCGTCCGCTTCGGCGCCTATCACCTCTATTTCCCCGGCCTCTTGAAGCCCGCCGCGCGTGCGCTCGCCGCGCTGCTGTGGGCGCTGAAGCAGGACAATGTCGATCTGTCCTCGCTCTCGGGCGCGCAGCATCTGGCATCTTCGGGCCGCACCTCGTTCCCGGTCGACAAGGCTCTGCCGCGCGACGCGTATCGCGTGCTCGGCTACAAGCAGGCCGGCGAGCGCGCCGTGCGCGTCGACATCCTGGAGCGTCTTGCCGATCTGATCCGTCCGGCGCTTGCGTGGCGCGATAACTCGCCCGGCGAAAAGCCCGCCGGCGCGTTCGACGGCCGCAGCTTCGTGGTGACGCAGGCGATGACCTCGCTCACGGGCTCGGCGGGCGAAGATTTCGCCTCGGTGCTGCGTGCGCTCGGCTATCGCATGGAGAAGCGCCCGCCGCTGCCGCCGAAGCCTGTGGCGGTCGCTGCTGAAGCTTCCAGCGCAGAGGCTCCCGCCGAGACGCCTGCGACCGAAACACCGGTCGAGGACGCTGCCGCCGCAGACACGCCGATCGAAGCCGCTGGGGTCGCAGTCACCGTCGAAGACGCGCCCGGCATGGAGCAGCACGACGAGCCCGCACAGGAAGAGCCGGCGCTCGAAGCATCGCCCGAGGCTCCCGTCACGCCCGAAGATGCTCCCGGCATCGCGCCGCCGGCCGAAGAAGCCGCTGCGCCCACGGAGGCAGCCGGCCTTGAAGCCGCGCCCGCCGAAGCCGCCGCGGTCGAGGCTGCTGCATCGCCCGACGCTGCCGCGCCTGTCGAGGCCGCACCCGCCGAGCCCGAGCTGGTCGAGGTCTGGCGTCCCGGCGGCCGTCACGAGGATCGCAAGCCGCGCCACGAGCGTCATCGCCACCAGCGTCACCATCATCAGCCCCGTCCGCAGGCGGGCGCCGAGGCGGGTGCTGCGCCCGCGGAAGGCGAGGCCGCGCAAGGAGCCGACGGCGAGAAGCGCGACGAGCGTCATCGCCATGGCGGTCGCAGGGATGGCGGCAGAGATTTCCGCAAAGGCCGCGAAGGTGGTGGCGAGGGCGCGCCGCGTCCCGAAGGGCGCGACGACAAGAACCGCAGCTTCCAGGGCAAGGACCGCGACAAGGATCGCGATCGCAACAAGGGCAAGTTCGGCGGCGATCGCGACAAGGGCCGCGACAATCGTGGCCGCGACCGTGACAAGGGCCGTGACCGCCAGGGCGGGCCGTCGCTGCGCCCCTACGCCTCGAGCGCGAACCCGCGCGAGCGCGATCGGCCGGTCGATCCGAATTCGCCCTTCGCAAAGCTCGCTGCGCTGAAGGAGCAGCTCGCGGGGCGCAAGGAGTAGCCCACGACCGAGCGGCAGCGCATCGACAAATGGCTGTGGCACGCGCGGGTGGTGAAGGCGCGCACCTCCGCGGCTGAACTGGTCGAGTCCGGCCATGTCCGCGTCAACGGCGTGCGCGAGACCTCGCCCGGGCATGCGATCAAGGCCGGCGACGTGCTCACCATCGCGCTCGACCGCACCGTGCGCGTGTTGAAAGTCATAGCCTTCAACGAGCGCCGCGGCGATGCCGCCTCGGCGCGCGTGCTCTACGAGGAGCTCGGCGAAGGAAAGCGCAATTAATTGCGCTTTGAATTCATTTCTTGGTCGATCAAACGCGCAAAGCCGTCATGATCGGCCGTCCCCGACCTTGCGGCGCCGGGCCATCCGCGCTACGCAAGCCGCGACTTTTAAAAGAGCTTTTCGGAGCGTTGGATGACTTACGTCGTCACTGAAGCCTGCATCAAGTGCAAGTACACCGACTGCGTCGAGGTCTGCCCGGTCGACTGTTTCTACGAGGGCGAGAACATGCTCGTCATCCATCCCGACGAATGCATCGACTGCGGCGTGTGCGAGCCGGAATGCCCCGCCGACGCCATCAAGCCGGACACGGAACCGGGCCTGGAAAAGTGGCTGTCGGTCAACGCCGACTATGCCAAGAGCTGGCCGAACATCACCCAGAAGAAAGAATCACCCGCCGACGCCAAGGAATTCGATGGCATGGAAGGCAAGTTCGAGAAATATTTTTCTCCGAACCCCGGCTCCGGAGACTAATTCGGACCCAAACTTAACCCTAATACCTTCGTTCGCGCCGAAAACCAGGCCTCAAGACCCCTAAATCATTGATTTTTGCGGGAAATGTGCTATATTGGGCACATTAAGCCGAACCCCGTCAGCCCCGTTGGCCCTTCTGGGTTCCCGTGAAACCAAATGTCGAACAGGGGCGTGGCAGTTTCCGCGCGCAGGCTGTGTCACAGAAAACGCGTAAAAAGAGTACTTCAGCGAGGGCTTCCCATAAGGAGGCCAAAAAAGTCGCCGCGGCCAGCCGTAGCGCATCCAAGGGTCGGACCGCGACGAAGGCGCCGGCTGCAAAGTCCTCGAAGAACAAAAGAAGCGCAATGCCTAACAAGACTGCCAAACCGGCCGCGAAAGCGACCGTTGCCAAGCCTGCTGCCAAGGCTCCCGCTGCCAAGTCCGCTGCGCCGAAGGCCCCTGTTGCTGCTGCCAAGGCTCCTGTTGCTGCTGCCAAGGCTCCTGTCGCTGCCAAGCCGGCCGTGAAGCCGGCGGCTGCTGCGCCGAAGGTCGAGGAAAAGAAGGTCGTGACCCAGCGTCAGGGCTTCAAGGCCAACGAATTCGTCGTCTATCCCGCTCACGGCGTCGGCCAGATCCTGGCCATCGAGGAGCAGGAGATCGCCGGTGCGAAGCTCGAGCTGTTCGTCATCAACTTCATCAAGGACAAGATGACGCTGCGCGTGCCGACCGCCAAGGTCGCCAATGTCGGCATGCGCAAGCTGTCCGAGCCCGCGCTGGTGAAGAAGGCGCTGGAGACGCTCAAGGGCCGCGCCCGTGTCAAGCGCACCATGTGGTCGCGCCGCGCCCAGGAGTACGAAGCGAAGATCAATTCGGGCGACATCGTCGCGATCGCGGAAGTCGTGCGCGACCTCTATCGCTCCGAGTCGCAGCCCGAGCAGTCCTACTCTGAACGCCAGCTCTATGAAGCGGCGCTCGATCGTCTCTCCCGCGAGATCGCGGTGGTGCAGCACTCGACCGAGACCGAAGCGGTCAAGGAGATCGAGGCGCAGCTCGCCAAGAGCCCGCGCCGCAACGCCAAGGCGGAAGCCGCCGAGGGCGAGGCGGATGCCGAGGGCGATGCCGACGATACCGATGGCGACGACACTACGGTCGCCGACGAGGCCGCGTAAGCCTCTCATCGCGTCGATCGCAACAGATCAAGAGCCCGGCCGTTTGGCCGGGCTTTTTGTTTGGGCGGGCTTTTGTTTGCGGCGACGAGTCGGAGCACCGTCTCCACTGGGCCTCGCGAGGATATTACCCCGGTAGCGTCAGGGGCTTTCGGCTGTAGAGCGACGTCCAGCCGCTGATGTCGGCGGCCATAATGCGGGCGCTCTCGAACAGAACGCCAGCGCTCAAGTCGAAGTCGAGCCGCTCGAGGGCAATATCGTAGGTATCGTGAAGCAAATCGAGTTGCGCGCCAGTCTTGGCCGACCTCTCAGCGGCTCCCTCGAACTCGCCAGTAAAGCGGATGCCGGCAACCGCCGCGCCGAGTGCGGGAAGAAAGGCGGTTGCCACGGGCACCCAACGCGCCATCTGTCCGAGGAATGTCTTCAGCGCTTGAAAATGGCCTTCGCCGGACAATTTGGTCACGAGGCTTTCGCTGACCAACGCGACTAGGAAAAGCAACAGAATGACAAGCGCGGTCAGGAAGCACACGTTGCCCACCCAGTGCAGGCCCAGGTCCTGTGTCCTGCGCAGCTTCAGGTTCGAGGCATGATATTGGATCTGGGGGGCCAACTCGGCGGAGACAGTCGCGTTCAATATCTTGCGTTGATATTCCGGGCCGAGATTGCCCGAGGGCATGCCGAGCTCGCGCATCGTGGCGCGAAAGTACCACAGCAGCCAGTCGCCCCCCGGCCGCGCGGCGGCCTCAACATAGGAGCTCTTCTCGTACTGACCGAAGAGACTGAGAAAACGCAGGTGCCTGAGGATCTCGGCCAGGGCCCGATAGTCGAGCCAGCGATCGTGCCAGCGTCGCAATCGTCCACGCCGGACGACCACGACGATGGAAGCAACGATCACAAGTTCTATGGCAACGAGCCAGAGCTCTCTGGCTGGGACCTCTGCATGTCCGCCGTCGTGCAGCACGAGGCTCGCGAGCGCGATAGCAACGGCCAGTGACGACAGCAGATAGGCAGACACATAGGCCAGCCGATAGCGCCGGCCATACAGTCGCGCCAGCGCGTCGGCCGCGAGACAGCGCGGCAACAGCACTTCGGCGAGCCGCGACCTGAATCCGTTCTCGTCGGGCACCTCCGCCAAGAAGCTGTCCCACGACCGCCTTGCCTCCTCGTCCGGAGGAGGAGCCGATTCGATTAGGAAATCATTCAGCCTGACTGCCGCGTCCGAACCGTGATGCTTGATATGCCAGACTTCAGGGAGGTGAATGGAGCTCCTGCTGATCGCGAGAGCTTGGTGCACGAGGTCGGAGATCGGCCCCGAGGTTGCGTCCGCCATCGGCGTGTCGCGCGTGACATCGCTCGTCCGGCTGATGACCCAGGGCCGTTGCAGCCGATCGGCCGCAATCCAGATTACCGGGATACCTGCTTCGGTCGCGTGCGCCACAGTATCGCCGGTGCCGCCTGGAAGTCCGTCACCCGTGCTCCCATCCCATACCGTCACAAGCACATCAATTTGCCGGAGCAGGAGGTCGCGCGAGCGAACCAATCCCTTGTCGTCCTCCAGTCGTGGTCGCGGCAGGATCGTAACCTGGCTGCAGCGCCGTAGCGCCCCGGTGAATTCGTCGAGCGCCTTGTCGCCGTGACCTGCGGGAGCCGTGGTCTTCAGCGCTCGCTCGTACTCATCCTGAGGTGTGGGCAGCAAACCAGCGATCGACCAGGTTTGGGGACATTGTCGCACCGCCAACGCATCCGTGCCATCGGCGAGGCCCGAAAGCAGCACTATCTGAGGCTTGGCCGGCGCATAGAGATCGTGCTGCCGTTCCAGCTGCTTGCAGCACTCGTCCTCAATGTTGCGAAAGACGTCCGAGAGCTGATCCTCGAGGCGTGTTTCGTGCTCACGCTTCAGGCGGGCCGAGCGATGACCGGTCACGCCGACAACGAAGGTGAGGACCGGCTTCGCAATCGTCATAATGAATTTGTCCGGAAATATGCGCCCTGCGTCTCAGTTAAGCGGCGGTCGTTTGGGTGCGCAACTGAAATCCGACACGCCGCGGTAGCATGGGCCCCGTAGCCGGGGCCGGATGCGAGACGGCTGCAACCCAGCCGGCGGTACAGCTTGACGTTGTGGTACGTCCGCGGCTAGCCTGATCGACGCCGGCCGCCTGCGGGTTACCGCGGAGATTAGCGGAGATTAAATGGCATGACCGATAAGCGCGTCCAATTTTTTATGTCTTACGCGTGGAATGACAACCGGCTGCCGCCGGGTGAGCATCCGGACAAGCAGCCGTTTGTGGCGACCTTGGCCGGACAGATCGAGTGGCACTTCAACGATGCGAAGCCCAACAGCCCTTTACTCTGGTGGGATCGCGACAACATCGATGACGGGACCCAATTCCGTCCCGCGATCCGTGCCGCCATCGAGGCATCGGCCTTCCTTGTCATCGTGCTTTCCGAGCATTGGCTGGCAAGCGAGTATTGCCAATTGGAGCTGCAACTGTTCCGTGAGCGCTGGCGGCATGAGAGCGATTTCGCTTTCAAGCATCGCATCATCCTGGCGCACAAGAGTGAGGTGCCGAAGGAGCGGTGGCCCTCGCTGCTGCCGGAGCAGAAAGGCTTTCAGTTTTTCTCGAGACACGGACCCTACCATTGGCTCGGGCGGGCGAGCGAGGAATTTTATAGGGTGGCCGGGGATCTCGCTAAAATCCTGATCAAGCGTGCCAAGTTCGAGGGCGAAGAGCCTCCTCAACCCCCGCAGCCGTCCCGCGGCTTGAAGGTCTATCTGGCGAAGCCCGCTCCCGACGTGCGTGATCAATATCTTCGCGTGCATCGGGAATTGGTGCGTGGCGGCTACCACGTTGTTCCGGGTGTCGCTGACGACATTCCGCTCGATGCCGGCGCGCTTGACTTCATCGACCGTGAGTTGAAGGACGCCAGGGTATCGATCCACCTGCTAGGCCGCAGTGCTGGTCCGGCGCCGGCGGATCTCGAGCACATCGCAAAGCTTCAGCTCAATAAGGCAGCGGAACGAATCCCCGCAACGGGCGCCGATGACAAGGCTAGCTTTCATCGCGTGATCTGGGCGCCAAAGAGATTCGAAGAGCCGTCAGGTCAGCCGGTCGAGCGTGACCCGATCGATACCGTCAAGAGCTTTGCTTCTCAGCAGCCCGGTGATCGCATTGAGGGAGACAGCATCAGTCCTTTCACCGCCTTCTTGCTGAAACACCTTGAGGATATCGATACACCTATGCCGCCCGGCGAACCGTCAGCGTTTGATCACATCTACCTGTGTCACGACGAGTCGGACACAGAGTATGCAGCCGAGGTAGCAACGCTGCTCGAAGAGCACGAGATCAACTACGTCATGCCGGCGTACTACAATACGACCGACGTCGAGCGGCGGCAGTTTCATCGTGAGCGTCTGTCTGAATGTACGGCGGTGGTCATGTGCTGGGCCAAGGCCTCGGAAATGTGGGCGAGAGCGCAATCCAAGGAGCTCCGAAGCTGGCAGACGCTCGGCCGCAAGCAGGAGTTCATGTGCCGAGGCCTGATCGCGGGACCGCCACCGCATATCCGCAAGGACGAGCACATGCTCCGCCATCTCTTTCCTTCGAAGGAGATTGATCTCGTCCTGAACTGGACCCAGACCGAGAAGCCGAGCATCGAGGCGCTGAGGCGCATTTTCCAGACAAACGCCGAACAGCGCGCCCATGAGTGAAGCCATGAGTGATCTGGTCGCCGCTGCTCCGAACCAGTCGACCGTAGCGACAGCACCCTTTCCGGGTCTGAGACCTTTCGCCAAGCGGGACCACAAATATTTCTTCGGACGTGAAGACCAGACTTTCGCGTTGTATCGGTTGCTGCGGACGAACCACTTCATCGCCGTGGTAGGCAGCTCAGGGAGCGGCAAGTCCTCGATTGTACGTGCCGGATTGCTGCCACTTCTCGAGCAAGAGAACGGGGAATCGGGCCGGAAGGTTTGGCAATACGCGGCGATGCGACCGGGACGGGCTCCCATCGATCGATTGGCGATCGGGCTCGCCAAAGTACTTGGAGATCGTGACGAATTCTTCGCGGCACGCCGCGATCGCATCGCCGCCCTGTTGTTCGCCTCCAGCCACGGCCTGTCGGACGCGTTGCAATACGTGGCCCCGGACCCGGAGACGCAGCTCGTCGTTCTGGTCGATCAGTTCGAGGAGCTGTTCCGCTACATGTCGGCGGGCGCGCAGATCAACACGCGCTTCGAGATGTCCCAGCGGCGGGAAGAGGCGATCAATTTCATTCAGCTCCTGCTCGCTGCGACCCGCAGTCACGACAGCCGAATCCGCGTTGTGATCACCATGCGCTCCGACTTCATCGGCGACTGCGCGCGCTTTCAGGGGCTGCCCGAGGCTGTGTCATCGGCGCAGTTTCTCGTGCCGTCGCTGTCTCGCGATCAGCGAGAGGAAGCGATCCGCGGCCCCATCGAGATGTCGGGGGCGACCATATCATCCGAACTAGTGGAGCGGCTGATCAACGACAGCAGCGAGGAGCTCGACCAGCTGCCAATCCTGCAACATTGCCTGGCACGGCTCTGGATGCGGGCTGGCACCGTCGCGGGAGAAGCAGCCGATGGCTGCGCTGGTTCGGAGCCACCCACACGGCATCTAACCGAGCAGGATTATCGGGACATCGGCGGACTTTCCGGTGCCATCTCCGGCCATGCTGAGGAGATCTTCTCCTCGTTGCCCGGTCGGGAAAAGATTGTCGAACAGGTCTTCCGCGCGCTTGCCGAGATCGATAGCGAAGGGCGGGCCGTGCGGCGCGCGCGTTCGCTGGGACAACTCATCGGAGAGTCCGGTGCTTCACGCGACGATGTTTGCGCCGTGCTCGATCAGTTTCGCGCGGACGAATGCTCGTTCTTGGTTCCGCCCCTATCGTCGTCACTAACGGCGAACCTGCCTGACGATACTATCGTCGACGTCGGCCACGAAGCGCTGCTGCGCCGCTGGACGCGCGTCTCGGGCGATCCGGAGGCGACCGGGGAGCGTGGTGACAAGCGCGAGATCGGATGGCTGCGACAAGAACTGCGCGACGGCGAGCGATATCGCTTCCTTCACTCCTGTGTCGATCCCCAAAGTCTCAATGAATCCCGTCTATCCGACGATCAGGCGCGGCGGTACTGGGGCTGGTGGAACAAATGGCATCCGAATGCGGCCTGGTCCGCGCGGTACGGGGGAAGATACGAGGAGGTTGAACGGCTCGTGCGCGCCTCCTACGCCGCGAGCGGCCGCAGCCGAAATCTGAGAAACGTGACCTACGCCGGCATTGGCGTGGCGCTGATCCTGCTAGCGGTGGGAAGCACGGCGCTGTACCGGGCCAGCGAGACCTTCAAGCACGTGGCGCTATCCACCAGGAATCTCTCGAGTGCGGTTTTGGACTCCTTCAACGCCGGTCAGACGTCGCTCCAGTCGGCGACGAAATATCGCGACATTGTAAAAGATCTGTACGATCGTTTCGACGATCTCCCGAATACCGCGCAAGTCTCGCAACTAAAGACGTCCTGGCTGCTGACGTCTTCCGATCTGAATGTCGCGCTTGATGACAAGGCGGCTGCCAGACGCGATGCGTCCAAGGCCGAAGAGACCACCCGTCCCTATCTGGAGAAGAGCCCCGACGACAAGGGATGGCTGCGCCTGCGCTATGGAGCGCTCTTCAGATTGGGTGACCTCGATCTCGAGGACTCGGTCGTTTACGACGGCACGGGGACTGTTGTCGCGCGCAATCAGGAACCGATCGCCGCAGCGCTGGCCAACTACCAGGAAAGCGAGCGTATCGCCGCCAAGCTGCTCGAGTTCGATGTTACGAACCCGACGAGCATCAACCCGGAGAGCATCGATCATCTGGCGCAGCAGCGGTTCGAGCTGGCCTTCGCGCTCAACAAGACCGGCGAGGCGCTGCAGGTCAAGCGGGACTTCGCGGGGGCAACCTCGAAGTTCAAGCGGGCTTTGGAGTACGCGACCATGATCCAGGGTGCTTCGCGGATGGAATGGAAGCTCCAGGCCGCCGCCACCCAGATCAAGATCGGACGTGTGCAGCGGGATTTCGCCGATATCGATGGCGCGTTGCAAAGCTATTCAGATGCCATCGGTCGGGAGGAGCTTCTGTTCCTGGCATATTCCCACGATAAGATCCTTCGATCGAATCTCGCATCTTCATATGAAGATCGTGCGGCGCTCTACAGGACGAAGAAGAGCTATGACCTTGCCCTTCAGGAATTCGCCAAAGCCGGGCAGATCCTGACCGCGCTTAACGAAGAGGATCCGCGGAACATGAGGATTCTGGATGGCCTCGCCAGAATCTATGCGAAGGCCGGGGCGGTCGAACAGGACAAGGCGGTGTTGCAAGATCTGCCCCTAGACATGGTGATTGTGCAATTCCGCAAGGAAGTGAGCGTTCGCGAAAAGATCGCGCAGCGCCGCGCAGGCGATCAGGCATTTCAGGACCGCTTGCTCCAGAGCCAGGACAAGCTCAAGCGCGTCGAATTGGCTGCGGCAGGGGCCGCAAAAGAGGTTAGCAAGTCGCTGGAGACGAAGTGAGGGGGCTGCTCACTTCACCGGCCGCTTCTCGAGCTTCCTTGCCAGCGTGCGCCGGTGCATCCCGAGCCGCCTTGCGGCTTCCGAGATGTTGAAATCCGTCTCGATCAGGGTCTGGTGGATGCGTTCCCATTCCAGCGTCTTGATCGAGGTCGGCCGCGCATCGAGCGCGACTTCGGCATTGCCTTCGGCCTTGTTGAACGCGGCCTCGATGTCGTCGGTGTTCGACGGCTTGGCCAGATAGTGGCAGGCGCCCAGCTTGATCGCCTCGACGGCGGTCGAGATGCTGGCAAAGCCGGTCAGCACCACGATCAGCATCTCCTCGTCGTGGGTGTGCAGCAGCTCGACGCAGGCTAGCCCCGAGGCGCCGCCGAGCTTGAGGTCGACGACGGCGTGGCCGAAGGATCGCTCCTCCAGCACTTTCCTCACCTCCTCGATCGAGCCGGCCAGCACGACCTCGTAGCCGCGGCGCTCGAACGAGCGTTTCAGCGTGCGCGCAAAGCCTTCGTCGTCCTCGACGACGATGAGCGAACGGTCAGGCGTCAAAGCTGCCTCCGATCGCGAGCGTTGCGAGCGGCAGCGTGAGGCGGACGGTGGCGCCGCGCTTCCTGTGGTTCTCGGCGGTCACGCTGCCCCCTAACTTGCGCACCACGTTGACTACCAGGAACAGGCCGAGCCCGCCGCCGGCGCGGCCCTTGCTGGAGTGATAGGGCTTTCCGAGCTGCGCCAGCATCTCCGGCGCAAAGCCGGGACCGCGGTCAGAGATCGACAGCACGAGATTGTCGCCCTCGCGCTCGGCCAGAAGCTCGACCCAGTCGCGCGAGACCTCATAGGCGTTGTCGAGCACGTTGAAGATCACCTGCTTCAGCGCCACGTCAGACGCGATGGCGACGTCCTCGCCGAACGTGTTGACGAAATAGAGCGTGCGGGCCGAACGGGCGTCGCGCCACTCATCGACCAGCGCGGTGACAAAGGCCGTCACCGTCGTCGGCGAGGAACCTTCGCCGCGCGCTTCGCCCGCCGACACCAGGATGCCCGTCACGATCGACTTGCAGCGTTGCAGCGAGGTCTCCATCTCCGCGAGATCCTCGGCGAGCTCCTGATCGGCGGCGAGATCCGGCATGCGGCGCCAGTCGCTGAGGATGACCGAGAGCGAGGCCAGCGGGGTGCCGAGCTCGTGCGCCGCACCCGATGCCAGGAGGCCCATGCGGACGATGTGGTCCTGCTCGGCCGCATGCTGGCGCAGCGCCGCCAGATGCGCGTCGCGCTCGCGCAGGTTCCTGTTGATGCGGGTGACGAACACGACCAGCAGCACGGCATTGAGCACAAAGCCCAGGAGCATGCCGGCCACGGTAAGGCTGTAGGTCTCGCTGATCGGATTCGGCGGCAGGTCGAGCGGCCGGTACGCCAATGTCAGCCAGACGAAGCTGGCGCAGGTCAGCGCCACCAGCGACCAGGTCGAGCGCGCATCGAGCAGCACGGCGCCCAGCGTCACCTGGAGCAGGAATAGCGAGGTGAACGGATTGGTGGCGCCGCCGCTGAGATAGAGCTGCGCGGTCAGTGCCGCGACGTCGAGCATCAAGGCGACCAGCAGCTCGTTGTTGGAGATCGCGGCGCGATGGCGCACCCAGACCAGGCTCGAGACGTTGAGCAGCACCAGCGCGCCGATCACCGCGCCCATCCGTTCCAGCGGCAGGGGGATGCCGAGCCAGAAATGCACGCCGCCGATGGTCACGATCTGGCCGACCACAGCGGTCCAGCGCAGCTGGATCAGCAGCGCCATGTTCTTGCGGTTGGTCTCGTCGTCGGTCGGCGCAGCGCCGACCAGCTCGCTGCGCGCGTCCGCCTGCGATTGCAGCGTGACGGCGAGCTCGCCAAACGCCCGGGGAGGCGTTCTTCCGTCGTCAGGCCTGTTCGACGATCGTTCCAACATCTGATCCCGTCCTGCGGGCGGCAGCATCGGAGCCGCCGGCCGGTTCGTGGACGAAGCGCCCGCGGCGGAACAGCCCGCCGCCGAATGTGACGAAAAGTTTACCGGCCAGCATGAACGCCAGGGCAAACCACGTCAGCGCGTAGATCAGGTGGTTATTGGGAAAGCGGATCACGGTCAATCCGCCGATGGGGCCTTCGATGGGGCCTTGGGCGGTTTGTGATCCGGCATCGGCATCGACGAAAAAGGGTGCGACATCATGGAGCCCGCGTGCCGTCGCGATCGCGGCGACATCCCGCGAGTACCAGCGGTTGTGCTGGGGAACGTTGTTCCGGAGGAAGCCGCCTTTCGGCTCCGTCATGCGCAGCAGGCCGGTGATCACGACCTCGCCGTCCGGATTGCCATCCCGGCGTGTTGATGCGTCGCGCCGCTCGGACGGCACGAAGCCGCGGTTGATCAGGACCAGCGTGCCGTCATCGCGTTTGAGCGGCGTCAGCACCCAATAGCCGGGGCCTTCCTCGGTGACGGCCTGAACCAGCGTCTCGCGGTCATGCAGGAAGCGGCCGCTGACGGTGACGTGCCTGTATTCGTCGCGTGCGGTGGAGACCGCAGGCCACGCCGCGGGCGAGGGGATCGGCTGGGCCGGGGCATGGACGCGCTGCTCGACGCGGTCGATCAACGCCAGCTTCCAGGCGCGGCGTTCGATCTGCCAGACGCCGAGCGCGATCAGAACTGCAAAGGCCGTGAGCGAGAGGACCGTGAGCCACAGGGACGGGGACCGCGCAACCTTGCCGCGCGCCCCGTCTGCCTTGCCTGTCACGGTCCCGGTCTTGCTCACGTCAGAGCCTCGTTCACTTCATTCCGCTCATCTGGTGGATCGGCATCATGTTGCTGTTGAGGTGGTTCATCACCCACAGCGAACCGGACAACGCGATCACCACCATGACGATGGTAAAGATCAGCGCCATCATGCTCCAGCCGTTCTCGGATTTCGTATTCATGTGCAGGAAGTAGATCATGTGCACGACGATCTGCACGACCGCGAAGGCCATGATGACCAGTGCGGTGATCTGCTTGCTCGGCAGAGCCCCGCTCATCACCAGCCAGAACGGGATCGCGGTGAGCACGACCGAGAGCACGAAGCCGAGGAGATAGGTCGAGAACGTGCCGTGGGCGTGACCATCGCCGTGGTGATGATCGTCCGCGTGGGCGGCGTGAGTATCGGTGTTCATCGCAGAACTCCCAGGAGATAGACGAAGGTGAAGACGCCGATCCAGACCACGTCGAGGAAGTGCCAGAACATCGACAGGCACATCAGGCGGCGGCGGTTGGCCTCGATCAGGCCGAACTTCCAGACCTGCACCATCAGGGTCACCAGCCAGATCAGGCCGCAGCTGACGTGCAGGCCGTGGGTGCCGACCAGGGTGAAGAAGGCGGACAGGAAGGCGCTGCGCTGGGGCGTTGCGCCTTCATGGATCATGTGGGCGAACTCGGTGAGCTCGATGCCGATGAAGGCGGCGCCGAACAGGCCGGTGATCGCCAGCCACATCTGGGTCTGCGCGATCTTGTTCTGCTGCATCGTCAGCATCGCGAAGCCGTAGGTGATCGACGACAGCAGCAGCATCGAGGTGTTCACCGCGACCAGGTCCAGGTCGAACAGGTCCTTCGGCGCGGGCCCGGCGGCGTAGTTGGCGCCGAGCACGCCGAAGGCGGCGAACAGCATCGCGAAGATGAGGCAGTCGCTCATCAGGTAGATCCAGAAGCCCAGCGAGGTGCTGTAGCCTTCAGGATGCGGATGTTCGTCGGCGAGATAGAAGACCGGTTCGCCGGTTTGCGTGGGATTGACAGCAACAGTCATTTACTTGGCTCCGGCGAGCAGTTTGGTGCGCGCGTCCTCGGCCCGGATGACGTCTTCAGCCGGAATGTCGAAGTCGCGGTGATAGTTGAAGGTGTGACCGATCCCGACGACGAGCATCGCGATGAAGCTCGCAGCCGCCAGCCACCAGATGTACCAGATCAGGCCGAATCCCATCGCGGTGGCGAGGCCGGCGAGGATGACGCCGGTGCCGGTGCTGCTCGGCATGTGGATCGGCCTGAACCCGGTGAGCGGACGCTGGTAGCCGCGCTTCTTCATGTCCCACCACGCGTCATTGTCGTGAACGACGGGGGTGAAGGCGAAGTTGTAGTCCGGCGGCGGCGAGGAAGTGGCCCATTCCAGCGTGCGCGCATCCCAGGGATCGCCGGTGACGTCCTTGAGCTGCTCGCGCTTCAGGAAGCTGACCGCGAACTGCATCAGCATGCTGAGAATGCCGAGGAAGACGAGGCCGGCGCCGATTGCGGCGATGACGAACCAGATCTGGAGGCTGGGATCGTCGAACACGCGCAGACGGCGGGTCACGCCCATCAGGCCGAGCACATAGAGCGGCATGAAGGCGAGGTAGAAGCCGACGACCCAGAACCAGAACGACAGCTTGCCCCAGAAGACATCGAGCTTGAAGCCGAATGCCTTCGGGAACCAGTAGTTGATGCCGGCAAAGGCGCCGAACACCACGCCGCCGATGATCACGTTGTGGAAGTGCGCGATCAGGAACAGGCTGTTGTGCAGGACGAAGTCGGCCGGCGGAACTGCGAGCAGAACGCCGGTCATGCCGCCGAGCACGAAGGTCAGCATGAAGGCGATCGTCCACATCATCGGCAGCTCGTAGCGGATGCGGCCGCGATACATCGTGAACAGCCAGTTGAACATCTTCGCGCCCGTCGGGATCGAGATGATCATCGTGGTGATGCCGAAGAACGAGTTGACGCTGGCGCCCGAGCCCATCGTGAAGAAGTGGTGCAGCCAGACCAGGTACGACAGGATGGTGATGACCACCGTGGCGTAGACCATCGAGGTGTAGCCGAACAGCCGCTTGCCGGAGAAGGTCGAGGTGACTTCCGAGAAGATGCCGAAGGCGGGGAGAACCAGGATGTAGACCTCGGGATGGCCCCAGATCCAGATCAGGTTCACGTACATCATCGGACTGCCGCCGAAATCGTTCGTGAAGAAGTTGGTGCCGACGTAGCGATCGAGCGAGAGCAGGGCGAGCACCACGGTCAGGACGGGGAAGGAGGCGACGATCAGGATGTTGGTGCAGAGCGAGGTCCAGGTGAACACCGGCATCTTCATCATGGTCATGCCGGGGCAGCGCAGCTTGACGATGGTACAGATCAGGTTGATGCCGGATAAGGTCGTGCCGACGCCGGCGACCTGTAGCGCCCAGATGTAATAGTCGACGCCGACATCAGGGCTGTAGCCGATGTTCGACAGCGGCGGATAGGCGAGCCAGCCGGTGCGGGCGAATTCGCCGATGAACAGCGAGGCCATCACCAGCACCGCGCCGCCGACCGTCATCCAGAAGCTGAAATTATTCAGGAACGGGAACGACACGTCGCGCGCGCCGATCTGGAGCGGCACGACATAGTTCATCAGGCCGGTGACCAGCGGCATCGCCACGAAGAAGATCATGATCACGCCGTGGGCGGTGAAGACCTGGTCGTAGTGATGGGCGTTGAGATAGCCATCGGAGCCGCCAAACGCGAGCATCTGCTGGCCGCGCATCATCAGCGCGTCGGCAAAGCCGCGCAGCAGCATCACGATGCCGAGGATCATGTACATGATGCCGATGCGCTTGTGGTCCACCGTGGTGAACCATTCGCGCCAGAGGTAACCCCAGAGCCGGAAATAGGTGAGGCCGCCGAGCAGCGTGGCGCCGCCGAGCGCGACCACCACGAAGGTGCCGACGACGATCGGCTCGTGCAGTGGCAACGACTCGAGGCCGAGCCGGCCGAAGATGAGCTTGAGAAGATCAGGAGACATGCGAGCTCTCTTTAGGAGTCTGACTTCGGACGCTGTCCGAGGAAGAAGGACGAGGACTTGAGCGGCGTGAAGGTCGGCCGCCTCAGGCCGGCGCCGAGCAGCGGCGCGGTGTCGACCGGCGCCTTGATCGACGCGGTGGTCGCGGCGCCTTGCGGCGCATCCGGCGTACAGGTGCCGGCGACGAAGGTCGGCTCGGGCCCGAGCGCGGTGCCGCGGCGGGCGTACTTGTCGTAGGCGAGCGGCAGGGTGTTGTTCAGGCCCTCATGGCCGCGGCCGCCCTTGGCGTCGATCGCCATCATCTCGCTCTGGCACATCTTGCCGGTCTCGACGCACATGTTGAGGATCAGGCGGTAGAGATCGGAATCGATGGTGCCGTAGCGGCGCACCGGCTCGTTCTGGCTCGGCTTTTCGAGCTGGAGATATTCGGCGCGGCCGAGCGGGCCGCCGGCGGACTTGGCGCTGGCGATCCAGGCGTCAAAGCCCTTGTCGTCGAGGCCCTGGAAGTCGAAGTGCATGCCGGAGAAGCCGGCGCCGCTGTAGTTCGCCGAGAAGCCCTTGTAGGTGCCGGTGTGGTTCACGACGGCGTGGAGCTTGGTCTCCATGCCCGGCATCGCGTAGATCTGGCCGGCGAGCGCGGGGATGTAGAACGAGTTCATCACCGAGGAGGCGGTGATGCGGAAGTTGATCGGACGATCGACGGGCGCTGCCAGGTCGTTGACGGTGGCGATGCCGTAGTCCGGATAGATGAAGAGCCACTTCCAGTCGAGCGCGACGACGTCGACCTCGAGCGGGGCCTTGGACTGGTCCACGGCGCGGTCGGCGTGGATGCGGCCGAGCGTGCGATAGGGGTCGAGCAGATGCGTGCCCATCCAGGTCAGCGCGCCCAGGCAAATGATGATCAGCAGCGGCGCCGACCAGATCACCAGCTCGAGCTTGGTCGAGTGGTCCCAATCCGGCTCGTAGCGGGCGGAGGTGTTGGACTGGCGGTAGCGCCAGGCGAACAGCACCGTCAGCGCCATCACGGGGACGACGATCAGGAGCATCAGGACGGTGGAGATGATGACGAGGTCGCGCTGCTGGGCAGCGATGTCGCCGGCTGGCGCCAGCACGACGTAGTTGCAGCCACTGAGCGCAACTGCCAGGGGTAGCAGCGCCAGGATCTTGAGACGGGACACGGGCCGAGCCTTTGAGAATGAGTTTCCTTTGCGGGGCCAACGGGTAGCTGCGGCGCAGCAATCCGGACATTGGACAATTTGTCCAATGTTGCAGTGCGGAATGTTGGGTCAGACAGGCCCGGATTGCCTGGCGCCCCGCCGGGCGGTCGGCTTTGGTTTTCAGGACGTTAAGGGCGCACGCATGGCGACGGCACAGACCCCCGCAATGGCAGACTTCCACTCGGGCGAGCACGGCCACGACCAGGCCAGTCCCGGCGAGATCGCCATCGGCGTCATCATCGGCCGCACCTCGGAATTCTTCGACTTCTTCGTCTTCGCGATCGCCTCGGTGATCGTGTTCCCGCGCCTGGTGTTCCCGTTCGCGAGCGAGCTCACCGGCACCCTTTATTCCTTCATGATCTTCGCGCTGGCCTTCATGGCCCGGCCGATCGGCACCGTCATTTTCATGACGGTCGACCGGGAGTACGGCAAGACGGCCAAGCTGGTCTCGGCGCTGTTCCTGCTCGGCACCGCCACCGTGGCGCTCGCGTTCCTGCCCGGCTATCACGACATCGGCGTTGCGGCGATCTGGCTGCTGGCGCTGGCGCGTATCGCGCAGGGTCTGGCCTGGGGCGGCGCCTGGGACGGCATGGCTTCGCTGCTGGCGCTGAACGCGCCGCCCTCCAAGCGCGGCTGGTACGCGATGGTGCCGCAGCTCGGGGCTCCGCTGGGGCTGATCGTGGCGAGCGCGCTGTTCGCCTATTTCGCCGGCAACCTCTCGGCCGACGATTTCTTCGACTGGGGCTGGCGCTACCCGTTCTTCGTCGCCTTCGCCATCAACGTCGTGGCGCTGTTCGCCCGCCTGCGCATGGTGACGACCGAGGAATATGCCTCGCTGTTCGAGACCCGGGAATTGCAGCCCGCGCGCATTTCCGAAACGGTCGCGCGCGAAGGCCAGAACATCATGCTCGGCGCGTTCGCACCGCTCGCAAGCTTCGCGCTGTTCCACATGGTCACCGTGTTTCCGCTGTCCTGGGTGTTCCTGTTCACCCGCGAAAGCCCGGTGCGCTTCTTGATCATCGAGATCGTCGCCGCCGTGTTCGGCGTTGCCGCGATCGTGGCCTCCGGCATCATCGCCGACCGTGTCGGCCGCAAGTCGCTCTTGATGGGATCGGCGATCGCGATCGCGATCTACAGCGGCTTCGCCCCGCAGCTGCTCGACGCCGGCGCGTTCGGCGAGACCATCTACATGGTGATCGGCTTCATCCTGCTCGGCCTGTCCTTCGGTCAGTCCTCGGGCGCGATCGCCTCGAACTTCAAGCAGGCGTATCGCTACACGGCCTCGGCGCTGACCTCTGACATGGCCTGGCTGTTCGGCGCCGGCTTCGCCCCGCTCGTCGCTCTGTTGCTTGCGACCAATCTCGGCGTCATCGCCTCGGGTGCGTATCTGCTCTCGGGCGCGTTCTGGACACTGCTCGCGCTCTGGCTTAGCGGCCAGCGCGAGGCGGGCGATATGGACGCGGGGGGCTAGTCAAGCGCGGAATTTGTAGGGTGGGCAAAGGCGCATAGCGCAGTGCCCACCGTCTTTGAACAGTTGGATAGGGAGCGGTGGGCACGCTACGCTTTGCCCACCCTACTGGCTGCAGCCACAAACGAGATGTCGTCCCGGCCGAGTGCGCAATTGCGCACGGGGGGCCGGGACGACAGCGGAATTTGCGGAGCGATATCCCGGGTTCGCGCTAAGCGCATCCCGCTCAGCGCAGCCTCAATCCGCGACGATCTTCACGCGATCCCTCACCTTCACCTGCGCGGTGCGATCGAGGCCGTTGAGCACGCGGAAGCGCTCGGCGGGGTGATCGACGCCGGCCATGCGGTGGGAGAGCGATTCCACGGTGTCGCCGGGCTGCACGGTGATGACCTTGATGCGCAGCGGGCGCGCGGCCTGGATCTCGTCGAGGGTCAGGCGGCGGAACGAGTTGACGGTCTCGCGCGCGTTGCGCTCGCTCTCGGTCGACTTCTGCCGCGCGGCGAAGATGAAGCGATAGACGTCGCTGCCGAAGCGCAGCGCATAGACCTTGAACTGCCACTGGTCTCCCTTGGCGGTGACGGACGCGGCCGGGAAGCCGTTGATGGTGATGTCTTCCGTGGACGCCTTCTCGACGCCTTCCATCCAGCCTGAATTGAGGTAATCGCCGAGCGACTGCTCGGCCGGCACCCTCACCACGTCGAAGCGCATCGCCTGCGAGCCGCCGTCACGCACGCCGATCACCGCCTGCGCGGTGTTGTCGAGCGTGAAATTGTCCGGCGCCTGGAAGGTGAAGCCGAGCTTCGGATGCAGGAAGCGGCGGCCGCGGACAAAACCTTCGCTCGGGTCTTCGCCATAGACGAGGTTGTCGATCGCGGCGAGATAGCTCTCGCGGTCGCGCTCGCCGCCTTCCGGGGCGACGTACTGCCGCGCGATGGTTTGCGCGTTCTGCACACGCTCCGGGGTTGCCGGATGCGACGAGGTGAAGTCCTGCGCGCGCGGATCGAGCGAGGTCTTGCCGGCCTTGAGCTCGGCATTGCGCTCCATCGCCGAGAGGAAGCGGGCCGCGCCATAAGGGTCGAAATGGGCCTTGGCGGAGATGCCGACGCCGATGCCGTCCGCCTCGAACTCCTGGTTGCGCGAAAAGCTCGCCATGGTGAGCTTGGTCTTGGCCAGCGCAAGCGCGGTGAGATCGGGATCGTTGCTCATGTCGGTGACGACACGGGTGACGATCGCGGCCTGGCGCGCCTGGTCCTCGCGCATCGCGGCGTGCTTGGACAGCACATGCGCCATCTCGTGGCTGAGCACGGAGGACAATTCCGACGTATCGCTCGCAAGCGCAAGAAGGCCGCGCGTGACGTAGAGCTGGCCGTTCGGCAGCGCGAAGGCGTTCACCGCGCCGGAATTGAGAATGGTGACCCGGTAGCCCTGGTCGGGGCGGTCGGAGGCGGCGACGAGCCGGTCGACGGTCTTGGTGACGAGCGATTCGAGCCTGGGGTCGTCATAGGTGCCGCCATAGCTCGCCAGGATGCGCTCGTGCTCCTTTTCGGTGGCGGGGGTCTGCGCGACCGCGGGCTTCGGCTTGGGCATCGCGACCGCCGGCGGGGCAGCCGCGGTCTGGAACCGGCCCATATCGCCGCAGCCGGCGAGCGCCGTGCCCAGCACGAGGCATAGCACAGCCGGCGCAGCCCGAAGGCGGCGGCCTTCACCCGTTTTGTGCTGTTCTAGCACCCCATTCACGTCGCTAACCCGTGCCCGGCCCGTTTAAGGCCTTACCCCTGTCGGCTCGTTTGCACTCAGCAACTCGACCTGTCCCACCCGGAGCACATCGATACGCGGCCCCGTATTCCCCTCAACCCAGCCCCGGACTCGAATACGTCTACTTTCCAAGGACTTAAGGGTAACCCCGGCGTTTTCGAACGCCGGTAACGCACGCCTTGAAATAGTCACGGCAAAGCCGCGTGTCCAGTTCCGTCCGAAGTTGAGGTAGGTCATTGCCCCAGCTTGCCGGACCGACAGGACTTTGCCCTCGACCACCATAAATCGCCCGATCCCGGCCAAAATATCGTCCGGACTTTCCGCGTTTTTTATGGCCGACAGGTCAGCCCAGTTGCCCTTTTTTTGGCGCCGCGCCTCGGCCTCCGACGACATCAGGGCGGCCGCACAGTCCTTGTCGGCGATCTCGGCGGAGACGATGGCCTCGCCCTGGGCCAGCAGCATCGCCTGCACCGGGGTGTCGCTTTCGCCGATGAAGACCAGCCCGCCCTGGCGCCCATAGCGGTCTGGCGTGTCGTCAGCGCTCCGCAGCGTCACGTCGCGGCCGACGAGCAGCGAGGCCAGCGCCTGCTTCGTCGTCGCGGTCGGTTCGATTCCGGAGAGGCGGATCTCGCGGCCGTCATCGAGACGCACGCTGCGGGCATCGACGATCGCGGCGACGCGGCCTTCGCCCTGGGACTCGAATTGGCACGGCGCTGCGCGTGCGGTGACGTGCGAGGCGAGGAGGATCGCTGCGGCGATGCGGATGAGTGGTCGCGTCACGTTGCCCGGAGAGGTTGCGTTACGCGCCATTCTTAACTCAAACGCGGCGAACGACGAAGGGGGTTTAATGCTCCGCTATTACTCCACACTCCGTCATTGCGAGCCAACGGGTCCGCGCAAAGCGCGGCCCGATGACAGGCTCCGCGAAGCAATCCAGAGTCCCTCCGCGGAAAGATTTCCGGATTGCTTCGCTGCGCTCGCAATAACGACGTGGAAACATCTTGCGTCATCCCACCATTCCGCTTTGCGGAAAACGCGTGACGATCGCGCGACCTGCACTGCCCTCACGCTTGCTGCCCTCTCGCGCATGCGGCATGATTGCGGCAATAGCGATCGGCAATAGCGATAGCCAAGAGCGATAGCCAAGAGCGATAGCCAAGAGCAATAACCAAGCCGCCATCAGAGCACGGCGCGATAAGGGAGGTCTTTTTCGATGAAGCGAATTTTGCCGGGCATTTTTGCCGCTGCGTTGGCCCTGAGTGCGAGCGCCGTGCAGGCCGAGGACAAGTCGCCACTGAAGATCGGCGGCATTCTCGACATGTCGAGCCTCTATGCCGACATCACCGGTCCCGGCAGCGAGACTGCAGCCAAGATGGCCGTCGAGGACTTCGGCGGCGAGGTGCTGGGACGCAAGATCCAGGTGCTGGCGGCCGACCATCTCAACAAGGCGGATCTCTCCGCCAACATCGCCCGCGACATGCTCGACAATCAGGGCGTCGAGATGATCTACGACGTCGCGGCCTCCGCGACCGCGCTTGCGGCGGGCGAGATCGCGAAGGCGCGCAACAAGATCATCATGTTCAACGGCCCGGGATCGATCCGTCTCACCAACGAGGCCTGCGGTCCCTACACCGTGCACTACGTGTTCGACACCTACGGCCAGGCCAACGTGACCGGCCTTGCGGCGGTGAAGTCGGGCCTCGATACCTGGTTCTTCCTCACCGCCGACTATGCCTTCGGCCAGGATCTGGAGAAGGACACCAGCGCCGTCGTCACCAAGACCGGCGGCAAGGTGCTCGGCGGCGTGCGGCATCCGCTCAACACGTCGGATTTCTCGTCCTTCCTGCTTCAGGCCCAGGCCTCCAAGGCCAAGGTGATTGGCCTTGCCAACGCCGGCGGCGACACCGTCAATGCCATCAAGCAGGCGGCCGAGTTCGGCATCACCAAGGGCGGCCAGAAGGTCTCGCCGCTGCTCGCCTTCGTGACCGATATCGATTCGATCGGACTGGAGACGGCACAGGGCCTGCTGCTGGCGGAAGCCTTCTACTGGGACCTCAACGATGACACGCGCGCATTCTCGAAGCGCTTCACCGAGCGCATGAAGCGGCCGCCGACCTCGGCGCAGGCCGGCGTCTATTCGTCCGTGACGCATTACCTGAAAGCCGTGAAGGCGGCGGGCACGACGGATGCGGCTGCGGTCATCAAGGTGATGAAGGAGACGCCGATCAACGATTTCTTCGCCAAGGGCGGCAAGATCCGCGAGGACGGCCGCATGATCCACGATATGTACCTGTTCGAGGTGAAGAAGCCGTCGGAGTCCAAGGGCCGCTGGGACGACTACAAGCTGCTCGCCACCGTGCCCGGCAGCGAAGCGTTCCAGTCGCTGGAGCAGTCGCGCTGCCCGCTGGTGAAGAAGTGACGCAAAGCGTCATCCCGGGGCGCGCGTAAGCGTGAACCCGGGATCTCGAGGTTCCCAGGTGCGCAATTGCGCACCATAGTTCGATGCTTTGCATCGCCCCGGAACGACGACCAAAACAACAAGAGGGAGACGTCCCATGAGCAACGACATGGTCCTGCAAAAGCTCGAAGGCGGGCTGCTCACCATCACGATGAATCGCCCCGAACGGAAGAACGCGCTCAACCCGGACATGGTACGCGGGCTGGTCGAGGCGGCGCGGCGCGCGGCTGACGATCCGGAGGTGCGCGCGGTGCTGTTCAAGGGCGCCGGTGGATCGTTCTGCGTCGGCGGCGACGTCAAATCGATGGCGGAGGGCCGCGCGCCGCTGCCGTTCGAGCAGAAGCTTGCGAATTTGCGCCGCGGCATGGAGGTCTCGCGCATCCTGCACCAGATGCCGAAACCCGTGGTGGCGCAGCTCGACGGCGCCGCGGCCGGTGCCGGCCTCTCGATGGCGCTGTCCTGCGATCTGCGTATCGCTAGCGAATCCTGCAAGATCACGACCGCCTTCGCCAAGGTCGGCTTCTCCGGCGATTACGGCGGCACCTATTTCCTGACCCAGGTACTCGGCAGCGCGCGGGCGCGCGAGCTCTATCTGATGTCCCCGGTGCTGACGGCAAAGGAGGCGCATGCGATCGGCATGGTGACCAAGGTCGTGCCCGACGCCGAGATCGACACTGCTGCCCACGAGCTCGCGCTGTCGCTGGCGCAGGGCCCCTCGATCGCACTCGGCTTCATCAAGCGCAACATCAACAATGCCGAGCACCTGGCGCTGGAGGATTGCTTCGACGGCGAGGCGATCCATCACACCCGCTGCGGCGACACCGCCGATCACAAGGAGGCCGCAAAGGCCTTCGTCGAGAAGCGCAAGCCCGCCTTCAGAGGCGAATGACGATGTCTTCGTATATGCGCTTGCGGCAGATCTGCCTGGTCGCGCCGCAGCTCGCGCCTGTCATCTCCGACATCGCGGAGATCATGGGCCTCGCCGTCTGCTATCGTGACGGCAATGTCGCGAAATACGGCCTGGAGAATGCGCTGCTCCCGGTCGATACGATCCTGCTGGAAGTGGTGGCACCGTTCAAGGGCGGCACCACCGCCGGCCGCTTCATCGAGAAGACCGGCGGCCGCGGCGGCTATATGGCGATCTTCTGCTGCGACGATCCGGACGAGCGCGGTCGCAACGCCAACGCGCTTGGCGTGCGCACGGCGAACGTGATCGACCACGCGCCTTATCACGGCGTGCAACTCCATCCGCGCGACTGCCGCGCAGTCTTCATCGAGTTCAACCACACCGAAGGCAGCGACGACATTCTGGGCCCTTATCCGCCGGCGGGACCGGACTGGCAAAAATTCATCCGCAAGGATGTGACGCAGGCGCTGACCGGCGTCGAGATGCAGAGCCCGGAGCCAGCGGGGCTGGCGGAGCACTGGGGCAGGATCATCGGGGTCGCGCCGAGCGGTGACGCCGAATTGAAGCTGCCTAATGCCAGTTTCCGCTTTGTGAAGGGCGCCAGCGAGATCATGAGCGCGCTGGAGTTTCGGGTCGCCGATGTCGCGCAGGTGCTGCATGTGGCGAGGGCGAAGGGCCATGCGGTGGCTGGCAACGAGTTCCTGCTGGGCGGGGTCACGTTCCGGGTCAATGCCTGAGCGAGCAGCTTGTTCAGTCGTCATGCCCGGGCTTGTCCCGGGCATCCACGTTCTTGATCGTCGGTGCCTGAGGCGAGGCGTGGATGGCCGGGACAAGCCCGGCCATGACGGAGAGAATAAGCTAGAATAAGAAAAAGGACTCGCCCCCCGATGCCGCATCCGCTCGATAGCTTCTTTTCGCCCGCCAGCATCGCGCTGATCGGCGCCTCCCGCGATCACGAGAAGATCCCGGGGCGGCTCTTGTCGATGCTGCGCAAGAACGAGTATCCCGGAAAGATCTATCCGGTGAATCCGAACTACGCGGAGATCGACGGGCTCGCCTGCTACAAATCGATCGCGGAGATCGGCGCAGCCGTCGATCTCGCCGTCATCATCATTCCAGCCCGCGCCGTGCTGCCCGCGCTCGAGCAATGCGCAGGCGCCGGCGTCAAGAACGCGGTCATCATCTCTTCCGGGTTCGCGGAGGAGGGCGGCGACAGTGCGGCGATGCAGGATGCGATCGCGGCACTTGCCAAGCGCACCGGCATGCGGATCTCAGGCCCGAATGCCGAGGGCTTCTTCAGCCAGGTGCAGCGCGTGGCGGCGACGTTCAGTCCGGTCGTGGACGTCAAGCCGGGTGTCGTGCCGCTCGTCGCCACGAAGCGACGGATCGGCATCGTCGCGCAGAGCGGCGGCATCGGTTTTGCCTATTATCACCGCGCCCGGGCGCTCGGTGTCGCCGTGAGCTACGTCGTCAGCGCCGGCAACGAATCCGATCTCGGCGCCGGCGAGTTCCTCGACTACCTGGTGCAGGACGCCGCGACCAACGTGATCCTGCTGTTCATCGAAGGCATCCGCGACGTCGACAAGTTTCTCGCGGCGGCGCGGCGGGCGGCTAAGATGAAGAAGCCCGTCATCGTGACGAAAGTCGGCCGCTCCGGCGCAGGTCAGCGTGCCGCGGCCTCGCATACCGCGAGCATGGCCGGCTGGTCGACAGCCTATGATGCGGTGTTCGCGAAATACGGCTTCATCGTCTCCAACGATCTCGACGAAGCGCTGACGATTGCCGCAGTGCTGGCGAGCAACCCGTTGCCGAAGGGCGATCGCGTCGCCGTCGTCACCGTCTCCGGCGGCGCCGGCATCTGGGGCGCGGATGCGGTGGCGCTGCGGGGCTTGCAGGTGCCGGAATTGTCCGAGCGGATCCAGGCAGGCATCAAGACACTGATGCCGTCCTATGGCACGGCGCGCAATCCGATCGACGTCACCGCGCAGGGCGTCACATCGGGCGATCTCCAGAAGAGCGTCGATCTGCTCACGACCTCCGACGAGGTCGACGCGATCCTGGTCGTGTTGTCGCTGTCGAGCGAGGTGCGCAAGCCGTTCAACGAGGTCGAGCTGACGCCGGTGCTGGCGGCGCAGCACAAGCCGGTGGTGTTCTATTCCTACACAATGCCGTCCGACTTCGCGCGGCGCGAGCTTGCCAAATCCGGCGTCGTCGTGCTCTCGGGCCTGACTCATGCCGGCGTCGCGATGCGGCAGCTCGTCGACTACGCCCGTTTCGAGCTGCCGAAGCCTGCGGACGAGGCGCGGCCGCCGTCACGCGATCTCTCCGCGCATCTGACCTCGCCGGTTCTGTCAGAGGCCGACAGCAAGGCGTTGCTGCGCGCCGCCGGCATCGCGTTGCCGGACGAAGTGCTGGTGAAGGACAAGGCCGGGCTCGATGAAGCGGTCGCCCGCGTCGGCTTCCCGCTGGTGATGAAGATCCAGTCGCCCGATATCGCGCACAAGAGCGAGGTCGGCGGCGTGCGCGTCAACATCGCCACCAAGGGCGAGGTGTTTCTGGCGTTCGAGGCGCTGCTGGGCAATGCGTGCAAGCACCGGCCGGAGGCCGTGATCCAGGGCGTGCTGGTCGGCCCGATGGCAAAGCGGGGCGTCGAGATCATCGTGGGAACGATGACGGACGAGACCTTCGGCCCGATGGTGATGGTGGGTTTCGGTGGGATCACCACCGAGCTATTTCGTGACGTCGCCTATCGCCCGGCGCCGGTCGGCGCGGAAGAAGCGAGCGCGATGCTGGCGGGATTGAAGGCGGCGCCACTCTTGAACGGTTTTCGCGGAGCCGCGAAGGCGGACGTTGCGGCGCTATCGCAATTGATCGCCGACATCTCCGTGCTCGCCGCGCGCCACGCGAGGCAGATTGCGGAGATCGAGCTCAATCCGGTGCTGGTGCACGCCGAGGGACAGGGCGTGACGATCGTGGATGCGCTGGTGGTGGGAAGGAAGTCGCCGCTACACCCACCGCCGTCGTCCCGGACAAGCGAAGCGCAGATCCGGGACCCATAACCACAGGGTGTGGTTTGACGAAGACTCGGAGTTACCAGCTTGCGCTACGACTCCCTCCTGTGGTTATGGGTCCCCGCGTTCGCGGGGACGACAGGAGAGGTTGCCGAAGCACCGGCGCGATACGTTGACTACCGCCCCCTGAAGTTCGCCGCGCGCCGTTCTTCCGTCGCCTTGACGCCTTCCTTGAAGTCTTCCGTTGCGCGCAGGCGGGTCTGCTCGGCGAGCTCGTGGTTGGTCGCGGCCATGACGCGGTCGGCGAGACTGGCGCGCATGGTCGCGCGCGTCGACAGCAGGCCGAGCGGCGAGCACTCGGCGATCTCGCCGGCGAGCTTCATCGCGGCCGACTTCACCTGGTCCTGCGGCACCAGCTCGTTGGCGAGGCCCCATTTGACCGCTTCTTCGCCGGTGACGCGGCGGCTGGTGTAGAACATCAGCTCGGCATTGTTCTTGCCGATCAGCTCCGGCAGCGTCACGGTCAAGCCGAAGCCGGGATGGAAGCCGAGTTTTGTAAAGTTCGCGGAGAAGCGGGCCTCGGGGCAGGTGACGCGGAAATCCGCGGACACCGCGAGGCCCAATCCGCCGCCGATGGCCGCGCCCTGCACAGCCGCAACGATCGGCTTCCTGGCGCGGAAGATACGCACGGCCTGGATGTAGAGATGGCTGATCGGCCCGAGGTTGTCGGCCGGATCGCCCTTCTTCTCAGCCTCGCGCGCTTCCTGGGCTTGTCGCGCCGGGTCGCCAAAATTGGCGCCGGCGCAGAACGCCTTGCCCTGCGCCGAGAGCACCGAGGCGCGGATCTCGATGTCGCGGTCGAACTCGTCGAGCGCGTCCGCGATCTGGTTGATCAGCGAGATGTCGAAGAAGTTGAGCGGGGGCCGGCGGATCTCGATGGTGCCGACATGCCCGACCTTCTCGACGCCGATATCTGTATAAGTACTCATTCTTGCCTCCAATATCTCAGTAGCGAAGAACCACCTCTCCCATCGGGAGAGGTCGATTTGCGTCAGCAAATCGGGTGAGGGGTTGTGCTCCATCGAGGGACCGTAACCCCTCACCCGGCGCTACGCGCCGACCTCTCCCGATGGGAGAGGTGAACGGAGTGTGCGGCCGGGAGTTCGCTCTCATCAGCGCTAGCGCAAGCCCAAGCCGCGGGCGATGATGCCGCGGAGCACCTCGGTGGTGCCGCCCTGGATGGTGAGTTTCGGCGCGGTCTTGATGGCGAAGTCGAGCTGCCGCTCCAGCGTCTCGCGGTTGGTCGCGGTCTCCTCGACGAAGGCGGCAAGGTCGCGCACGCGATGCGGAAGCTGCTGCTCCCAGACCGTGCCGATGTCCTTGACGATGGACGCTTCCACCACCGGCTCCTTGCCGGCTTGCAGCATGCCAGCAACGGAGACCGACATGCGCCGCATGGTGTGGAGCTGGGCCACCAGGCGGCCGATGCCTTCGGCGCTACGCGTGTCCGGATTGGGGCCGACCGCGCGGACCAGCTCGGTCAGCACGTAGTAGGTTTCCAGGAAGCGCTCGGGGCCCGAACGTTCATAGGCGAGCTCGCTCGTTGCCTGCTTCCAGGCGCCGTCGACCTCGCCGAGCACGTGATCGTCAGGGACGAAGAAGTCGGTGAAGACGACCTCGTTGAACTCGTACTGGCCGGTGATCTGGCCGATCGGGTTCACCTTGATGCCCGGCTGCTTCATCTTGACCAAAAACTGCGTCAGGCCGTGACGGCGGTTCTCCTTGGTCGGCGGCGACGTCCGGAAGATCGCGATCATGTAGTCGGCGATGTGCGCCGACGAGGTCCAGATCTTGGTGCCGTTGATGAGATAGCCGCCGTCGGTCTTGGTCGCGCGGGTCTTCGCCGCGAACAGGTCGGAGCCGGAGTTCGGCTCGCTCATGCCGATCGCGAAGCAGATCTCGCCGCGGCAGATCCGCGGCAGGATCTCCATCTTGATATGTTCGGGCGCGTATTTCAGCAGCACCGGCCCGCTCTGGCGGTCGGCGACGAAGAAGCGCCGCGTCGGCGCATTGGCCACGCGCATCTCCTCGGTCACCACGTAGCGTTCGAGGAAGGAGCGCTCCTGGCCGCCATATTTCTTCGGCCAGGTCATGCCGAGCCAGCCCCTGGCGCCGACCCGGCGGGAAAATTCCGGCGCGTCGGTGTCTTCGCGGTTGGGCTTGTGCGGATCGAAGGTGCCGGCGGCGATTTCGTCGGCGAGGAAGGCGCGGACTTCCTTGCGCAATTGCTCGCATTTCTCGGGCAGGCGGATCGGATCGAAACGGAGGGCAGCGGTCATGTGTTTCGTCTCCCGATCAACGCGAAGCTACCAGCGGCCACAATTCGTCGGCGCCGCGTGTGGCCACCAGCTTGCCGAGCTCGACAGCCCAGTGGCTTTCCGAACCGAAATCGTCGCGCCAGGCCAGCGCGCGCAGCGAATAGCGGTGCAGGATGTGCTCCATGGTAAAGCCGATCGCGCCATGGACCTGATGCGCGATGGCACCGCCCTTTTCGGCGGCTTCCGCGCAGCGGATCTTTGCTGAGGCGGCCTCCAGGTAGACCGCGTCGTCGAACGACTTTGCGTTTGCAAGGGCGTCGGCCGCGGACGTTGCGGCCGCGAGCGCTGCGGCGGATTCGCCGGCAAGGCGCGCGAGATTGTGCTGCACCGCCTGGAATTTCGAGATCTTCTTCTCGAAGGCGACGCGCTCGTTGGAGTAGCGCACGGAGATGTCGAGCATCGATTCCAGCGCACCCGCGATCTGAAGGCTGCGCGCGACGCCGCCCATCAGCATCAGGGTGGTCTGGTCAAAGCCCTTCGGCGCCGGCTTGGTCGTGATTGGCTGGACCTTGTCGAGTGTGACGGTGTCGCTGTGGTCGTAGCCGACATTGAGCCCGGATTCGATCCGGCCCTTGCTCGCGTCGACCAGCGCGATCACGGCGCCGTCCTTGCCATGGGCCAGCACGGCAAAATGCTTTGCGGCCTTCGCAAAGGGCACGCCGCGGGCTCGGCCGGAGAGCGCGCCGTCGGCATCGCGCGTGATGCGATCCTTCGGCGACGCCGGGACGACCGTCATCGCGCCTTCGGGCGAGGCGATCCTGGCCTGCGCCAGCAGCCAGCCCGCCAGCATGGTCTCGGCGAGGGGGACCGCGACCGCGAAGCGGCCGGCAGCGTTGAGCAGCGCAAAGCCGTCGGCAAGGCTCGCGCCGGAGCCGCCGAGATCATCCGGCACCCAGGACAGCGGCAGCCCGGCCTCGCTCAGTGCCTGCCACAGCGGCGCCTGCCAGGAATCCTTCTTGTCGTTGTTGATGGTTTGCGGATCGGCGAGATCGGCGAAGATTTTTTCCGCGGTCTCGACGACGATATTGTCACTCTCCGCCACAGCGTTCCCCGTGTTTTGCCATTGGCGCGTCCCGCCAGGTCAAGCCGGCGCGCGGTCTCTTCTTGCGCCCGATGATCTGAAAAAGCCATGGCCCTGACAAGCGTTGATCGCAAGCCCATCTGCGGCGCCGGCATGGGGGCAAGAACCGGTCTGGACTAATTCCGCTTAGCGGAGTTTGCTCGATTTGCAGGGTGCGGCAAACTCGCTAAACAGGGCCAGCGACTTAACGCTTGCATCAGATACAGGGGAAGGAAATCCGGATGGCCAAAGGCAGCTTGTGCGCAATCGTGACGGGGTCGGCATCCGGGCTGGGTGCAGCGACCGCGGAAATTCTCGCACGGAGCGGGGCGCGGCTCGTCATCAACTATTCGTCGAGCCAGAAGGAAGCCGAGGCCACGGCGGAGCTCTGCCGCAAGGCCGGCGCTGCGGAAGTGCTGGTCGCCCAGGGCGACGTTTCCAAGGATGAGGATTGCCGCAAGATCGTTGCGGCAGCTGGCGGCTGGGGTCGGCTCGACGTGCTCGTCAACAATGCCGGCACCACCAAGCACGTCGCTCATGCCGATCTCGACGGATTATCGGCGGAAGATTTCCAGCGCCTCTATGGCGTCAACACCATCGGCCCGTTCCAGATGGTGCGCGCGGCGCGCAGCCTGCTGGAAGCCGGCGCGAAGGCGTCGGGGCGGGCGTCGGCGGTCGTGAACGTGTCGTCGGTGGCCGGCATCAGCGGCGTCGGCTCGTCGATCGCCTATGCCGCGAGCAAGGGCGCGCTCAACACCATGACGCTGTCGCTGTCGCGCGCGCTGGCGCCGCTGATCCGCGTCAACACGGTATGCCCCGGCTATATCGACACGCCCTGGTTCACCAAGGGCCGCGGCGAGGCCGGCGCAAAGCAGGTGCGCGACAGCGTGGTGGCGAAGGTGCCGCTCAAGGTCGCATCATCCGCCGAAGACATCGCGCAGCTCGTCTGCTTCCTGGCGATGCCGGCCTCCAGCAACATGACCGGCGAGGTCGTGCGCATGGATGCGGGGATGCATTTGATTACGTGAGATCGCGCGGCACACTCAAATGTCGTCCCCGCGAAAGCGGGGACCCATAACCACGGGGAGGAGTTTGGCGCGAGACTGGTAACTCCGAGTCTTCGCCAAACTCCTCCCTGTGGTTATGGGTCCCGGATCGGCGCGCGCTTGGGGCGCGCTTGTCCGGGACGACACCGAATGTGTTTAGCCTTTTATCACGCCGCTCGTCACCAGCCGGTGCCAAATGAACAGCACCACCACCGCGCCGATCGTGGCCATGATGAAGCCGGCGCCCTGGTCCGGACCGTAATGGCCGATGGCCTGGCCGACGAAGGTCGCCAGAAACGCACCGGCGATGCCGAGGATGGTGGTGAGGATGAAGCCGCTCGGATTGTTCGGCCCCGGCGCGAGCCAGCGCGCGATGAGGCCGGCGATGAAGCCGACGACGATGATCCACAACAGGCCGCCCATGCTCATGACAATGCTCCCCTTCCCGAGAACGCGCAGATCAATCTTCGATTAAATTCTGCCCGAGAGTTCGTTCTCGGTCGGCAGCCGTCCGTCCGGCGTCAGGTGGTCGATCACCTGCGGCAGATATTGGCTGAGGCCGGAGAGCAGCTCCTCGCGCGACAGGCCGCTCTGGGCGGACAGGCTCTCGATCTGGTCCGCGCCGAGTGCGCTCGCGAGATCGCCGGGCGCGATCGGCTTGTTCTCGCCCTTGCCGACCCAGGAATTCGCGGCCTCGCCGTGGCCGCCCTGCTGGAGCTGATTGAGGAGATCGCCGAGACCGCCGCTCAGCACGGTGCCGGCCGCGCCGCCTGCGAGCAGGCCGCCGAGGCCGCCTTTGAGCAGATCGCTGAGACCGCCGCCGCTTCCTCCGGGAATCGTGGCGTTGCCGGTATTTACAGGCGTCGGAGGCGGCAACGGTGAGCGCTGCTGCGGGGCAGGCGCCGCGCCCGGCTGGCCTGCCGTCAGATGCTTGAATGCCTTCCAGGCGAGCAGGCCGAGCAGCGCCATGGTCATCGGCGACATGCCGCCGGAGGATTTCTCGGAGCTGGGTGTGCTGGGGCCGCGCGGGCCGTTCTGCATGCCGTTGAGGACGTCGAGTAGACCCATGGTGCTCTCCTTTGGCGTCTCGTTCGGCGAGCGCTCGCCGCTGACTGCCCCCGGGGCGAGAACATATGGGGCACTCATGACGGTTACAAGGCGGCTGCGATGCGATGGGCAGCTGGCCTCGCCTCTGCTATCGAAGGCCGGTCATTCAGGGAGCGAGGTCAGTGGTTACGGATCGACCGATCGTGGTGGCCGGCGCGGGCGCCATCGGCTGTTTCGTCGGCGGCATGCTGGCGGCCTCGGGCCGCCGCGTCGCGCTGCTGGTGCGGCCGCGGGTGAAGACCGAGATCGAGCGGTTCGGCCTGCGGCTGACCGATTTCGACGGCTCCGAGAAGAGGCTCGGGGCCGGCCAGCTCGCGCTGTCGGAAGACCCTTCGATCTTCCATAGCGCCGGCATCGTGCTGGTGGCGGTGAAGAGCGCCGACACCGCCGATGTCGCGGAGCAGATCGCGCAGCATGCGCCGCAGGATGCCGTCATCGTCTCGCTTCAGAATGGCGTTGGCAATGTCGCGGTGCTGCGCGAGCGTCTCGGCGGCCGGCGCGTGCTGGCCGGCATGGTGCCTTTCAACGTGGTCGCGATGGGCGAGGGCCGCTTCCACCGCTCGACCTCCGGCGACATCCATGTCGGAGAGGACGCCGGGAACACGGCCGGGGCGCTCTCGGTGGCTGGCCTTTCGATGCGCGCGAGCCGCGACATCACCGGCGTGCAATGGGGCAAGCTGATCATCAACCTGAACAACGCGCTCAGCGCCTTGTCGGACATGCCGCTCGCCGCGCAACTGGCAAACCGCGACTGGCGAAAATTGTTCGCCGACCAGATGGCAGAGGGGCTGGCCGCGATGAAGGCCGCCGGCATCAATCCGGTCTCCGCGACGCCGATCCCGCTGAACTGGACGCCGACATTGCTGCAATTGCCCGACATGATCTTCAACGCGATCCTGGGGCGGACCATGAAGATCGATCCCGAGGCGCGCTCCTCGATGTGGCAGGATCTGAAGCAGGGCCGCAAGACCGAGATCGACTATCTCCAGGGCGCGGTCATCGCGCTTGCCGAGCAGAACAATGTCAATGTGCCGCTGATGCGCCGCATTGTTGCGCTGATCAAGGAGGCTGAAGTCGCCGGCAACGGCCCGCCCGGGCTGACGCCGCAGCAGATTCGCGGGTAGCGCCTGAGTGCATGCCGTGCGACCGGAGGAGCAACGATGAGGCGTTTCTTGATGATCGGATTCGCACTGGCTGTGCTCTGCGGCGCGTCCACGCTTGCGCAAGCCCGGCCGCCGACCGTCATGAACTCTCCCGGCTATGACAGGCGGTTGCAGGAGAGCAGGTCGCAGTTGGGCAGTTCACCGGCGACGGCGCCTGTGGTGACATCCAAGCGTAGCAAGAAAAAACCTACGAACTGACGCCGCACCCTCAGCTGTCGTCCCGGACTCAGCTGTCGTCCCGGACAAGCGCGCCCCAAGCGCGCGCCGATCCGGGACCCATCACCACAGGGAGGAGTTTGGCGAAGACTCGTGGTTAGCAACTCGCTCCATAACCACTCCCTGGGGTTATGGATCCCGGATCTGCGCTCCGCTTCGCTGCGCTTGTCCGGGACGACAGCGAAGTGTGTGGCGGCCCTCAGCTCACCCCTTCTTCGCCGCCGGCTTGCTCGGCGTCGGATTGAACAGCTTCTTCAGCTCGTTCAAACCTTCCGACAGGCGCGGCCATTCGCAGGAGAATGAGCCCTTGGTGCATGCGCCCTTCGGTCGCTGGCCGACAGTCTGCTGCACCTTCGGCCGCTCGACCGGGACGGGTACGCGCTCGACGTCGGTCCGCAGCGCGACCTGCTGGATCTGCTGCGCCTGTTGTTCCTGCTGCTCGCGCTGCTGACGCGCGGTGGCTTGGGCCGCTTCGTTGCTGCGGCGCTGATTGGCGAGATAGCCGGTGTAGGCTTCGTCGATCTTCTTCTGCTCTTCCGGCGTCGGGTTGGGACCTGCGATGTCGAAGGTGCGGTCCTGGAGGAAGTCGTAATAGGTGTAGCCGCCGCCTGCCTTGCGGCGGCCGGCGAACTTGGCGTTGCAGTCGGCAAGTGCGGATGTCTTCTCGGCCTTGGTTGCGGCCTTTTCGGCGGTATCGGCGCATTCCTCGAAGTCGACGGGCGCGCGCTTCCACCATTGCGCCTGGGCATGCGTGTGCGTCAGCAGAAAAAATCCTGCTGCGGCAACGAGAAGCGCCGCACGACGCGATGCAACGACGACCGACATTCTACGAGTGCATTCCTTGCCAAACTCAACCCGAACTGAGTCGGGCCAATTTTTGCCCCTTTATCGCCGGCTTGTCACCCGTGGAACCCGGGAATTTCATGGCTGCAATGCTGACATTTTTTGCTTGACGTGGCGCGGGAGTCACAGCCGCGCGGCATCGGATGCGTTTACAGTTTTATCGATCTGAATTTGGGGGAGAATCTCGGTCATGAGAGCGCTGGCCCGATTTGCCGCACTCGCCTTGGTGCTGATTTGCGGCCATGCCTTCGCGGCGGACGAGGATGCGCCCAACCGCCGATGCGCGGCTCTCGGTCGGCGGCCGGGGAATGCTGCCGCTCTACCTCTCCCGCGACTGGTCGATGCCGCAGCCCGCGATCTCGCGCGCGATCATCGTGCTGCACGGACGCCTGCGCAACGCCGACGAATATTACATATCGGCCAACAACGCGCAGGCCGCGGCGGGCGACGACGGCAAGAGCGCGCTGATGATCGTGCCGCAGTTTCTTGCCGAGATCGATATCGAAGCGCACAAGCTGGCGGAGGAGACGCTGCGCTGGTCGCTGGAGGGATGGGAGGGCGGCGACGCCGCGCTTGCGCCCAATCCGGTCTCCTCGTTCGAGGCACTCGATGCGATCCTCGCAAAACTCTCCGACCGGCGCATCTTCCCGAACCTGAAGCAGGTCGTGGTCGCCGGCCATTCCGGCGGCGGGCAGGTCGTGCAACGCTATGCCATCGCCGGCAAGGGCGAGGCGGCGCTGTCGCGCCAGCACATCGACGTCCGCTATGTCGTCGCCAACCCCTCGTCCTATGCCTATTTCAGCGCCGACCGGCCGGTGCCCGCAATTGCCGCATCCTGTCCGGGCTACAACAACTGGAAATACGGCATGGGCGACCGGCCGCCCTATCTCGCGAACGCGACACCGGCGGCGCTGGAACAGCGCTATGTCGAGCGCGAGGTGATCTATCTGCTCGGCACGCTCGACACCAATCCGAAGCATTCCGCGCTGGACAAGAGCTGCATGGCAGAGGCGCAGGGGCCTTATCGTTACGCCCGCGGCCACGCCTATGCGGACGCGATGGCCAAGCGCGACCACGGCACGCCCAATCACAGGGTCTGGGATGTCGCCGGCGTTGGCCATGACGGCGACAAGATGCTGACCTCGAAATGCGGGCTCGCGGCGCTGTTCGATATTCCGGGCTGCGGCGCAGAGCGCTGACGCCGCTACCTTGAAGCTCCGGCTCTGGCTGTTACACTTCGCACCGCGAGCGCCTCACCCCGAGGCGCCGCCAAGAAGACGAAGTGGAAACGCCCAATGCTGCTGCCCCTGTCCGACGTGCCGCGCTGGTATGCCGAGCGCAAACCCGAAGGCACGATCGCCATCCGCCATGGGCAGGATACGCTGACATGGGACGAGCTCGAGCGCGGCGCCAACCGGCGCGCGCGGGCGTTTGCGGCCAAGGGCGTCAAGCCCGGCGACTTCGTGGCGATCGGATTGCCCAACGGCAATGCGTTCTTCGAGACGTCCTTCGCGGTGTGGAAGTGCGGAGCGACGCCGACCTCGTTGTCATGGCGGCTGCCGCGCGGCGAAGCCGCCGCGGTGCTCGACATCCTCAAGCCTGCGCTGGTGGTCGGCGGCGAGGCCGACTGGAACGCGCCGAACCGGCTGCCTGCGGATTTCGTGCCGGATGGGTTTTCGGACGCGCCGCTCAATCCGCCGGTGGCGCGCTACTGGAAGGCCATGACCAGCGGCGGCTCGACCGGCCGACCGAAAGTGATTCTCGATCATCAGCCGGCGGTGACCGACACCGTCGCCGCGCCGCCGCTCAACATCCCCTTCGGGGTCTCGCTGCTCAATCCCGGCCCACTCTACCACAATGCGCCGTTCATCGTGTCGCACTACGCGCTGTTCACCGGTGGCCAGCTCACCGGCCTCGTCAAGTTCGATGCCGAGGAGACGCTGCGGCTGATCGAGCGCGAGCGTGTGCAATGGGTCAATTTCGTGCCGACCATGATGCACCGGATCTGGGCGCTGCCGGAGAACGTGCGCAAGGCCTACGATGTGTCGAGCCTTCAGACCGTGTTTCACATGGCAGCTCCGATGCCGCCCTGGCTGAAGGAGAACTGGATCGCCTGGCTCGGGCCCGAGCGGGTCTGGGAGCTCTATGGCGGCACCGAGCGGCAAGGCTCCTGCATCATCTCCGGCACCGAATGGCTGACGCACAAGGGCTCGGTCGGCAAGATCGGCGAGACGGCACGCTTGCGCATCATCGGCGAGGACGGCAACGACGTCGCGCCGGGCGAGACCGGCGAGATCTATTTCCTCAACAATGACGGCAAGGACGCCACCTATCACTATCTCGGCGCAGAGCCGAAGCGCAGCACCGACGGCTGGGAATCGCTCGGCGATATCGGCAGGCTGGATGCGGAAGGCTATCTCTATCTCGGCGACCGCCTCGCCGACATGGTGCTGCGCGGCGGTGCCAACATCTATCCGGCCGAGGTCGAGGCCGCCGTCTCCGCCTGCCCCGGCGTGCGCTCCTGCGTGGTGGTAGGACTGCCCGATCCGGAATTGGGCCAGCGCGTGCATGCCATCATCGAGCCGGAGCTGGACGCGGACGGCCAGGCCATCGCCGACGGCATGGCGGACTTCTTGAAGGACAGGCTCAGCCGCTATAAGCACCCCGAGAGTTTCGAGATCGTCGGCGCCCCGCCGCGCGATGATTCAGGCAAGGTTCGCAGAACATTGTTGCGCGACGAGCGCGCGGCGTGGATGAAGGAAGGGCGCGCCTTCCGGATCATGCCGGCGAAGGCGCGGGCGCACGCCGAATAAGAAGATTCTCGAAAGGACTCTTTGACATGACCATCACGATCGCAGCCAACAGCGTGCCGAAGCCGCCGGCCGATATCATCGAGGGCTTTCGAGGTGCGCCCACCTCCGTCATTTCAGACAATCTCGCCCGGCTGCCGGGCGCGGTGGGGCTCAAACCCTATCATCGCGGCGGCAAGCTGGTGGGCACGGCCTTCACGGTGCGCACCCGGCCCGGCGACAATCTCGCCATCCACCGCGCGCTCGAGCTGGTCGGTCCCGGCGACGTCATCGTGGTCGATGGCGGCGGCGACGAGACCCGCGCGCTGGTCGGCGAGATCATGAAGAACATCGCGCAGTGGCGCAAAGCCGAAGGCTATGTGATCGACGGCGCGATCCGCGATGTCGCGGCCTTCGCCGCGGACGACTTCCCCTGCTATGCCCGCACTGTCATCCACCGCGGCCCCTACAAGAACGGCCCCGGCGAGATCAACGTGCCTGTGTCGGTCGGCGGCAGCGTGATCTCGCCCGGCGACATCGTCGTCGGCGACGAGGATGGCGTGGTGTCGTTTCCCGCCGCCGGTGCGGCTGCATTGCTGGAGGCCGTGCGCGCCCAGGTCGCGCGCGAGGAGGAGACGCTGAAGGCGATCCGCGAGGGCCGCTACCAGGGCTCATACGGCAAAGCCTGATCGACGCGAGGCTTAAGCCAAAAGCAATGGTTGAGTTGACGGCAGGTCGATGTCGGCCATTGCTGCTTTCCAAAGTGATTTCACAATCTTTATTCCGGCCAAACTTGTCTCATGCTTTTGATGCTGGGGTTACTTCAAGTGATGAGGAACTACGCGATCCTCCTGCCTGGCTTTCTCCTTCTGTTGGTCTCTGGAAGCCACGAGGCTGGTTCGTGGGGGATGCGCGAGGCCACCAACAATCATCCCAAGCCGGCGACAGTTACTGTCGCTTTGGCGGATCCAGAACGGCGGATGACGGAAGAGACTTACGCAAAGGCAAACGGGCTGTCCCAAGGTGAGGTGCGAAAGCGCTTCGCGGCAAGTGGAGTCCTACGATGTCCCGGCGGAGCCAGTAGCGCTCAAGTCACCGGAGCGCGCGACGTGATCACGACGGCGGCTCACGCATTTCGGGACGCCTGCAAACCTCATACGTCACCCGACAAGTGCACATTCGAGTACTATTTGGGAGCAGAGAAGCGAATCATTCCCTTGTCCGCGGCTCTATGGATGGGCACCTGCGTTGATGCTGCACCGAGACAGGGCAGCGTCGATTGGGCCGTCGCAAGACTTGAATTTCCCGCAGACGTGACGCCGTACGAAATTTATGAGCAGCCCGAAACTCTGGTGGAGCTGGAGCATGTTCTGGCGGTTGTCGGTTATGATATCGAAGCCACAGGCAAGACGGACAAGGACGGGCCGTTCAACAAGACGATCCAGGAGTGCCAAATACGTGACGTGAGGGATTGGCAGACATTTGAAACGAACTGCGAGTTCGAGTTCGGGGCGTCAGGGAGCGCCCTCTTTCGTCTGTGGGGCCGTCGAATGACCCTGCTTGGCGTCGTTTTCGGGGACTATCGAGATAAAGAATATTGTCCACGAGGTGGCTGCGAGTACAAGAGCCGGAAATGGTCGAGCTTGTTTGTGACCTTGAGGGGCGAGTTCAAAGACCGGCTCTTGGCCGCCGTGCGTCAGTCTGCAGCAAGATAAAACGTAGAAGGGAAAATGACGTGAGCCAGAAGGAAGAATTCCACAATCTCGACAATCCCGACGACGGGCTGTTTCGCGAACTCGCCGCCGGCGTGACCACGCGCATCTTCTCCGGCGAGCAGGCGATGCTGTCGGTGGTGACGCTGGCGCCGCATGCGCAGGGCACGCTGCATCATCATCCCGAGGAGCAATGGGGCGTGCTGCTCGACGGCTCCGCGATCCGCGTCCAGGGCGATGAGGAAATCCCGGTGAAGAAGGGCGACTTCTGGCGCACGCCCGGTCATGTGCCGCACACCATGCGCGCCGGCCCCGAGGGTGCACGCGTGCTGGACATTTTCAGTCCACCACGGCCAGAATACAAAAAAGCGGGGTCGGGCTTCGGGACGACCTGAAGCGCTTTGTGCTTTAGGTTATTTTCTGAGCATGATCCTTTCGGAAAACCGATACACGCTTTTCCGGATCATGTCCTAGCGCCAAAGAGCAAAAGCCGGGCGCGGAAACACAAGGGAGGGGACGATGACGATCACGCGACGCGCGCTGCTGGCAGCGCCCGCAATCCTGGCGATGGCGCCCGCGGCGGCGCAGGCCGGCAAGATCACGCTGGTCGTGCCGTTCCCGCCGGGCGGCTCGACCGACGCGATGGCGCGGCTGCTCCAGAGCAACCTGCAAACCAAGCTTGGCCGCATCGTCGTGGTCGAGAACAAGTCGGGCGCCGCCGGCGCGCTCGGCGCCGCGCAGGTCGCCAAGAGCCCGCCGGACGGCACGTCGTTCCTGGTCACCTTCGATTCCCACGCGGTGATCCCGTCCATCCTCGACAAGCCGCCGGTCGATGTCGAGCGCGAGCTGATGCCGGTGCTCCTGATCGGCACTGCGCCTTACGTGATCGCGGCCGGCGCCGGCCGTCCCTACAAGCGCTTTGCCGACGTGGTCGCGGCCTGCAAGGCCACCCCCGGCGCGGTGAAATACGCCTCCGTCGGCATCGGCACGCTCGGCCATCTCGCGATGACCGTGCTCGGCAACAAGGCCGGCGTCGAGATCATGCACGTGCCTTATCGCGGCGGCGGTCCGGCCATGAACGACGTGCTCGGCGGCCATGTCGATCTGATCGCGGGATCGGCGGCGCTGGTCGCAGCCCAGCTCGGCTCCAACATGCTGCGTCCGATCCTGCAACTCGGCCGCGAGCGGCTGCCGGCGCTGCCGGATACGCAGACCGCGATCGAGGCCGGCTTTCCGGACTTCGAGACGCTGGCCTGGTGGGGCATCTTCGCGCCCGCAGGCACGCCGCCCGACATCGTCGCCGCCATGGCGACGGCGTCCAAGGAGATCCTGAGCGAGCCCGCGACCGCCGCCCAGCTCAAGGAGACGCAGCACATGACGCTGCTGCTTCAGGACGGCGCAGCGTTCAAGACCTTCTTCGACAAGCAGGTCAGCTACTGGGGCAAGGTGGTGCGCGAGAACAATATCAGGGCATGAGAGGCCTGTTCCCGGGATTGCCATCCCGGGTCCAGTGCGCTCGCGCGGGCTTGAGCGTCAGAGCATCTTGCCGACGATCTTTGTCATATCTGCCGCCGAAAACGCGCGCAGCGTTTCGGTGCGGACATTGCCGAGCGCGCTGAGACTAAGGCTGAGCGACATTGCAGCAGCCTCATCTGGAGCCTCGAGAACGGTCACAACGTCATATCGTCCCTGCGTCCAGACGATCTCTTTCACGGTTACGCCGAACGTTTTGGCCATCTCCTTGAAGGCGTCGGCCCGCTTCGGCGAGTCCTTGACGTTGCGGACTCCCTGATCAGTGAAGTTCGCCAGCACGACATAGGTTACCATGGTCGTCCTCCCTGGTTAGAACCCAGATACAATTCTCGCTTGAGGCAACCGCGCCGAGCTTGCCACAGCGGCTGAGACAGCGCTACTTGCGCGTTGTGAACGTCAGCGGATGTGACTTATTCGGTCAGGACAACGGCCGCGCGAAACTGAGCTCATGGCCGTCGGGGTCGGTGAGATGGAAGTAGCGCTCACCCCATTCTGCATCGCGCGGCGTGGTCGAAGGCTGCCATCCGGCGGCGCGTGCGCGCTCGTAGGTCCCGTCGACGTCGTCGACGTAGAAGATGATGCGGCCCCACCAGGACCAGCGCTTGTCGTCCGGCTGCGCCGTCAGGTTGAGATAGCCGGTGCCGGCGCGAAAGCTGGTGAATGCAGCGGCTTCGCCGCCATACAGGAGCTCGAACCCCAGCGAACGGTAGAAGTGCACGGCGCGCCCCATGTCATGCGTGCCGAGCGTGATGGCGCTGATGCTTTCGATCATGTGAGCTGCTCCGCCGAGAGGGACCTGGGCGCGATTGTACAGCCGCCTTGGTCAGGTTGACGATGATCCGGCCCGCCTTGCGGCTGGCGAACCGTATCCTGCTCTGCTATGAGGGGGCCGAACCCGCACCCGCAGGTTCCGCGGTCCCGTAGCTCAGCCGGATAGAGCGACGGTTTCCTAAACCGTAGGTCGGAAGTTCGAGTCTTCCCGGGATCGCCATTTCCTCAGATACTTAGCGGGTCGTTCGCCAGATCCTGGGGCTCCCACGTGCATCCTGCTTCTCAGGATTTGCCGTGCTTGCTCGTGCCCTGCGGCCCTCGCTAGCGGACGAGTAGCGAACGGGCTATCGTTCTCGCTCTGAGGTTGAACCTTTTTAAAGTCCTTTTCATAGCAAAGCAGCCTGCCGCAATCATCTCTGCGGGCTGGCTTATCGTCATTCTTTTGAGAGAGCTCTGGCCGTGATCAAGCAAAAGCCAAATGGCAGCGGCGGGCCCGCGTCGCGTTCGTTCTTGGACGATAATCGAGATTTTGAGCGCTGGCTGCGCCGCCAATGCAAGGTCGTCGAGCCCGACCTCGATGAAAAGCACAAGAAGATGAAAGACGACCCGTTCGTCTTCCTTCGCGCAACCTTCTTCCGCTGGGCCAATTGCATCGAAGCGCTCTGCCCGGATTTGAGCCGAGCGCCGCGCGTGTTGTCCGTGGGCGATACCCATATCGAAAATTTCGGGACCTGGCGCGACGCGGAAGGACGCCTCGTCTGGGGCGTCAACGATTTCGACGAGGCCGCGAACATCGCATATCCCTTCGATCTCGTGCGGCTGGCCACAAGCGCCCGGCTTGCGCCCAAGGCCAAGAAAAAGAAGGTGCGGGCGATGACCCACGTCGGCAATGGCGACGCCGCAAAGTCGATTCTCGACGGCTACAGGAAGGGTCTCGAACATCCGCGGCCCTCGCTCCTGGATGAAGACGCCAGCTGGATGCGCACCTACGTTGCATGTACCGACAAGGAGCGCGATGAGTTCTGGGACGACGTGGAGAAATACCGGCGCAAGGGGCGACCGCTGCCACCGCCGCCTCCTGTTGCCGCGGCGCTCCGCAGGAATTTACCGCACAACGCCTCCTTTGATCATTTCGCGACACGTGCGGCAGGCGCCGGCAGTCTGGGTCGCCCGCGTTTCCTCGCCATTGCCAATTGGAGCGGTGGCCAAGTCGTCAGGGAGGCGAAGGCGCTGGTGCCGTCGGCCTGGGACTGGGCCCATCGTCAGCAAGGCAAGCCTCGCTTTCTGACGCTCGCGAGAGGTCCGTTTCGAGCGCCCGATCCACACCTCGTGGTCGAACGCCAAAGCGGCTTCGTAATTCGGCGCATTGCGCCCGACTCGCGCAAGATCAATCTCGGCGATCACGCGAATATGAGACTGGAGCTCGATCTGCTCAACGTCATGGGCTTCGACCTCGGCGCCGTTCACGCCGCGACGGGGGCGTCGGCGAAGATCGCTGCAGACCTGAAAAAGCGCGACAATGATTGGCTCCATGCCGCTGCAAAGGCCGCCGCCGCATTCGTTGAAGAAGATTTCAAGGAGTGGGGCAGGCAGGGCTGATCGGTAAGTCGCCGGCCCGCTCAGGATCGTCCCCGCGCTTTGCCCGGTTGGTGCAACATTTGCTATGGGCAGGAGGGCGGTGCGGGTATACGTGCCGCTCCCCCGCCACTGGCAATGCCTTGCCATATCCGGAGACAACAATGCCTTTCGACCTGATCCTGCGCGGCGGCCGTGTGGTCGACCCGTCCCAGAAGCTCGATGCCGTGACCGACGTTGCCTTTTCCGGCGGCAAGGTGGCGGCGGTAGGCAGCGGGCTCAAGGCCGATCCGGGTACGGAGGTGCGCGACGTCTCGCAGCTCATCGTGACGCCGGGGCTGATCGATCTGCACACCCATGTCTATTGGGGCGGCACCTCGCTCGGCATCGATGCCGAGGAATTCTGCCGTCTCTCCGGCGTCACCACGGCGGTGGACACCGGCAGCGCGGGGCCCGGCAATTTCGCGGGCTTCCGCAAGCATGTGATCGAGCCGAGCCAGGTCCGCATCCTCGCATATCTGCACGTTTCGCATGCCGGCATCTTCGGCTTCTCGCACCGGATCATGGTCGGCGAGAGCGAGGAGTTGCGGCTGATGAATCCGATCGAGGCGGCCAAGGTGGCGGATGCCAACCGCGATCTCATCGTCGGCATCAAGGTGCGCGTGGGCTTGCACTCCTCCGGCACCTCGGGGGTCGTGCCGCTCGACATCGCGCTCGAGGTCGCGAACGAGGTCGGCATGCCCCTGATGGCGCATATCGACCATCCGCCGCCGAGCTATGAGGAGGTGCTGGCCCGCCTGCGTCCCGGCGACGTGCTGACCCATGCGTTCCGTCCCTTCCCCAACACGCCGGCGACGGCGCAAGGCACGGTGAAGAAGGCGGTGCTGGATGCACGCGAGCGCGGCGTGCTGTTCGACATCGGCCACGGCAAGGGCTCGTTCGCCTTCAAGACCGCGCGCGCGATGCTCGCCAACGGCTTCTATCCGGACACCATCTCCTCCGACATCCATCAGCTCTGCATCGATGGCCCGGCCTTCGACCAGGTGACGACCATGTCGAAGTTCTTGTGCATGGGCATGGAGCTGTCCGATGTGATCGCCGCCTCGACGGTGAACGCGGCGATGGCGCTGCGGCGCCCCGAGCTCGGCAGCCTCAAGCCGGGCTGCGTCGGCGACGCCACGCTGATCTCGGTCAGCCGAGGCCAGTTCGACTATGAGGACGTCGTCGGCGAGCACCTGATCGGAGATCGTAAGATCGCATCCGAAGGCGTGGTCATCGGCGGCCGCTGGTGGCATCCGAATTGAGCGGATCAGGCTTGCTCGCGATAGAATTGCAGCAACCGTGCGCCCGCCGGCGAGAGCCAGTCGGGTGCGCCGGTGATGTACCCCTCGACGTGATTGCTCGCGCCGACCAGATAGGTCACGGGCATGCCGACGAGCGTGAAGACGGAGGCTGAGGCTTCCGCCGTCGTGCCATACGCATCGACGTAGCAGGCGAGGTTCTGCACGGCGAGACCGCCGAGGAACGCGCGGATCTTGCGCAGGTCCTTCGTGTCGGTGCAGATCGCGACGACGTCGAGCCGGTCCGGCCGCGATCCCGCGAGGCTTGCCAGCACAGGCAGATCGAGCCGGCAGGCCGCGCACCACGTCGCCCAGAAATTGACGAGCGTGATCCGGCCCGGCCGCGCCGTCAGCACAACGTCTTTTCCATGCAGGTCCTGAAGCCTGAGCTGTGGCATCGTTGCGCGAGGCCGCACCACGGTAAACTGGCTGCGGCCGGCCTCGAACACCGGCGGCCAGGCGGGATCGCCGCCCTGCGCGCGGCCTGCGCGCGGAGCGAGAAGGATCGCCGGCGCGGCCATCAGCAGCGCTCGTCTGGACAGTGTCGTGCCTTGCGCACGGGGCTTCTCACGCATGGATATAGGCCCAGCCCTTGAGTTGCAGATCGACCACGCGGCCGATACCGAAGGGGACGAGGCTGGCGCCTGATATCAGCTGAATCGAGACCTGCTCCTTGGCTTCCGCGATCGCCTTTGACGATGCGCACATGCTGTAGGTGAGATTGGGCAGCGACTGCCGCAACGTCGCGAGCGGCTCGACCAGCGGGGTCTTGTCCGCCCGGAAGACGTCGATGCCCTTGCCGTTGGCGACGACCTCGATCAGCAATCGCGCGCCCTTGTCGGCGAAGTGCTTTGCGAGGTTGGCCGAGTAGCTGATCGCATGTCCCATGACATAGGGCTCGTTGCTGTCGATCAGGATCACGACGCCGTCGACGAGACGGTCCTCCCTGGCGGCGGCGCCGCCCGCGGTGAGGACCGCGGTGCCTGCGAGCAGGCCCCTCCGGGACCATCCATTGGCTGACATCATCGCGGCGGCGTTCCTGCCGCTCAGAACTGTCGCGGCGCGATCGGCGCCTTGCGGCCGCGTCCCCACAACACGAACAGGCTGAGCGCAAGCAGGACGACATTGAGTGGCGTGACGTCAGCCTCGCCGCGCGAGAGGTGGAAGGTGAGCGCGAACACCTGCAACACGGTGCAGCCCAGCGCGGCCAGCACCGTCAGCCGCGGCAGGATCCGCGTCAGGGCCGGCAGCAGGATGCCGATCCCGCCGGCGAGGTCGATCAGTCCGATGATTCGGACGAAGGTTTCGGAATACTGCCCGGCCCAAGGCATCATCGCGGCCAGCTGAGGGATGGGGGTCAGCAGCTTGACCAGCCCGGCCGAGGTGAACACGAAGAAGATCAGGCCCTGAGCGGCCCAGAGGCCGATACGAAGGGCGCGGCCCGGGGTGGCGGTCTCGATGGTGGTGGCGGACATGGTGGGGTCTCCAGGATGTGAGGGTTGCCACCATTTGATGGTTTCGCCTTATTTGATCATTATGCGTTCCAGGATTGATTCCTTTCCTGGATGTTGATGATTTCATGGATTCGCTGGTCAGTATGAGGGTGTTTTGCCTGGTCGCGGAGCTGAAGAGCTTTGCGACCGCGGCGCAGCGCCTGCGCATTTCTCCCGCCATGGCGAGCAAGCACGTGATGCAGCTCGAGAAGCGGCTGGGCACGCGGCTGCTCAACCGCACCAGCCGGCGGGTCAGCCTGAGCGAAAGCGGCGCGCTCTATTTCGAGCAGGCGCGGCAGATGCTGGATTCGCTCGACGAGGTCGAGGCCGCTGTCAGCAAGGCGACGGTCGTTCCGCGCGGCACGTTGCGGCTGACCGCGCCGGTGTGGATGGCGAATGCGATCTTCGCGGGCGTGCTGGCGGATTACCAGGCCCGCTATCCGGAGGTGTGTCTCGACGTCGATCTCAGCGGGCGGCTGGTCAATCTGGTCGAGGAGGGATTCGATCTCGCCCTGCGCGCGACCGGCACGCCGGACGAGGCGCTGATCGCGCGTCCCATCACCAAGGTCCCGTTCTTGTTGGTTGCAGCCCCCGCGTTCCTCAAACGCGCCGGACGCCCCACGAAGTTCGCCGATCTTGCCGGCCAGGCGCTGTTGCACTACGCGCTCTATCCGGGCGAGAGCTTCTCCCTGAACAGGAATGGCACGGTCGAGACCGTCAAGCTCAATCCGGTCCTGCGCAGCGGCAACGAGACGCTGCTGCACATGGCCGCGCTGGAAGGCATGGGCTTCGCCTTCCTGCCGAAATGGCTGGTCGCTGACGACATCGCCGCCGGTCGGCTCGTGCATATCCTGCCCGACGACGTCATCTTCGACGGGCGCCTGTTCGCGGTCTATCCGAGCCGCAAATACCTCTCCGCGAAGGTGAGGACCTTCATCGACTTCGTCGCCGCCGACAAGCGGATGAGGTGAGCGGCTACAGCGACGGGAGCAAGGCCTGGAACGGCCCCGTCAGTCGCGTCCTGCTGCCATGATCGCCCTGGCAAGGCGCGCCGGATCGGAGAAGCACAGTTCGTGGCTCCCCGGCACCTGCACGAGGCGAAACAGGCCGAGCTTCTCCGACAGCCGTGGATGCCAGGGATAGCCGTGCGGCAGCGCGGTGTCTTCGGTGCAGTTGATGTAGGATTTTGCCAGCGGCATCTCCGCCGGATTGGTCTTCAGCGCAATCTTGTCGCTGAAGGTCTTCAGCGGATGCGGATTGAGAATGTCGTAGGCGCGCTGCGCCAGTTCGAGATCGGCGTCGTTGATGAAGGCCTCGCGCCAGATCGGGAAGGGGAGCACCACCGAGCCGTCGCCGCGCTCGGCCGCGATCATGTCGAACAGCCCGATATAGTGCGGCGGCACCATGTCGTTGAGCGACTCGCCATTGTTGGGCACGAAGGCGTTCCAGTAGACAAGGCGGCGGATGCGCTCCGGCACGAGGTCGGCAACGCCGGTGATGACCATGCCGCCATAGGAGTGACCGAGCAGGATCACGTCCGTCAGATTGTTCTCGGTGAGGTAATCCGCGATCGATTGGATCGCCTCCTTCAGCCCCGTCGTCTTGGCATCGCCGGGGCGGTTGCCCTTGATGGTCGGGAGGTGGACCTGATGGCCGGCGGCCCGGATCGGCGCTGCGACCGGTTCGAGCTCGGCACCGGTGTGCCAGGCGCCGTGAACGAGAACGTAGGTCGACATATTGTAGCTCCCTCGGAAGGCTGGTTAGATCGGCGGGGCGATGGCCTTGCCGGCCGAACGCCGGTCTTTGTCGTTGTTGCCGCCATATTGAACCGGCCGGGATGCCGCGCGCTTGTCTGGCGCTGAACCGGATTGGTCTCGGAGCGAACTGATGGAGCAGGTCAATTCCCCAAGCCGGCCGCGGCACGTGATCTGGAACACCGCACAGACCCGGCCGGACGAGCAGTTTTCCTACTACCGCGAGGCGATCTGCCAGGCCTTCATGAACCTGACGCCGGAATCGGCGACGACGTCGCACTTCCCGGCCAAGGTGGAGACGATCGGGCTCGGCACCGGCGCAATCAACCGGGTGATGTTTCCCGAGCACACCGTGAATCGTTCGCGTGCCGATATCGCGGCATCGCGCGATAGCTGCTTCTATCTCAACTTCAAGCTCGCCGGGCGCTGCCGCATGCTCCAGGACGGCCGCGAGGTCAGCCTGTCGCGCGGCCAGGTCGGCATCGTCGACAGCGACCGCGAGGTGACGCTGTTGCACGATCGCGGCCCGACGCTGAAGGTCGCTTCATTCTGGGTGCCGTCGCGCGCCTTGCGCGACCGGCTGCCGCCGTCGTTCGATTTCAGGGCCGAGCGCGTGTCCGACGATCCCCATGTCGGTCACCTCATCATCGAGACCGCGCGCTCCCTGAACGCCGGCGCATTGCGGATGACGGAAGAGGACAGCGTTCGGCTGTTCGACGTGCTGCTCGATCTCGTTGCGCTCAGCCTGTCGCGCCGCTCGCGGGCGCAGACGGCCGAAGTCGCAAGTTTTGCGGACGCCACCGTGCTGGCGCTGCGCCGTGCCATTCACGAGCGGCTGTGCGAGCCGGGATTGACGGTCGCGGCGGTCGCCGGCGCGGTCGGCATCAGCGAGCGCTACGTCCACAAGCTGTTCGAGCGCTCGGGCACGACGTTCTCGGACTATGTGATGGATCGCCGCCTCGTCGGCGCGGCGGCCGACCTGAAGGATCCGGCACTCTGCGGCCGCGCGATCGGCGCCATTGCGTTCGACTGGGGCTTTTCGGATCTCTCCCACTTCACGCGGCGCTTCAAGCAGCGCTTCGGCTGCCGGCCGCGCGATTGGCGTGCGGGCTGAGCGGCGCTACAGCGACCTTGCGATCAGCAGCTTCATGATCTCGTTGGTGCCGCCATAGATCTTCTGGATGCGGGAATCGACGAAGATGCGCGAGATCGGGTATTCCTGCATGTAGCCGTAGCCGCCGAACAGCTGGAGGCATTCGTCGGCGGTCTGGACCTGCTTGTCCGAGCACCAGTACTTCGCCATCGAGGCCGTCACCGTGTCGAGGTCCTTGGCGACCAGGCGCTCGATGCACCAGTCGACGAAGACGCGCGCGATCATCGCCTCGGTCTTGCGCTCGGCGAGCGTGAAGGCGGTGTTCTGGAAATCCATCAGCGGCTTGCCGAACGCCTTCCGTTCCTTGGTGTACTCGGTGGTGAGCTTGACGGCGCGCTCCATCGAGGCGACGGCGCCGACCGCGAGCGCGAGACGCTCCTGCGGCAATTGCTGCATCAGTTGGACGAAGCCCTGGCCTTCCTCCTTGCCGAGCAGGTTCTCTGGCGGCACCGTGACGTTATCGAAGAACAGCTCTGACGTATCGGAGGCATGCAGGCCGATCTTGTCGAGGTTGCGCCCGCGCTTGTAACCGTCCGCGCCTGACGTCTCGACCGCGATCAGCGAAATGCCCTTGGCCCCAGCATCGCCGGTGCGCGCGACGACGATGACGAGATCGGCGGCCTGGCCGTTGGTGATGAAAGTCTTCTGGCCGTTGATGACGTAGGAATTGCCCTGCTTCTTCGCGGTGGTCTTCACGGCCTGGAGGTCCGACCCGGTGCCGGGCTCGGTCATGGCGATGGCGCCGACCATCTCGCCGCTCGCCATCTTCGGCAGCCAGCGCTTCTTCTGCTCCTCCGAGCCGTAGTTGAGGATGTAGTGGGCGACGATGGCGCTGTGCACGGAGACGCCGGTCGTCAGCTCCGGCACGGTGCTCTCGAGATCATCCAGCACGGCCGCGTCATAGGCGAAGGTCGCGCCCAGGCCGCCATATTCCTCCGGCACGCTCGCCAGCAGCGCGCCCATCTCGCCGAGGCCGCGCCAGGCGAAGCGGTCGACCATTTTCTGCTCGCGCCATTTTTCGGCATGCGGCGCCAGGTCCTTGGCAAGATACTTTCGGAACTGGTCGCGAAAGACGTCGAGCTCTTCGGTCATCCAGGAGGAGCGGTAGGCCATGGTTACCTCGGTTGATGCGGTGTTCCGGCTTGGTAGGCTGGCCGGCGGCGACAATTATTGTGTTTTCAGGCTGCGCCGGTGACGCTACCAAGGCGGCCGGAGTAGCGTCTGTCGGGATGGCTGATTGTGGCGACCAAAACTCAAGAGCTCAAGCTCGACATCGAGCGTATCGGCACGGTCTCGGCGATCCTGACGCAGCCGGAAGATGCGCGCGCCTGTTATGTGCTGGCGCACGGCGCGGGTGCCGATATGCGGCATGCGTTCATGGAGACGGTCGCAAAAGGCCTTGCGGATCGCGGCATTGCCACGCTCCGCTTCAATTTCCCCTACATGGAGAGGAAGCAGGGACGTCCCGACCAGCCGGCTGTCGCGCACGCCGCCATCCGCGCGGCGGTCGCGGAGGCGGCGCGGCTGTGCCCCGGATTGAAGCTCGTCGCGGGCGGGAAATCATTTGGCGGGCGCATGACCTCGCAGGCGCAGTCCAGGGGTGCACTGCCTGATGTCAAAGGGCTCGCCTTCCTCGGCTTTCCCCTGCATGCCGACAAGAAACCGTCGTCCGAGCGCGCCGAGCACCTCGCCGGCATCGCCATCCCCATGCTGTTCCTGCAAGGCACGCGCGATGGACTTGCCGATCTTGGCCATCTCAGGCCTGTCATTGCGGCCCTGGGATCGAAGGCAACGCTGCACGAAGTCGAAGGAGGGGATCACTCCTTCGCGGTGCTGAAAAAGTCAGGCCGGACCAATGACGAGGCGCTCACGGAGGTGCTCGACACGCTCGCGGCCTGGATCGACGGGCTCGCCTGAAGTTCAGGCCGAATAGAGTCCCTTGTCGCGCGCCTTCTGGATCGCCAGCGCGGCGATCAGGTCGAGCGTCGGCGTCGACAGGCCGCCGGTGCGCGCGAAGGCGGCGGGCGCCTTCACCAGCACGTCGATCTCCATGGCGCGGCCGAGCTCGTAATCCTGCAGCAGCGACGGCTTGTGATTGGGGGCGGGGCCGCTGCGCGTCACGCGCTTCACCTCGGGAATGAAGTGCTGGGCGATGTCGTTGGCCTCGTTCAGCATGCGCGGAATGACTTCGGCGAATGCAGGGTCGTCGCGGACGCCGCGCGCGGTCTGGCCGGTCAGCAGGCACAGCACCGACAGCGACATGTTGGTCAGCAGCTTTGACCAGATCGCCTCGCGGATCTCGGCCACCGGCGGCGATTCCAGTCGCGCATCGTTGAAGACGCCGCGGAGTTTCGTGATGCGCTCGCAGTTGCGGTCGTCGCATTCGCCGATCAGCAGGCGGTTGCGGTCCGGCGTGAGGTTCTGCACCACGCCGGGCGCGATCACCTCGTTGGAGGAGAAGACCACGCCGCCGATAATCCGCTCCTTCGGGATGCAGGCGCGCAAGCGGCCTCCGGGATCGAGGAAGGAGATGTCCGGCGGGGTGGGATGCCGCGGCGGCAACCCGATGCCGTACCACCAGGGAATGCCGTTTTGCGCGAACACGATCGCCGTGTCGTCCTGGAGCAGCGGTTTGAGGCTGGAAACCAGTCCCGTCAGCGCGGTCGCCTTGAGCGTCGAGATCACCACGTCCTGCGGGCCGAGCTGGGCCGGATCGCCTGAGGCGTTCACCTTGGCGGTGACCTCGGAATCACCGACGCGCAGCTTCAGGCCGCCCGCGCGCACGGCCTCCAGATGCGCCCCCCGCATCACGCATGACACCTCATGGCCGGCGCGTGCCAGCCTGACCGCGATGTGGCTGCCGACGGCGCCCGCGCCGAAAATGCAGATGCGCATATATGTCCCGTCCCTGATCCGTTGGTGCCATCAGGCGGCAGCATGACACAAGCCGCCATGCGATGGACGCGGCCGCCCTACGCCGGAAAGATATGGATCGGGATGCGTTGCCTCGGCCATAGTGTGCGCCAAACAAACGACCGGAGGATCGCCGATGACTGCCAACCCCGTTTTGTGGACTTTGGATGAGCGTGGGGTTGCGACCGTCACGTTGAACCGGCCGGAGGTCAACAACGCCTATGACGGCGCGCTGATCGCGGGCGTGCTCGCGGCCATGGATGATCTCGGCAAGAAGCCGAACCTGCGTGTCGTCGTGCTCAGGGGGAACGGCAGGCATTTCCAGGCCGGCGCCGACCTCAAATGGATCAACGGCGTGCGGCCTCAATCGACCGAGGCGAACGAGGCGGCGTCCCGGGCGACCTTCGAGGCGGTGCAGCGGCTCAACACGCTGCCGATCCCAACGGTGGCGCTGGTGCAAGGCGGTTGCTTTGGCGGCGGCACCGGCGTGATCGCGGCCTGCGACGTCGTGATTGCGGCGGACAATGCCCTGTTCTCGATCACGGAGGTGCGCTGGGGCCTGACGGCGGCGATCATCATTCCGCAGCTCTGCGACGCCATCGGCGTGCGGCAGGTCCGCCGCTACGCGCTGACCGGCGAACGCTTTGGGGCCGAGGACGCCCGCCGCATTGGCCTCGTCCACGAAGTCGTGCCGCTCGCCGAGCTGGAGGTCGCCGGCTCAAAGGTCGTCGAGCAATTGCTCGCCAACGGACCGGAGGCGATGGCCGAGACCAAGCGGCTCGCGCTGGAGAGCTCGTTCGGCGGGATGGCGGTGGACGATGCCGCCTACACGCGGCTCGTGCAGCTGCATTCGCTCAAGCGCCAGAGCGCGGAGGCGGCGGAAGGGCTGGCGTCGTTCGCCGAAAAGCGGGCGGCGACTTGGGGTGGCGGGACAGGCTGAGCGTTCTCCGCTCAGCAGCCGCGGCAGATGTTGTTGATGCTGCGATAGACGGCGTCGTCGTCCTGCCGCATCTGGCGCAACGTTTCGAGCGTCTTGCTCTCGCCGACCGGCGCGGCGGGCTTGCGCTTTGCGGCCAGCTCTTCCTCCTGCCGCTTGTAGCAGGCCTCGCGGTCGGCCTTGGCCGGGATGAAGCGGCAGGTCTGCTCCACGGCCGAGGCGGCGGTGGTTGAGATCGCGAGAGCGGTCAGGGCGGCGAATGCGTATTTCACGAATGTCGAATCCATGGCGGCCCTTCTCTCAGGTCTGTCACGCGAGAGCAACTGCGATGTTGTGACAGGTGCCCGACACGGCGCGCACCGCGTTGCCCGGATGAGCGAAGCGACATCCGGGAATGTTGCGAAAGTCCCGCATGTCGCTTTGCTCATGCGGGCTACGCCACCTCACAATTGACACGGCCTACAGCGACGGCGCCAGTGACGTTTTCAGCAGGGTGAGCAGCGCCTGCACCGCAGCCGCATTGCGCCGCCGCTCGGGGATCGCGGCCTTGACCCACAATTCCGGAATCGGAAAGTCGCGCAGCACCGGTTTGAGCGTGCCGTCGCGCAAGGCATCCGCGACGAGATAATGCGATATCAGCGCAATGCCGTTGCCGGCGACCGCGCTGCGCGCCAGCACATGTCCTTCGTTGGAGGAGAGCAGTGGACTGACCTGGATGCTGATGCGGCCGCGGGGGCCGTCAAAGATCCACTCCGGCCCCGTCGGCAGAAAGCTGAGGCAGCGATGCTCGACGAGGTCGCGCGGATGCTTTGGCGTGCCGTGCTTCTTCAAATAGGCGGGCGACGCGCAGAGCAGCCGCTTCAGCGCGCACAGCGGCTCGTCGACCACGCCGCCGAAGGAGTGCGGGAAGGCGCCGATGGCGATATCAAAGCCTTCGGTGACGGGATCGACCGGGCGATCGATCAGCACGATCTCGAGCTTCAGCCGCGGGTTCTGGGTCTGGAACGCGCTGAAGGCGTCGGCAAGGCGCGCCACAGTCAGCGAGGTCGGGGCCTTGATGCGGAGGTGATCGACCAGATCGTGGCCCTTCTCGCCCATGCGCGAGAGCAGGTCGGTGGCATCGGTGACGACGCCGCGCGCGCGATGCACGTAGCGCTGCCCGGCTTCGGTGAGCCGCAATTGCCGCGTCGAGCGGTGAAACAGCGGTGTGCCGATTCGTGCCTCCAGTTGCGTGACGCGCTTGGCGACGACCGAGGTCGAGACATCGAGCTTTCGCGCGGCGGCGGAGAAGCCGGCCGCATCCGCGGTGGCGAGGAACGCCTGAAGGTTCACCAGGATGTCCATGTCGACCTTTCTCGATTCGCGAAAGCTGATCGCGTATTTTGGTGGATTGTAGCCTGCCTCGCGTTAATTCATAGTCGCCCCCAAGCAAGAGATTTTGGGAAGGGACGCGCCATGCGGGCCACGATGATCGAAGAACCTGCGCGCCAGGTGCCGCTCTACGGCGAGTATGAAGTCGTCGTGCTCGGCGGCGGTCCGGCCGGCATCGTGGCGGCGGCTTCGGCGGCGCGGGCGGGGCGGAAGACGCTGCTGATCGAGCGCTACGGCTTCCTTGGCGGCATGGGCACGGCGGCCGGCGTCACCAATTTCTGCGGCCTGCATGGCAACGTCTACGGCAAGGCCCACCGGCTGGTGCAGGGCATGGCGTCCGAGCTCTTGGCGCGGATCGACCTGCTCAACGGCCTGAACACCCCGCATCTGATCCTCGGCAAGGTCTTCGCCCAGGCCTACGACACTGCGGCCTACAAGATCGCGGCCGACGAACTCCTCGCCAGCCACAAGGTGCACATCCTCTTCCACGCGCTCGGCGCCGGCGTGGTGATGGGCGACGACCGCCGCATCGACGCGCTGATGGTCGAGACCAAGGGTGGCCGGCAGGCGGTTCGCTCAGAGATCTTCATCGACTGCTCCGGCGACGGCGATCTCGCGGTCTGGGCCGGCGCGCCGTTCGAAATCGGCGACGAACACGGCCATCCGCTGTACCCCTCGATGATGCTCCGCCTCAACGGCATCGATCCGGAGAAGGCGGGCGAGGCCTGGCGTACGATTCCGCAACTGATGGAAAAGGCGCTCGCCGCCGGCACCCACAAATTTCCGCGCAAGAGTGCCATCGTGCGGCCGCAGAAGTCCGGCATCGAATGGCGGGTGAATTTCACGCAGGTGGCGCGCGAGGATGGCCACGCCATCAACGGTATCGAGCCCGACGATCTCACCCGCGGTGAGATCGAGGGCCGCAAGCAGGCGCTCGCCGCGTTCGAATTCCTGCGCACCGTGCCGGGTTTTGAGAAGTCCTACATTGTGGACCTGCCGCCGCAGCTCGGCATCCGCGAGACCCGCCGGATCAAGGGCGGCTACCAGCTCAGCGGCGAGGACGTGCTCGGCTGTGCCTCGTTCGAGGATTCCATCGGCGTCAACGGCTGGCCGATCGAGGCCCATGTCCCCGGCGACGTCGTCTTCACCTTCCCGCCGATCCCGGAATCCCGCGGCTATAACGAGCTGCCCTACCGGATGCTGGTGCCCGAAGGCGTCGACAATCTGCTGGTCGCCGGCCGTTGTGCCTCCATGACCCATGAGGGCCAGTCGGCCGCCCGCGTCTCCGGTGCCTGTTTCGTGATGGGGGAGGCTGCCGGTTCCGCCGCCGCTCTGGCGCTCTCCGGAAACCGGATCCCGCGTGACATCCCCATTGAAAAATTGCAGGAAACGTTGAAACAACAGGGCGCCTTCATCGGGCGGGACCAGCCCGTACCCGAAGGGCTTTAACGGGCTGCAACAGAACAACGGCGGAGGAAACGGGATGATCGGGATTGCGCGGCTCGCGCTTGCGAGCCTTTTGGCGATCATGGCGATGGGCGCGGCGCAGGCTGAGGACGCGCTGAAGGCCAGGATCGGCGTGCTCCGCCTGTCCTCCTCCGGGCCGGTCTTCATCGCGCAGGACAAGGGCTATTTTCGCGAGGCCGGGCTCGACGTCGAGCTGAAGTTCTTCGACGCGGCGCAGCCGATCGCGGTCGCCACCACCTCGGGCGATGTCGATTTCGGCGTCACCGCCTTCACCGCCGGTCTCTACAATCTCGCCGGCAAGGGCGTGCTGAAGGTGATCGGCGGCATGAGCCGCGAGAAGGCCGGCTATCCCCTGATCGGCTATTTCGCCAGCAACAATGCTTACGCGGCCGGGCTGAAGACACCGAAGGACCTCGCGGGCAAGCGCGTGGCAATGACGCAGGTTGGCTCGAGCTTCCACTATTCGCTTGGGCTGCTCGCCGACAAATACGGCTTCAAGCTCGCCGACGTGAAGATCGTGCCGCTGCAATCGCTGTCGAACGCGGCGGCAGCGCTCAAGGGCGAGACCGTCGATGCGGCGCTGCTGCCGATCTCCACCGCGCGCAAGCTGATGGATGAAGGCGGTGCGAAGTTCCTGGGCTGGGTCGGCGACGAGACGCCGTGGCAGCTGGGCGCGGTGTTCGCCGCGCCGAAGACGCTGACCAACAAGGTGCTGGTGACCAAGCTGCTCGGCGCCTTGGCAAAGGCCGACCGCGAGTATCACGATGTCATCCTCGCCGCGATGAAGGACGGCGTGGCGCCGATCAACGAGCAGACCAAGCCGCTGCTGGAGATCATCGCGAAGTACACCAATCTGCCGGTCGAGCAGGTGGTCGGCAACTGCGCTTACATCGATCCCGACGGCAAGCTCGACGTCAAGAACGTCGACAACCAGATCAAATGGCTCCAGGAGCAGGGCTTTGCCGACAAGGGCTTTGATGCCAATACGATCATCGCCAAGGACTATGTGAAGGCGGATTGATGCTGCGCGCTTCAAATCATCTCCGTCATCCTGAGGCGCTTGCCTTGCGGTCTTCCGCAAGGCGAGCCTCGAAGGATGCACGGCCCGGATGCAGCGGGGCCGCTCATCCTTCGAGGCTCACATTGCGATGCATTCGCATCGCAATGTTCGCACCTCAGGATGACGGGTCGAGAGTGAGGCGCAACACATGGACCTGATCGCCAACCACATCACCCACCGCTTCGGCGATCTCGCCGTGCTCGACGACGTCTCCTTCACCGTCGGTGCCGGCGAGGTGGTGGCGATCGTCGGGCCCTCCGGTTGCGGCAAGAGCACGCTGCTGTCGATCCTCGGCGGGCTGTTGCAGCCGACCTCCGGCGCGCCCGAGCTGCGCGGGGCGCCGCCGGCTGACAGTCTCAATCCGCTGACCTTCGTATTCCAGGATTTTGCGCTGCTGCCCTGGGCGACGGTCGAGGAGAACGTCGAATTCCCGCTGCTGCATGCCCAGCTCTCGGCGGCGCAGCGCCGCGCGCTGGTCGAGGATGCGCTGCGCCGCACCGGCCTGACCGATTTTCGCAAGACCTATCCAAAGCAGCTGTCCGGCGGCATGCGCCAGCGCGTCGGCATTTCGCGCGCGCTTGCGGTCAGGCCCGCCATCCTGCTGATGGACGAGCCGCTCTCGGCGCTGGATTCGCAGACGCGCGAACTGCTGATGGAGGATTTCGTCCGCCTCCTCGCCGATGGCGGCATGGGCGCGATCTACGTCACGCACAATCTCGAAGAGGCGGCGCGGCTCGCCGACCGCATCGTGGTGCTGTCGCGCCGGCCCGGGCGCATCCGCGAGGTCGTCACCGTGCCGATGACGCGCACTGAGCGCGGCGAAACGGCGGCGCGTGAAAGGCTGCTGGCGCTCCAGAACCAGATCTGGTCGCTGATCCGCCACGAGGCGATCGATGCCGAGCGCGAGGTCCAGCATGCTTGATCGCGCACCCTCGACGGAGACACCTGTAAAGAACGAGGCGACGCGGCGCGTCCGCTTCCGCGGCGCCGGCTTCGTGCCCGCGTCGAGCCGCTTCGGCGGCTGGATCGCGCTGGCCCTCGTCATCGCGCTCTGGCAGGCGGCCGGCAGCGTCGGTCTCGTCAATCCGCTGTTCCTGCCGGCACCATCGGCGATCGTGCGCGCAATCTACGAGCTCGCGATGTCAGGCGCGCTCTGGCAGCACCTCTCGGCCTCGCTGCTGCGCATCGGCGTCGGCTGGCTGCTGGGAACGGCGGCCGGCGTCGCCGTCGGCTTTGCCATCGGCCTGTCGCGGCTCGCGCGCAGCGTCGGCATCACCTTCATCTCCGCGCTGTTCCCGATTCCGAAGATCGCGCTGCTGCCGCTGTTGATCCTCTGGCTCGGCATCGGCGAAGAGCCGAAGATCGCGACCATCGCGCTCGGGGTGTTCTTCTCGACCGCGATCTCGGTCTATAGCGGCGTCGATGCGGTGCCGCGCAACCTCATCCGCATGGCGCAGAGCTTCAACGTCCCCTTCGCCACCATCGTGCGCAAGGTGATCTGGCCGGGCGCGCTGCCCGCAATCCTCGCCGGCTTCCGCATCACCGCCTCCGTCGCGCTGCTGCTCGTCGTCAGCGCCGAGATGATCGGCGCGCAATACGGCATCGGCGCCTTCGTGCTCCAGGCCGGCAATCTGATGCAGACGGATCAGCTGCTCGCGGGCGTGGTGATCCTGTCGGTGTTCGGGCTGGTGGTGGGGAAGGTGATCAATCTGCTGGAGATCAGACTATTGCACTGGCGGTAGTCTCACCGTCGTCATTGCGAGCGCAGCGAAGCAATCCAGAGTCTTTCCACGGTTGGCAGTCTGGATTGCTTCGCTACGTTCGCAATGACGAGTGGGGGTAGGTTCGCTTACAATCGAGGTCGTCATGCCCGGGCTTGTCCCGGGCATCCACGTCTTTCCTCACGTGCGGCGGCGCGTGGATGGCCGGGTCAAGCCCGGCCATGACGGAGGATAGAGCCCGGCTCACGCGTTCCCGCGATCTTCCCGGAACAAATCGAGCTTCTGCTGCACGGGCCGGTCCGAGAAGCTGAACAGCACGGCATCGTCATCGGCCTCGTGCGTCACCCACTGCCAGCTCGGCACCACGAACAGGTCGCGCGGGCCCCATTCGAATACGGCATCGCCGATGCGGCTACGGCCGCGGCCTTCGATGGGACAGAAGACCGTCGCATCCGTCGAACGGTATCGCGCGGTCTTGAAACCCTTCGGCAGCAACTGGATGAAGGTGCCGATGGTCGGCATCGCGAAATCGCCGGTCTCGGGGTTGCTGAACTTCAGCTTCAGCCCGTGGCAGGCGTCCCATTCCTGGCTCGCGCGAGCCTTCTCCAGCGCCTCGCGGGTATGGGCATAGGGATAGCTGAAGATCGGCGAGGTCTTCGAACTCCGCTTCGCGTCGACCGGCAGCAGATTGTGGCCGTAGCGCGCAAAGCTGTCGCCGGCGGGCTTCGTGATCCTCTGCTGGTCCTCCTTCGAGCCTTCCGCAAAGGAGCAGTCGAAGAACTGCACCAGCGGGATATCGAGACCGTCGAGCCAGAACATCGGCTCGTCAGTCTCGTTGGAGTGGTCGTGCCAGGTCATCGACGGCGTGATGATGAAATCGCCGGGCTCCATCGCCGTGCGCTCGCCATCGACGGCGGTGTGCGCACCCTTGCCTTCGAGCACGAAGCGCAGCGCCGACTGGCTGTGCCGATGCGCGGGCGCGACGTCGCCGGGCACCACCATCTGCACGCCGGCATAGAGCGAGGTCGTGATCTTGGACTGGCCGCGCAGGCCCGGGTTCTCCAGCACCAGCACGCGCCGCTCGGCTTCCTTGGCCGTGATCAGCTTGCCGGCTTCCGTCATGTAGTCGCGGATGACGTCGAATTTCCAGAGGTGCGGCCGGCAGGCGCTCTTCGGCTCCGGCGTGATCAAATCGCTCATCACCGTCCACAGCGCGGTGAGATTTTCGCCGTCGATCTTCTTGTAGAACGCCTCGCGTTCCGGCGTCTTGGTCACGGCTTCCATGGCGCGCCTCCTGTGGTTCTCGTTGAGATTGACAGCATACTGACAATCTTTGTAGCGTCAACGCAGAAGGTCTTGGACGGGCAAGAAACTGAGAGGGAGGTTTTCGATGAAGCTGCACGGCTATTTCCGCTCCAGTGCCGCCTATCGCGTGCGGATCGCGCTGAATCTGAAGGGTCTCGGCGCCGAGCACCTGCCGCATCATCTTCGCAAGGGCGAGCAATGCGCGCCCGCCTATCTCGCCATCAATCCGCAAGGGCTGGTGCCGGCGCTGGAGAGCGATGGCGGTGCGGTGCTGACCCAATCGGTCGCGATCATCGAATGGCTCGACGAGACGCACCCCAATCCACCGCTGCTGCCGAAGGATCCGCTGCGGCGCGCCAAGGTGAGGGCGTTTGCGCTGGCGATCGCCTGCGACACCCATCCGGTGCAGAACCTGAAAGTGCTGGCGCGGCTGCGCGAGCTCGGCCTTGCGGAAGAGAAGGTCCAGGAATGGGCGGCATGGGTCAACCGCGAGGGCCTGTCGGCGTGCGAAACGCTGATCAGGGACGAGCCGGGCCCGTTCTGCTTCGGCGATGCGCCGACGCTCGCCGATCTCTGCCTCGTGCCGCAGCTTGCGAACGCGCGCCGCTTCGGCGTCGATGTCTCGGCCTATCCGCGCCTTCTCAAGGCAGAGGCCGCCGCGAAGGCGTTGCCCGCGTTCGCCAATGCGGCACCGGAGAAGCAGCCCGATGCCGAGTAAGCCTCCCCCTCCGATCACGATGGACGCGGTCTATGCCGCGCCGGGCTATCTGTTCCGGCGCATGCAGCAGATCGCGGTCTCGATCTTCATGGAGGAGTGCAAGGCGTTCGACCTCACGCCGGTGCAATATGGGGCGCTGATCGCGATCCACACCCATCCCGGCATCGATGCGACGCGGCTGTCGGCGGTGATCGCGTTCGACCGCTCCACGCTCGGCAGCGTGATCGAACGGCTCCAGGCCAAGGACTATATCGAGCGCAAGCCCGCGCCCGAGGACAAGCGGATCAAGCTGCTGTACCTGACGAAATCAGGCGCCGCGATCCTGCGCGAGATCATCCCCGCCGTCGAACGCGCCCAGGCGCGCATGCTGGAGCCGCTGAAACCCACTGAGCGCAAGACGCTGATGGGGCTTCTGGTGCAGCTCGTCGATCTCAACAACGAAGTCTCGCGGGTGCCGCTGCGGGCCGAGGACGCGCTGGAGCATCTGGGGAAGGGCGGGTGAGGGGAGAGTGGGATGTGGTGACCCTGTCGCCTTTGATCTCCGCTGTCATTCCCCGCGAAAGCGGGGAATCCAGTACGCCGCGCCCCATCGGTCTAATCACTGCGGCCTCTGGAATACTGGATCGCCCGCCTTCGCGGGCGATGACAGCGAGGAATTGGCGCGGCCGTCCCCTCACATCCTGAGCAACGCCTGCCGGTCGATCTTCCCCGTGCCCGTCTTCGGCAGTTCGTCGATGAAGATCACCTCGCGCGGATATTTGTAGGGAAGCAGCTTGCCCTTGACGTAATCCTGTAGCCGCCGTGTGGCTTCGCCTTGGTCGGCGGCGCGGCTGTTCATCACCACCACCGCCTTCAGCGTCATGCGACGGTCGGGCAGCTCAGCTGCGAACACCGCGCATTCGCGGATGTCGGGGTGATCGGCGAGGCACAGCTCAACCTCGAGCGGATAGACCCACTGGCCGGAGATCTTGATGAGATCGTCGGCACGGCCGCGGAAGAAGTGGAAGCCGTCGGCATCGCGCACGAAACGGTCGCCGGTGTAGATCCAGCCGCCCTCGCGGATGGTCTCGGCGGACTTGTCCGGCCGGTTCCAGTACAGCGGCGTGTTGGAATCGCCGCGCACCCACAAGATGCCTTCCTCGTCGTCGCCGACCTCGCTTCCGTCCTTGTCGCGCAGTGCGACCTCGTAGCCGGGCACGCGCAGGCCCGCGGCGCCGAGTTTCTTCCGTTCGGGGCGGTTGGAGAGATAGATGTGCAGCACCTCGGTCGAGCCGAGGCCTTCGACGATTTCGAGCCCCGTGAGCGTCTTCCAGCCGTTGAAGACGTCGGCCGAGAGCACTTCGGCCGCGGAGAGCGCCATGCGCAGCGACGAGAGGTTCGTCTGTTGCGCGCCCTCGGCCTTGGTCAGCGAGGTGTAAAGCGTCGGCAGGCCGAAGAAGACCGTCGGCCTGTACTGCTCGATCGCCGCGAAGATCGTTGCCGGCTTCGGCTGTCCCGGCAGCAGCAGCGTCGTCGCGCCGACCGAGAACGGGAAGGTGACGGAGTTGCCGAACCCGTAGGCGAAGAAAATCTTCGGCACCGAGAAGCAGATGTCGTCGGGCGTCAACTTCAACACGTTCTGCGCGAAGGCCAGCTCGCTATAGGCCATGTCGTGCTGGAGATGCACGATGCCCTTGGGCCGGCCGGTCGAGCCGGAGGAGTACATCCAGAACGCCATCTCGTTGCGATTTGTGTCCGCTTCCGCCAGCTCGGCCGGAAATTGCGCAAGCCAGCTTGCAGCCACGACCGCCGCAGGTGCGGCATGCTCGCCCATTTCGCCATTGACGACGATCAGCGTTTGCAGGCTCGTGTCCTTGCACGCCTCCGCATTGAAGCGCGCGCAGAATTCGAACTCGGCCACCGCGACGGTCGCGCCGGAATCGGCGAGATAGAATTGCAAGAGATCCGGCGGCGTCAGCGTGTTGATCAGGAGCGGCACGAAGCCGGCGCGCACCGCGCCGAAAAAGGCGGCCGGGTAGGCCGGGGTGTCGTCGAGGAACAGCAGCACGCGATCGCCGCGCTTCAGACCGAGCGAGATGAGGCAGTTGCCCCAGCGGCAAGCCTCCGCGCAGAGCTCGGCATATGTGCGCGCGCCCGCCGCACCGATCAGCGCGAGCTTGTCGCCATATCCCTTGCCGAGATTGTCGAACAGCACGCGGCTGGCGTTGTAGATTTGCGGAACGGCAAAGTCGATCTCGCGTGCGCCCGCGCTGTCGGCGGGCACCTGGTCGCGAATCTCGTTGCTCATGCCGCGTCTCCGCTGGTCTTCTCGGCCTCGTAACGCGCCATGAAGGCCGGCGACATCGCCCGCAGCCGGGAATCGTCGATGCGGCCGGAGCGGGTGATGTAGCTGTAGGCAAAATCCATCAGGTCGAGCTGCATGTGCTGGGCAAAGTTCTCGTACCAGGAGGCGCTGGTTCGTGCGGCGTCGACGAGCTTCTGCACGACCGGTTTGCGCGCGGCCTGGTAGCGTTGCAGCGCGGTCGAAAGATGCGCATCCGACTCCAGCGCCTTGACCAGCGCGATCGCATCCTCGATCGCGAGCCGCGTGCCGGAGCCGATCGAGAAATGCGCCGAGTGCAGGGCGTCGCCGATCAGCACCATGTTCTTGAACGACCAGTGCTCGTTCCAGACCCAGGGGAAATTGCGCCACACCGATTTGTTGGAGACGAGGCAGTGGCCGCCGAGCGTATCCGCAAACACCTCCTCGCAGACGCCCTTGGACTGCTCGACGTCCTTGTAGGCGAAGCCATAGGCCTGCCAGGTGGCATGGTCGCACTCGACCAGGAAGGTGCTCATGGTCGGCGAATAGCGGTAGTGGTGGGCGTTGAAGGCGCCGCGGTCGGTCTTGACGAAGGTCTGCGACAGCGTGTCGAACCGCCTCGAGGTGCCGTACCAGACGAACTTGTTCGAGGAATAGGACAGCGAGGTGCCGAAATCGCCCTCGAAGGCGCGGCGCACCAGCGAGTTCAAGCCGTCGGCGGCGACGATCAGGTCGTGGCCGTTGAGCTGGTCGATTCCGAGAATTTGCGTGTCGAAGCGCGACGTGACGCCGACATCGAGCGCGCGCTGCTGAAGGAACTGCAAGAGCTCGAGCCGCCCGATTGAGGAGAAGCCGACGCCGTCGATGGCGACGCTGCCGCCACGCAGGTTGAGCGTGATGTTCTCCCAGCTCTCCATATGCGGCGCGATCGCGTCGACCGTCTCGGGGTCGTCGGCGCGCAGGAACTCCAGGGCCTGGTCGGAGAACACGACGCCAAAGCCCCAGGTCGCGTCGGCCGGGTTCTGTTCGAACAGGTCGACTTGATCCTCGGGATGACGCTTCTTCCAGAGATAGGCGAAGTAGAGCCCGCCGGGCCCCCCGCCAATCACGGCGATCCGCAACGTCTGCCTCCCTAATTGACAGTATACTTACTATCTAGGGGTAGACTAATGTGCTCCGGCGGCCGGCGCCAGCGGAATTATTGGCCGGGCATGGCGCGCCAAAACTCGCTTTCGGACACACGTTTTGCGCGTGTCCGAAACCGTCAGGCGCGAACCATAGCCAAAGCGCGCCGGCTTGGCCACCCGGGATCAGACGCAGCGCTTCACGTAGACCCCGTTCACCAGCACCCTGGTACAGCGGACCGCTGGAACCGGCTTGCGGACCACGACGGCGGCGTTCGGCCCGGCGCAGCCGGCGCGATAGACGCCGCGGGCGCACACGACCGCGTTGGCATCGGTGGCCTCGATCGTCATGGTCGCCGCGAAGGCGAGGAGTGCAGAAGCAACGAGCAGCAATGAACGCATGTTGTCCTCCCGGTCTTGTCGTGATCGAAATCGATATCCGCAAAGATTTGTTGCGGCAGGCGTGCGAAAATTCATTCGGGCACGCCGCTGATCAGTGTCGTGCGCCTTGGCACGTCGGCGTGCGCTGCCTTATCGCGCCGCGAATGGCGCCAGCACGTCCTTGCACGCGGGCGACAGCGAGGCGGCATTGCTGGAGATGCATTGCACGATGCGGCCACCGCCGGGCGCAACGCCAGCGCACAGCGTGCGGATGTCGGCGCCGCAGGCGGAGCGGACGATGAGCAACTCTTCGCGCGGCCGCAGCGGGCGCAGAACGATCACGGCTGGCGCGGCCGCCGGTGCTGCTGCCGCTGCAGGAGCCGCGCCCGCAGGCGCCGCCGTTGTTGCCGCGCCGCCGCCGGCCGCGGCGCTCAGGGCCTTCTCGCAGGCGGGCGAAACCTTGGTCTTGTTCTTCTCCAGGCATTCGAGCGCGGAGGCGCCGCCCGGCGGCACGCCGGCGCAGACCTTGGGATAGTCGGCGCGGCACGCGCTCTTGACCGCAGCAGCCTGCGCGCTGCTCGGCTGCTTGGCGGCAGCTGCCTTCGGCGCCGGTGCGGCGGCGGGCTTTTCAGCGGGGGCCGATTCAGCCTTCGGCGCCGCAGGCGCCGTTTCCGTCTTAGGCTCTGTCTTGGACTCCGTCTTGGGCGCAGCTTCGCTCTTCGGTGTGGCGGGAGCGGCTTCGGTCTTCGGAGCCGCAGCGGGCTCCACCGCGCGAACCGCGGTCTGGCATCCCGGTGACAGGCTGGACATGTTCTTCTCCAGACATTGATACGCTTCCACGCCGCCGGGCTTGACGCTCGCGCAGTGCGCCATGAAGTCCGAACCGCATGCAGACCGGATGGCGCTCTTCTGAGCGTCGGTCGGCGCTTGCGCGAAGGCGCCTGTTGCAGTTGCGAAGAGCGCGGCCGCCATCAACGCCGCGCGCGTTGATGCATGTTTCAACGTGTTGAACATCTGAGTAAATTCCTGCCCTGTCGGTAACGCCGACGCATTAATCAAAAAGCTGCAAGCGCAATCATCGCGAGTGATGCCTCGCGAGCGATATCTTTGGACGCTTTGGCCTCTACCGCAAGTAGATAATGCCGGCGCAATTGCGACGTAACCAGAGCATGATCCGGAAAAGTGTGCAGCGGTTTTCCGAAAAGATCACGCTCAAACGATACGTCGTCAGAGCTTGACCATGCGCTTGCCGCGGTTCTCGCCCGCGAGCAATCCGATCAGCGCTTTCGGCGTGTTCGCGAGGCCGTCGATGATGTCCTCCTGCACCTTCAGCTTGCCGGATTTGACCCAGCCCTGGAGATCGGCGAGCGCACGCTGGCTCTCCTTCATGTAGTCCATCACGATGAAGCCCTGCATGACCAGCCGCTTCACCACGATCAGGCCGGGCACGCCGCGCGGACCGTGCGCCGACGGCACGCCATCATATTGCGAGATCGCGCCGCAGCAGGCGATGCGGCCGTAATTGTTCATTTGCGGCAGGCAGGCTTCCAGAATGTCGCCGCCGACATTGTCGAAATAGACGTCGATGCCTTTTGGCGCGGCCGCGCGCAGGGCCTTGAACACGGCACCGTCCTTGTAGTCGACGGCGGCATCGAAGCCGAGCTCGGAGGTCAGCCAGTTGCACTTGTCCGCGCCGCCGGCGATGCCGATGACGCGACATCCCTTGATCCTGGCGATCTGCCCGACGATCGAGCCGACCGAGCCCGCCGCCGCGGAGACCACGACAGTCTCGCCCTCCCTGGGCTTGCCGATCTCCAGCAGGCCGAAATAGGCGGTGAGGCCGGCGATGCCGAACACGCTGAGCAGATGCGTCATCGGCTCCAGCTTCGGCATCTTGGTGAGATGCTTGGCCGGCACCGCGGCAAACTCCTGCCAGCCGGTGTCGCCGAACACGATGTCACCGGCAGCCAACTCCGGCGCCTTCGAACTGACGACCTCGGCGATGGCGCCGCCGGCCATCACGCTGTTCGCCTCGATGGCTGAACGATAGGTGGCGCCATGCATCCAGGCGCGGTTGGCGGCGTCGAGCGAGATGTAACGCACGCGCAGCAAAGCCTCGCCGTCCTTCGGCTCCGGCATCGCGCCATCGACCATTTTGAAATGTTCGGGACCGAGCTTGCCGCTGGGCTTTTCCACCAGAAGAATCTGGCGATTGATGTTGCCGCTCATGGCGTTTCCCTCTTCGTTTGCTTGACGATTATTGATGCAGCCGCCGCAAAGAAAACGTGCAGCCGCATTCGTTGTGCGCTGCATGAAGGCTAGATCGCGGGAAGCAGTTTCACAACGGGAACATCCGGCCAACGCGGCCACTCGCCAAGCGTGTTGCGTAGCCGTCATATCTGCGACATCATGAAGCGCCGGTGTATGTGGGGGTAAGCAATGTCGAACAGGTTTACGCAATACATCTTGGGCGCGATGGTGCTGGGCATCATCATGGGCTCGGCGATCTACAACTTCCTGCCCGATACGCGCGCCGACTGGGCCTCGTCCATCAACCTGATCGCCATGATGTTCCTGCGCCTGATCAAGATGATCATTGCGCCGCTGGTGTTTGCGACCCTGGTCGGCGGCATCGCCCATATGGGCTCGGGCTCCAAGCTCGGCCGCATCTTCGCCAAGACCATGGGCTGGTTCATCAGCGCCTCCTTCGTGTCGCTGCTGCTCGGCCTCGTGATGGTCAACCTGCTCCAGCCCGGCGCCAACTTCCCCGGCACGCTGCCTGCGGCAGGCCAATCGACCGGCCTGCCGGTCTCGGCCTTCTCCATCGAGAAATTCCTGACCCATCTGATCCCGACCTCGATCGCGGATGCGATGGCGCAGAACGAAATCCTCCAGATCGTGATCTTCGCCGTGTTCTTCTCGGTGGCGATGGGCGCGATGCCCGAGCGCTCCAAGCCGATCCTGGCGCTGATCGACGACATCGGCCACATCATGCTCAAGGTGACGAGCTATGTGATGCTGTTCGCGCCGCTCGCGGTGTGGGCCGCCATCACCGCGACGGTGGCCAAGAACGGCCTGCTGGTGCTCTGGAAGCTCGTCGTCTTCATGGGCGGCTTCTATCTCTCGCTGGCGATCCTGTGGACCATCCTGGTGATCGTCGGCTTCATCGTGATCGGGCCGCGCTACAGCCACCTCCTGAAGCTGATCCGCGAACCGCTGATGATCGCGTTCTCGACCGCGAGCTCGGAGGCGGCCTATCCGAAGACGCTGGAGGGCCTCAACCGCTTCGGCGCTTCCTCGCGGATCTCGAGTTTCGTGCTGCCGCTCGGCTATTCCTTCAACCTCGACGGCACGATGATGTACTGCACCTTCGCGAGCGTCTTCATCGCGCAGAGCTACCACATCGACATGCCGCTCGGCACGCAGCTCGCGATGCTGGCGACGCTGATGATCACCTCCAAGGGCGTCGCCGGCGTGCCGCGCGCCTCCCTCGTCGTGATCGCCTCGACGCTGGCGCAGTTCAACATCCCCGAGGCCGGCCTGCTCATGATCATGGGCATCGACACCTTCCTCGACATGGGCCGCAGCGCCACCAACGTGATCGGCAACACGCTCGCGACCTCGGTCGTCGCGAAGTGGGAAGGCGAGCTTGGGCCGGAGCATGCGATGGGGCCCGGCGACGCCGTGCCTGATGACATGGTGCCGGGCGAAGTGCCCGCCATGGCCGGCCATGGTTAGGAGCACATCATGGGCCAGACACTGACAAGGTCAGTGATCGGCGGCTGCCTGTGGCTCGCGGCATCGTTGCTCGCGACCACGGCGTTCGCCCAGACCGGGAGCGAAGGGCTCAGCCCGACGCTGTCGGCCATCAAGAAAGCGCATGTCGTGCGGCTCGGCTATCGCGAGAGCTCGCCGCCGTTCTCCTTCCTCGACCAGTCGGGTCGTCCGATCGGTTACAGCCTCGAGCTCTGCGAGGCCATCGTCGAGGAGATCGGCGTCGAGGTCGACGATCCCAATCTCAGGATCGACTACGTCAAGGTCACCTCGGATGACCGCATCGACGCCGTGCTCCAGAACAAGATCGACCTGGAATGCGGCTCGACCACGGCCAATGCCGAGCGCGCCAGGCGTGTCGCGTTCTCCCCCCTGATGTTCGTCGCCGGTACCAAGCTGATGGTGCCGAAGGCGTCCAGCGTCCAGTCGCTGACAGACCTGAAGGGCAAGACCATCGTGGTGACGAAGGGCACCACCAATGAGCAGGCGATCCAGGCGGCCGACAAGAAGTCCTCACTGGGGCTGAACATCGCCGTCGGCGCCGATCACGAGCAATCGTTCCAGATGCTCGCGGACGGCAAGGCGGATGCGTTCGCGACCGACGACATCCTGCTCTCCGGCCTGATCGCGCGCCACAAGGCGCAGGACAAGTACCGCGTCACCGGCGACTATTTGTCCTACGACCCCTACGGCATCATGTTCAGGAAAGGCGAGCCGCAATTGTCGGCCGTGGTCGAGCGCACCTTCCGCAAGCTCGGCTCCAACCGCGACCTCGTCCCGCTCTACAACAAATGGTTCACCGCGCGGCTTCCGACCGGCGAACGGCTGAACGTGCCGATCTCGCTGCAACTCGAGGAAGCCTTCAAGGCGATGGACGATTCGGCGAGCGCGAATAATTAAAGGAGTTTGTTTCGCTTTGGTGAGTTGATAAGTGGGTATGTCGACCCCGTCATCCTGAGGTGCGCGCTCGGCGGTGCAGGGCACCGCTGAGCGAGCCTCGAAGGATGAGCGGGGCCCCACCGGTGGCCGTCGCCCTTCGAGGCTCGCCGAAAAGGGCTCGCACCTCAGGGTGACGGCGATAGATCAGCGCTCGCGGTGGTCTTCAAAAACCCGGTCCAGCGCCGCGTCATACGTCGCCTGCACCAGCTCCGGATGCAGCTTTGCCAGCGCTTCCATCATCACGCCGGAATTGATCTCGAGCACGCGCCACGCGCCATCCGCGCGCACCACGTCGATCGAGGCGAAGGCGATGCCGATGGCGTTGGCGGCGTCGACGGCGAGCCTCACGCATGCCGCGTGCACCTCGCCATTCTCCATCAGCACCGGCCGCGCGCCGGCGTCCAGATTGTGCCGCCAGTTCAGGATGCGGCGTTTGCCCTTCGGGACGATCGCATTCACGTCGCGCGTGTCGAGCTCGCGGAGCTGCCTGTCGTGTCCTGCCGCGATTGCGAGCTCGCGCAACGTATGCGCCCCGTCGCCGACGACCGACGGTCGATCCTTGCGGTAGACGATCATCGGCTTGCGATCGAGCAGGATCACGCGGACCTCCTCCTCGATCTCGACATAAGGCGCGATCACGAGGCCGAGGCTCGACGAAAAGACCTCGCTGACGGCGCGATCGAGCTCGGCGGCGATCGTCACCTTGAACACCGCGCGTCCCGAGGTGCCCTCGTTCGGCTTCACCACCACGCCTTGTGGGTTCTGCGCAAGCAGGGCCAGCATCGCGTCACGCCAACCGGGGCCGGCGATTTGGGCGCCCATGCTCGGGTTGAGGAAGAGATGATGAGGAATGCAGGGCACGCCTTCAAGCGTCAGCGCCTCGGCCGTCGCCGACTTGTCGTTGGCGAGGCGATGCGCGATGGCGCTGTTGAGGCCGATGTCGTAGCCGAAGGCGAAGTGGCGCGCCTCGCCCCGGCGCATCGCGATCAGCCAGCCGCCGGAGCGGATGTCGACGGCAATGCCATGGCGGGCGCAATAGCGCCTGATCGCCTGGACGAAGATACGTTCGCTGCTGGCCATGGGTCTCAATCATCCCTGTCGCCAAAAGCCGCAAAAATGCGGGGATCGGCGCCAGGCCGGGGTGAAAATCAGAGCTATTCTTAATGAAATTCTCGCGAGCGCGACGGAAATTAAGTGCTGCCATCGAGCCCGAAAGGGAAAAGAAATTGCCCTCCGCGCGCGCCACGCAGCAGATTCATTAATGGCGCGGCCAATTCCGCTGCAAATGCCGGTTTGATCGGCATCAATTGCATCCGAAACGAGGTTGATTATTGGTCTCAATGGCGTAGATCACACACGCGAAATCCTCCGCCATGGCAATGGTGTCCGCCCGCTTTCAGGGCCGGGCAACGCTTTTGCCCTAAAACCGCAATTATTCGGAATATCGAAAATCATGAGCGCGTTTTACCGAGAGAAGGTTCTTTCCGTCCAGCACTGGACCGACACGCTGTTCAGCTTCCGCGCCACGCGCGATACCGGCTTCCGCTTCCAGAACGGCCAGTTCGCGATGATCGGCCTCGAGGTCGACGGCCGTCCGCTGCTGCGCGCCTACAGCATGGCAAGCGCCAACCACGAGGAAGAGCTCGAGTTCTTCTCGATCAAGGTTCAGGACGGCCCGCTGACCTCGCGCCTCCAGAAGATCAAGGAAGGCGACACCATCCTGGTCGGCCGCAAGGCGACCGGCACGCTGATCACCGACAACCTCATCCCGGGCAAGCGGCTGATGCTGCTCTCGACCGGGACGGGCCTCGCGCCGTTCGCGAGCCTGATCAAGGACCCCGACGTCTACGACCAGTTCGAGACCATCGTACTGGTGCATGGCTGCCGCCAGGTCTCCGAGCTCGCCTATGGCGAGAAGCTCGTCGCCAATCTGCGCGAGGACGAGCTGTTCGGGGAGCTGCTCGCGGACAAGCTCGTCTACTACCCGACCGTGACCCGCGAGCCGTTCCGCAATCGCGGCCGCATCACCGACCTCATCAGCTCCGAGCAGATCTTCAACGACATCGGACAGGGCCCGCTCGACATCGAAACCGACCGCATCATGATGTGCGGCAGCCCGGCGATGCTGGAAGAGCTGAAGGTGATGTTCGAAGGCCGCGACTTCGTCGAGGGCAGCGGCAACAAGCCCGGCCATTTCGTGATCGAGAAGGCGTTCGTCGAGCGGTAAGTTTTGTTGAACGAGTGGCGCGATCTCGCGTCAACACTCAACTCGTCGTCCCGGACAAGCGCAGCGAAGCAGAGCGCCGATCCGGGACCCATAGCCACAGGATGTGGTTTGGCGAAGATTCGGAGTGACAGACTCGCCAGCCCAAAAATCCTGTGGTTATGGGTCCCGGGTCTGCGCTGGCGCTTGCCCGGGACGACACCTGAATTTGTGGACGCGCTTCCGGGCTCCACTTTCGCTTACCAGACGTCGATCGCATCGGCCCAGCCGCCCGCTATCCCAAATCCCCCCAACTCTGCTGCACTGCAAAACCCATCCATCGGGCTGATTGATTTGCCTCGGCCGAATTCGCTAGCCTGAAACAAGCGCCGCGTCATATCCGTATGACAGGCGCGGGCGTATCGTACCGCCTTAAGCTGGCGAGAGGATGGGAATCGTGGCCGACGAAAATAGCAAAGCGCCAAAATCGAAGCGTGGGCCCTTGGAAGAGGGGGCCATGGAAACCCTGCTGATTCCATTCTCGCCGCGCTTCATCGTGCTGACGATCTGTGCGGTCGTCACCGCGCTCCTGATCGGCATCGGCATCGCCGATCGCAAGATCTTCGACATCCTGCTGATCCCGATCCTGATCTTCGGCGCCCTGACGCTGCTCGGCGTCCGCGACCTGCTTCAGAAGAGCCATGCGGTGCTGCGCAACTACCCGATCTCGGCGCACATCCGCTTCCTGCTCGAAGAGATCCGTCCCGAGATGCGGCAGTATTTCTTCGAGAGCGAGAAGGACGGCATGCCGTTCTCGCGCGACACCCGTGCGGTGGTCTATCAGCGCGCCAAGATGCAGCTCGACAAGCGTCCGTTCGGCACCCAGGAGGACGTCTACCGCGAGGGCTATGAGTGGATGCATCACTCGGTGTCGCCGAAGGCGCATGCCGAGGAGAAGTTTCGCGTTGTCGTCGGCGGACCGGACTGCAAGAAGCCTTACTCGGCCTCGGTGTTCAACGTCTCGGCGATGAGCTTTGGCGCGCTCAGCCCGAACGCGGTGCGTGCGCTGAATGCCGGCGCGAAGAAGGGCGGCTTCGCCCATGACACCGGCGAAGGCGGCTTCAGCCCCTATCACCGCGAGATGGGCGGCGACATCATCTGGGAGATCGGCTCGGGTTATTTCGGCTGCCGCCACCTCGACGGCTCGTTCGATCCCGAAGCGTTCGCGCGTGTCGCCGGCGAAGACCAGATCAAGATGGTCGAGCTCAAGATCAGCCAGGGTGCCAAGCCCGGCCATGGCGGCGTGCTGCCGGCGGCGAAGGTCTCGGAGGAGATTTCCAAGATCCGCGGCGTGTCCATGGGCGAGGACTGCATCTCGCCGGCCTCGCACCGCGCCTTCTCGACGCCTGTTGGCATGATGCAGTTCATCGCGGAGATGCGTCGCCTCTCCGGCGGCAAGCCGGCCGGATTCAAGCTGTGCATCGGTCATCCCTGGGAATTCCTGGCGATCTGCAAGGCGATGCTGGAGACCGGCATCTATCCCGATTTCATCGTCGTCGACGGCAACGAGGGCGGCACCGGCGCGGCGCCGCTGGAGTTCATGGACCATCTCGGCATGCCGATGCGCGAGGGCGTCAACTTCGTCCACAACGCGCTGATCGGCATCAATGCGCGCGACCGCATCAGGCTCGGCGCCTCCGGCAAGATCGCCACTGCGTTCGACATGGCGCGGGCGATGGCGATCGGCGCCGACTGGTGCAATTCGGCGCGCGGCTTCATGTTCTCGCTCGGCTGCATCCAGTCGCTGAGCTGCCACACCGACCGCTGCCCGACCGGTGTCGCGACGCAGGACCCGACGCGGGCGCGCGCGCTCTACGTGCCGCTCAAGATCGACCGCGTGCACAATTACCACCATGCCACGCTGCACTCGTTGACCGAGCTGATCGCCGCGGCCGGTCTCGAGCATCCCCGGCAGCTGCGCCCGATCCACTTCAGCCAACGGACGTCGACGACCCAGGTGCAATCTTTCGCGCAGCTCTATCCGGCGCTGCGTCCGGGCGAACTGCTCGAAGGCACGGAAGACGCGCGCTTCCGCGACGCCTGGCGGATGGCGCGGGCGGAGACGTTCCAGCCGGCGCTGTGAGGCGCCGGGCCGCGGTATGATGTAGTCGCGCGCGGCCATAATTGTCGCGGGCAGAGCGTGGGCTTAACGTCTGATTCAACTTTGGGTGTAGATTCATCCCATGGACGAGCGACGCAACAAAGCCAGACATCGCGTGCTGAAGGCCGGAACGATCGAGTTCGGTGGCGGCGCGATCGACTGCACCGTCCGCAATTTCTCGGACACCGGCGCAGCCCTCGACGTCACCAGCCCGGTCGGCATTCCCGAACGCTTCACCCTGTTCATCCAGGCCGACGGAAAGCATCTGGCGTGCACCGTGGTCTGGCGCAAGGAAAAGCGGATCGGTGTGAAGTTCGGGTGAGGGCTTTGCGTTTGACCTGAGCGCGCACCACAATCTCAGCCGTCGTCCCGGACAAGCGCAAGCGCAGATCCGGGACCCATACCGCGTGATCTATCGATCGCGGTTGGTAGCAGTACTGCGCAACTACCAGCCTTCGCCAAACTCAGTCCTGTGATTATGGGTCCCGGATCTTCGCTCCGCTTCGCTGCGCTTGTCCGGGACGACGAGAGTGGATCACGCCGCCGCCTGCTCGCCCCTCCGGCTCGCCAAGATCTTGTCGATCCTTCTTCCGTCGAGATCGACCACCTCGATGTGCCAGCCGCCGAGGTCGAAGGCGTCGCCGACATTGGGCAGCACGTTGAAGTGTTGCAGCACGAGGCCCGCCACGGTGTAGAAGCGATGTTGCGGCGGCAGTTCGATGCCGAGCAGTTCGCAGAATTCGTCGACCGGCATCCAGCCGGCGACCAGCAGCGATTCGTCGGCGCGCTTGACATAGGCCGGCTCCGGCGGGCCTTCCTCGGAATGGAACGCGCCGACGATCGATTCCAGGATGTCGGCCGCGGTGACCACGCCTTCGAAGGCGCCGTACTCGTCATAGACGAAACCGACATGGACCGGAGCGACCCTCAGGATCGCGAGCACGTCGCGGGCATCCGCCGAGGCGGGAATGCTTGGCGCTTCGCGGACAAGTGCCCGCAGATCGGGCGTGCGTTCGTTCATGAAAGCGACCAGCAGGTCCTTGGCCTGGAGCACGCCGATCGGCTTGTCGCGATCGCCGTCCGACGCCGGAAAGCGCGAATGCGGGCTCTTTGCGATGATCTCCTGAATGGCTTGCGGTGCGTCGTTCAGGTCGATCTCGTCGACCTCCGTGCGCGGCGTCATGACGGCGCCGACCGGCCGGTCGCCGAGCCGCATCACGCCGGCGATCATCTCCTTCTCGCCGGGTTCGAGCACGCCGGCGTTTTCGGCTTCGCTGACGAGGTGATGGATCTCGTCCTCCGAGACCTTCTCCTCGGCCTTGCCGCCGCGGCCGAGCAGCGTGAGGATCAGCTTGCCGGAGAGATCGAGCAGGAAGACGAGCGGCAGCGAAATCCGCGCCAGAACATGCATCGCGGGCGCGACCTTGACCGCGATGCTCTCGGGGTCGCGCAGCGCCACCTGCTTCGGCACCAGCTCGCCGACGATCAAGGTGGCGTAGGTGATGAGCGTGACGACGATGCCGACGCCGACGATGTCGGCGATGCCGGCGGACAGGCCGAGCTCGACCAGCCACTGCGCCAGCCGCTGCCCGAGCGTCGCGCCGGAGAATGCACCGGAGAGCACGCCCACCAGCGTGATGCCGATCTGAACCGTCGAGAGGAATTTGCCGGGATCGGCCGCCAGCGTCAGCGCGCGGTCTGCGCCGCGCACGCCCTTGGCGGCGAGCAGCGAGAGGCGGGCCGGGCGGGACGAGACCACGGCCAGCTCGGACATCGAGAGCAGGCCGTTGATGACGATCAGGACGACGACGATGACGAGTTCGACCGAGAGCATTGATGTTCCGGAGGTATAAGAGTGCGGCCGGATGGCGGCGCAAGCATTGATATAGGTATTTTGCGGGGAAAATCCCGGCAATTCTGTCGCACTTGGCACCAGGGGGAACCCGGCGACGACGGCGTTGGGGAGACCCGCGCGGCCCAAGGCACTCCGCGGAACTACGGGCCTTTGCTTAACGGGCCCTTAGTGGCCGCCAGCTAGGTTTTCGACATTTGTAGCAATGTATTCGGGGACCCAAGGATGCGGATCGGGAAGCTCTTCGCGCTGTCGATGCTGACGGTGACGTTTTTTGCAGTCATCCTCGGCGCCGAGGTGCTGATACCCCAGGCGCGCATCTTCACGAACCGCTCCGACGCGATCAAGACGGTTGACGCTTTTGGTGCGACCCTGATGGTCAGCCAGCAAGTCGCCGGCCTTCGTGCCCCCTATATCGGACCAATCTTCCAGGAAGCCGCTGCGACGCAGGCCCAGATCGACGCTGCCGCGAAGGCCGCGAAAGCCGCCGAGACCGCCTTCGAGGGCGCAAAGCGGGCCATCATGGTGCTGGACGACGGCGGAGCGATTGCCGAGAATCTCGACCGTGCCGCACGGCGGCTGAAGGAGATCAACGCCGCGGCAGATCGCGCAATGAGCGTTCCGCTGGCGGCGCGCGACAGTGCCGCGATCAAGGGTTTCCTGCCCGGTGTTGCCGAGGTGCTCGCCAATATCGAACCGGTCATGAACCGGCTCGAGGCGAAGGTCGTCAATGCCGATTCCTCGCTTGCGGCGTTGCTGAACCTGGCGCGGACGGCGCAGGATCTGCGCGTCTCGGCCGGCAGCCGCGCCGCCACGCTGTCGCCGGCGCTAAGCGCACGCCGACCGCTCACGGCGGCCGAGCTCTCGCTGATGGATCGTATGCAGGGGCGCGTCGAGGCCGACCGCGAGCGCATCGAGGCCGGTATCGACCAGCTCGGAAGCCCACCCCGCATCGCGACCGCGCTGAAGGCGGCGACGGACTCCTATTTCGGGAAAGCAGCGGTCGTCGTGGATAAGGAAATGCCCGCGGCCCGCAGCGACGGCAAGTACGGCGTCAACGCCGAGGAGCTGGCCGGTGTCATCGTGCCGGCCATCCAGATGTTCTACGGCGTGCGCGACGCCGCGCTGGCCGAAGCTGCCGAGCGCGCCGCCTCCGCGCGCGATGGCGCGCTGGCGATGCTCGCCCTCGCGGGCGTGGCGGTGCTGGCGCTGCTCGGGACGCTCGGTGGCGTGACCATGATGCTGCGCAGCCGCGTGGTGACGCCGCTCAGCCGGCTCGCGGACGTGATCGGGACGCTCGCCGCCGGACAGCATGAAGTCGAGATCCCCGCGACGGGCCGCAACGACGAGATCGGCCAGGTGGCGGGCTCGCTGCGGCACTTCAAGGATTCGCTCGTCGCCAAGAAGGCCGCCGACGAGGCGGCCGCGGTCGAAGCCGAGGCGAGGCTCCGTCGCGGCCAGCGCGTGGACCAGATCGCGCGCGACTTCGAAGCCATGATCGGCGATGTCATCAACACCGTCGCGTCGGCATCTTCGGAGCTGGAGGCCTCGGCGGGAACGCTGACGAGCACGGCCGATCAATCGGAAAAGGTCACTGCGACCGTCGCGGCCGCGTCCGAGCAGGCCTCCACCAACGTGCAGACCGTTGCCGCGGCGGCGGAGGAAATGGCCTCGTCGGTCGACGAGATCAGCCGGCAGGTCCAGGACTCCGCGCGTGTCGCCGGCGAGGCGGTGCAGCAGGCCGGACGGACCAACGACCACGTCGGCGAGCTGGCCAAGGCCGCCGGCCGGATCGGGGACGTCGTCGAGCTCATCAGCCAGATCGCGGGCCAGACCAATCTTCTGGCGCTGAACGCCACCATCGAGGCGGCGCGCGCCGGCGAGGCCGGCCGCGGCTTTGCCGTCGTCGCCTCGGAGGTCAAGGCGCTGGCTGAGCAGACCGCCAAGGCCACCGGCGAGATCAGCCAGCAGATCGCGGGAATCCAGACGGCGACGGAAGATTCCGTCGGCGCCATCAAGGCGATCGGCGACACCATCACCCGCATGTCCGAGATCGCGTCTACGATCGCCTCGGCGGTCGAGGAGCAGGGCGCGGCGACGCGGGAGATTTCCCGCAACGTGCAGCAGGCGGCCCGCGGCACCCAGCAGGTCTCCGCCAGCATCGTCGACGTGCAGCGCGGCGCGAGCCAGACCGGATCGGCATCTTCGAATGTGCTCGCGGCAGCCAAATCGCTGTCGGGCGAGAGCAGCCGCCTCAAGGTCGAGGTCGGCAAGTTCCTGGACGCGATCCGGGCCGCGTAGGAGCCCATTGTGGAGAGGACGCGCTTCACCTAGACTTGCATCACGGGGATGTCGCAGCCTCCCCGTGAAGTGGTGATCCCACGCAAGCGCTGCTCGCTGCTGCATGGAGCGAGCAATGGACGGGATCGCAATCGAGCTTCCACTTTTCCTGTTGGCCACTTTCGCTGGCGCGTTCGTCGCCGGCCTCTCCGGCTTTGCCTTCGGCCTCGTCGCGGCATCGCTGTGGCTCTACGTGCTGACGCCGCTTCAGAGCGCCAGCCTGATCGTCGGCTTCGGCCTCCTGGTGCAGGGCTACTCGGTCTGGAAGCTGCGCAGCGCGCTCGACTGGCGCCGGCTATGGCCCTTCATCATCGGTGCCGTCGTGGGCGTGCCGGTCGGCGTGTCCCTTCTGACCTCGGCCGATCCCAAGAGCGTCCGTATCGCGGTTGGCGCAATCCTGATCGTCTACAGCCTCTATGCGTTCTTCAGGCCGCAGCTCAAGGTCGCGTCCGTCGTGCCGCCGGCCGCCGACGTGATGGTGGGTTTCGTCAACGGCCTGCTTGGCGGGCTGACCGGCCTCGCCGGCATCGTCATCACCGTCTGGTGCAATCTGCGCGGCCTGCCCAAGGACGTTCAGCGCGCAACGTTCCAGCCGGTCGCAGTCGTGGTGTTCGCCATGGCGGCGCTCCTGCTGGGCGCCAGGGGAGCGCTCACGCTCGAGACGGCAAAGCTGTTCGCGCTCGGCCTGCCGTTCCTGTTTGCCGGCACGTGGCTCGGGCTGAAGCTGTTCGGCCGGATCGACGAGACCACGTTCCGCAAGATCGTGCTCGCGCTGTTGTTCGTCTCCGGCGTCGCGCTGCTGTTCTGAGCCGCGATCAGAACTCGCCGTGGAGCCGCCCGGAGAACACCGACACCGGGCCACGATCCGCGTTGTAGGCGGGATTGACGATGAGCTGATAGTCCGCGGTGAAGGTGAGCGCCTTGTTCAGCGCATAGGCGTAGTAGGTTTCGAGGATACGCTCCTTGCGATAGTTGAGCGCGCCGTCACCGATCAGCACGCCGAGCCCGCCGGCGGCAAGGAAGTCGCGATAGTCCTGGGAGATTGCGTTGACGGCGCCTCCGATGCCGATCACGTCGTCGGGCCGGCCCCATTTCGTGCCCTTGATCGACAGTCCGCCGGACAGGCTGCGGTTGATGTCGGTGAAGGCAATCGTCTCGCTCTTGCCGTCGTTCCAGCTCCAGCGGCCGAACAGTCCGACATCGTCGGTGATCGCCTGCTCGAGGTTGACGACATAGCCGACCTTGAGGCGGCCGCGCCGGGTCTGTGCGATGTCGAGGTTGAGCGCGGGATTGTCCAGCGTCTCGCGGAAGCTGCCCATATTGGCGCTGTCGACCCAGCCCATGGTCCTGAGCTTGCCGGGTTGGCCGAACAGCGAGAAGCGCGTCTCCAGCTCGAGCACGTACTGGCCGCGCTCCCCGACCTTGGTGTCGAAGTGATTCGAATTGGGCTCCGCGACCATCAGGAAATAGCCGCCGCGCAGCGCCCATTGCTTCTGGTTCAATTCGGCGGTGACGCCATAGGTGAGGCCGACCTTGTCGGCGGAATAGTCGAAGGCACCCGGCGCCCACAGCGACCAGTTCATGAAGTCCTTGCGGGTGTCCTTGGCGTAGGCGTTGCCGTCGAACACGTCGACCACCGCGAACTTGCCAGCCTGCACGGTGAGCCTGGAAACGTCGACCTTCTGGCCGAGCTGCAACTGGCCGCTCGCGAGCTCTTCCTGCTCGCCGCCGAAGCCGAAGGTCTGACGCACGAACAAGCGCGAGGTGTTGTAGTGCGGATAGGGGAAGTTCGACTTCTGCGCCTCGCCGTTGGGGAAGCCGGCCGCGCCGACCGTGTCGTTCAGTCCAAATCCCTGGAGCAGCTCGGGATTGTAATAGACCTCGCCGCCGTCCCACAGCTTCGCGTTCAGGAACAGGCTGTTGCTCCAGGTCGCCTTGGCCTGCGCCGACGGCGAGAGAGAGTTCGTTCCGCTGTAGAGAGCGGGAAACGACGGATAGCCTTGCGGCAGATAGGTGCTCTGACCGTGAATCTCCCAGCGATCCGATTCCGTGTCGATCAGGGAGCTCTTCGGATTGTAGCTCGGCATGCCCGACCAATCGACCTTGCGGTTGAGGCCGAGCCTGACCTGCTGGAAGTCGAGCGACGAGGAGGTGTATTGGGCCCCCGTGGAGAAGGCGACGTTGGCACCGTCGAAGCGGCTATAGAGGTATTCGAGCCGTGCGCTCCAATGCGGTGCGAAGCCGTATTCGATGCCGGCACCCGCGATCCAGCCCGGCCGCGTGTTCAGGATTTTCGGGACTTCGGCGCCGGAGGCCGGCGTGTCGAAATAGCGCTCGCCCATCCAGGCGAAGCCGCCGGTGGCATAGACGAGCCATGGACCGCTGGTGTAGCCGACGCGGCCGCGCAGGCTGGCGGTGTAGTCCCATTGCTGCGTGACGGTGTTGGCGGGTGTCGACAGGAAGGAGACGACCGAGTTCGAGGTGATGTAGTTGGGGAACGAAAAATCGCCTTCGACGCCGACGAGCCAGCCGGAATTGAGCCGGTAATTGTAGCCGGCTTGCACGCCGCCGATCATGCCGCTGAAGACGCCGCTGTCGTTGATCGCGGTGCCGTCGTTCAGCGCGAAGCGGGACGAACCGCGGCCATAGCCGGCATGCGCGCCGATGTAGAGGCCGGTCCAGTCATAGACGGCCTTCAAGGCCGGTGCCTTCAGCGGCAGATCGGCCGCGCGGCCGGCGGCAGGAAAAGCCAGCACGCCCGAGGCAATCGCCGCGGCCGTCCGCAAGTACCGGTGTCGGTGACCTCTCAACGTCAAAACGCACGCCCCCAAACGCGAATGTATCCCATCCGCCGCAACCGACATCCCTGCCGATTCGCGGCGATCCTGTCACCAGGTTCCGGGTGGTCATGCGATCGGCCGAGATGATCTCGATTCGACGCGATTTCTTTCCAAGTCCCCGTGTCTGTTGCAAACCTTATTGCGATTAATTCGCAATAGCAACTGACACGGATTGCCGCAGGTGATGGTTCGCACCGCTGTGTGACGGGACTGCAACAAATTCTCAGGTCCAAAAATGGTTGACCCCGCCCGGGGGGACAGCCGGGCGGGGTCGGGGGCACGACACGGGGTGGATGAGGCGCCCGTGTCGGACGCAGGATCCACGTGAGATCGGCCTCAGGTACTCAAATCAGTAGCAGCTGCGAACGCGGCCAATGTACTGGCCGAAGGCGTTGTACTGGGCGACCCAGCCGCAGCGGTGATAGCCGTAGTAATAGGGGTCGTTGTTGGCGGCGATCGCGGAGCCGACCACAGCGGCGGTGGCGATGCCGGCACCCACACCCCAGACCCAGCCGGGCTGCTTGGCTTCGGCCGAGGAGGTGGTGGACACGATGCTGCCGGTGACGGCGAGGGCAGCGAGAGCGACGGCGGCAATCTTGGTCTTGATCGACATGTGAAACTCCATCCGGGTTGAGGCGGTCCGTTGTGGCCCGCGTGCCCAGTTGGACGGAGGCTCCTCGCGTCCGGTTCGAAAACGGCGGATGCGACTCCGGAGCGAGGTATTTTCCTCAACAACTCCAGGGAGATGTCGGCTAACCGAGAGGGCCCTTGGCGAGCCTGTTCACGTCGAAGTTATCGACCTCGGCAAGCAGCTCGCAGAAGGCCGTCGCGCCCTGATCCAGCAATTGCGCGCCCTTCTCGGGCACGGCCAGCGTCGCATTGCCGATGGCGCCGCTGGCGTTCAGATCCTGCGCCTGCCAGGCGAATGGCGCGGGCCGCTGCGTCGACAGCCAGCGATACTGCGTCTCCATCGCGACGCTGCTCGCGGGAAAATCCGCGATCGCATCCTGACGCACCTGGTCGGGATAGCGCGCCAGCATGATCGAGGTCTCGACCGCGCCGCCATGAATGCCGTGGCGCACCTCCTCGGCCGGGAACAATTTGTCCGCGCCCGACAGCCGCGACCAGGACGTCGTCACCACGAACAGCTTGTGATGCGCGCGCAGATCCTGCGCGACCAGCATCATCGCCGCGCTGTTGCCGCCATGGCTGGTGATGATGACGAGCTTCTTGACCCCGCGACGCGCAACCTCCTCGCCGATCGCGGTCCATCGCTTCAGCGCCACATCGGTCGGCAGCGTCTGCGTGCCCGGATAGTCGATATGCTCGGTGGAAATCCCGACCGGTTCAACGGGGAGAAAACTGGCCGGAACGGTTTCGGGCAAAAGCTCGCGCACGCGCGCCAGGTAGGCGTCGGCGATCAACACGTCGGTTGCGAGCGGAAGATGCGGGCCGTGCTGCTCGGTCGCCGCCAGCGGCAGCACGGCGATCCAGCGCGCCGCGTCCATTGGACCGGCATCGGCCCAGCGGATCTCGGTCCAGTCGCGGGACGGCGTCATCAAGTTTTCCTTGGAGGTTTCTTTGCCCGAATTTGTCACGTAATTTGGGGTATGGAGGGGACGCGGGCCTGGTCGGCTCGCGTCCCCGATGTCTTGCGGTTTTATCGCGTTGGACTGGCATCGGCCAGCCACGATCGACGGAGTCCCATCATGAGCCCCTCTCATCTGCGGCGAGCGTTAACGGCGGGCCTGATGGCCGCTTTCGTCTCTCTTGCGCCGGCGCGCGGCGAGACCCTGGACAAGGTCACCTTCGGCACCAACTGGGTCGCCGAGGCCGAGCATGGTGGCTTCTTCCAGGCGGTCGCCGACGGCACCTATAAGAAGTACGGGCTCGACGTCACCATCGTCCCCGGCGGTCCCAACGAGAACAACCGGATGCTGCTGATCGCCGGCAAGATCGATTTCTTCATGGCCGCGAACACGCTGATGTCGTTCGACGCGGTCGCCAACAACGTCCCCGTCGTCACCATCGCCGCGGTCTTCCAGAAGGATCCGCAGGTGATGCTGACGCAGCCGGACGCCAAGGTTGCGAAGATCGAGGACCTCAAGCCGCTGACCTTGTTCGTCTCCAAGGAAGGCATGACCAGCTACTTCCAGTGGCTGCAGTCCGAATACGGATTTAGCGAGAAGAACGTCCGGCCCTACAATTTCAATCCGCAGCCCTTCATCGCCAATCCCAAGAGCGCGATGCAGGGTTACGTCACCTCCGAGCCCTTCGCCGTCGAGAAGGCCGCCGGCTTCAAGCCGAACGTGCTGCTGCTCGCCGATTACGGCTTCAACACCTACTCGACCCTGATCGAGACCCGCCGTGACATCGCCGAGAAGAAGCCCGATCTGGTGCAGCGCTTCGTCGATGCCTCCATGATCGGCTGGTACAATTACATCTACCGCGACAATTCCGCCGGCAATGCCATGATCAAGAAGCTCAATCCCGAGATGACCGACGATCTGCTGGCCTATTCCGTCGCCAAGATGAAGGAGCACGGCATCGTTGATTCCGGCGAGTCGCTCAAGAACGGCATCGGCGCGATGAGCGACGAGCGCTACACCTCCTTCTTCAACAAGATGGTGAAGGCGGGCGTGGTGAAGCCCGATCTCGATTTCCGCAAGTCCTACACGCTGCGCTTCGTCAACAAGGGCGTCGGCGTCGAGCTCCGCCCGAGCAAGCCGTAGCGCATGCTGGAGCTAGATCGACATGTGGCGGCGCGGTTCACCTCTCCCGTAGGGAGAGGTCGGATCGCATCGAGAGATGCGATCCGGGTGAGGGGATGTGTACCCTCGTGGGACCTGAGCCCCCTCACCCGCGCCTTCGGCGCGACCTCTCCCCGCTGGGGAGAGGTGCAGGTTGCCGATCGATCCCACCACATCACAGCCAGCGTTCAATGGTAGAGCGCAAAACCTCGTCCGGGGTCGAGGCCAGCCTGACGGCACTCGCCGTCAGCCTGCGCGGCGTGACGAAGGTCTATGACAACGGCGTCATGGCGCTCGGGCCGCTCGATCTCGCCGTGCGCAAGGGCGAGTTCATCTCGCTGCTGGGGCCGTCGGGTTGCGGCAAGTCGACCGCGCTGCGGCTGATCGCCGAGCTCAGCGCGCCGTCATCAGGCATCGTGCGGATGGCGCGTCACGAGGGACCTGCGCAGCCGGGTCACGGCATCGGCTTCGTGTTTCAGGAGCCGACCCTGATGCCCTGGACCAGCGTGCGCGAGAACGTGCGGCTGCCCTTGAAGCTCGCAGGCATCCCCAAGGCGGACGCGCGCGCGCGCGCCGACGACGCGCTGGCGAGCGTCGGGCTTGCCGATTTCGCCGACGCCTATCCGCGCGAGCTGTCCGGCGGCATGAAGATGCGGGTCTCGCTGGCGCGCGCGCTCGTCACCGATCCAGACATCCTCCTGATGGATGAGCCGTTCGCGGCGCTCGACGAGATCACGCGCTTCCGCCTCAACAACGATTTGCTCGCGCTGTGGCGCAGCCTGCGCAAGACCGTCATCTTCGTCACCCATTCGGTGTTCGAATCCGTCTATCTGTCGCAGCGCGTGGTGGTCATGACGGCGCGGCCCGGCCGGATCCAGGCCGATATCCGCATCGAGACGATCGAGCCGCGGACTGAGGAGTTTCGCACCTCGGCCGCCTATTCGGATTACTGCCGGCGCGTGTCGGCCGCGCTGGCGCCGTCCTATTCGGGGCAACCGGTGCTATGAGCGCGCAGCCCTCCGTCACCGCCAGGCCGTCAGGCGCGCACCGCGCGGTGCGCTTCGTGCTTCCCGTCATCGTGCTTGCGGCCGGGCTTCTCGCCTGGGAACTCGTGGTCCGCATCAGGGAGATCCCGCCTTACGTGCTGCCCACGCCCTCCGCCATCTTTCTGACGCTGATCAAGGACTGGGCGGTGCTGTCGCAATCGCTCGCCACCACGCTTCTGACCACGCTCGAAGGATTTGTGGCGGCGAGCGTCGGCGGTATCGCGCTGGCGCTGTTGTTCAACCAGTCGAAATGGGTGGAATATTCGCTGTTCCCCTACGCCGTCGTGCTTCAGGTGACGCCTGTGATCGCGATTGCACCGCTGCTCCTGATCTATCTTGAGCAGCAGACCGCGGTCGTCGTCTGCGCCTTCATCGTCGCCTTCTTCCCGGTGCTCTCCAACACCACGCTCGGGCTCAATTCGGTCGACCGCAACCTCGCCGGCCTGTTCCAGCTCTATGGCGCCTCGCCACCACAAACCCTGCGCTTCCTGAAGCTGCCGGCGGCGCTGCCCTATATCCTCGGCGGCCTGCGCATCGCCGGCGGGCTGTCGCTGATCGGCGCCGTCGTGGCCGAGATCGCGGCGGGAACGGCCGGCGCTGGCTCCGGGCTCGCCTACAGGATCGCCGAGTCAGGCTACCGATTGAACATACCCCGCATGTTCGCCGCGCTGCTGTTGTTGTCGCTGGCCGGGATTGTCATCTATGGGGTGCTGGCGCTAGTTTCCCACCTCGTTTTACGGCGCTGGCATGAAAGCGCGCTTGGAAAGGAAAACTGATGACCGCCGGTTCGATTTCGTCCGAAAAGATCGACCTTCTGATCTATGGGCCGGTGCGGCCGATCCTCGAGAACGGTTTTTCCGATCATTTCGTCGTGCACAAGGCCGAGACGCGAGGCGACCTCGAGCGGTTGACACCCGCGATCCGTGAAAAGATCCGCGGCGTGGCCGTGACCTATCACACGGTGCGCGCCGACAAGGACTCGCTGTCGCAATTGCCCAAGATCGAGATGGTGGCAAGCTTCGGCGTCGGCTACGACCACATCGACGCCAAATACGCGGCCGAGCACAACATCATCGTCACCAACACGCCCGACGTGCTGACCGAGGAGGTCGCCGACGTCGCGATGGGCCTGCTGATCTCCACCGTGCGCGAGTTCATCAAGGCCGACCGTTACGTCCGCTCCGGGCTGTGGCAGACGCAGAACTATCCGCTCAGCGTCGGCTCGCTGCGCGACCGCAAGGTCGGCATCGTCGGCATGGGCCGGATCGGCCAGGCCATCGCGCGCCGGCTCGACGCGTCGCTGGTGCCGGTGGTCTACCACTCCCGCAACCCGTCCAAGGACGTCTCCTACAAGCACTATCCCGATCTGATCGAGATGGCGAAGGCGGTGGACACCTTGATGGTGATCGTGCCCGGCGGCGCCAGCACCAACAAAATGATCAATGCCGAGGTGCTCAAGGCGCTCGGCCCGCGCGGCGTGCTGATCAATGTCGCGCGCGGCTCGGTGGTCGACGAGCCGGCGCTGGTGCAGGCGCTGAAGTCCGGCACCATCCTCGCCGCCGGCCTCGACGTGTTCGCGGCGGAGCCGAGCGTGCCGGACGAGCTCAAGAGCATGCAGAACGTCGTGCTGCTGCCGCATATCGGCTCGGCCTCGGTGGTGACGCGCAACGCGATGGACCAGCTCGTCGTCGACAATCTCAAGGCCTGGTTCGCCGGCAAGGCGCCGTTGACCCCGGTTGCGGAAACGCCGTTCAAGGGGCGCTGATGACCGTTCTTCGGGTCGTTGCATTGGCCATCGCGGCATGTGTCGCCGCGGTCGGCCCTGCGTTGGCGCAGGATGCGACGACCCTGAAGAAGCAGATGCCCGGGCAGTGGGAGCTCTCGACCACCGAGCGCAGCAAGACCTGCGTCGTCACGATGAAGGCTGACGCGGCGGGCCAGGGCTTCAAGCTGGAGCTGGAGCCGGCCTGCAAGACTGCGCTGCCCTTCACCAAGGACATCGTCGCCTGGAGCGTCAGGGGGCTCGACATCGTCCGCTTGCAGGATGCGACCGGTGAAGCGGTGATCGACTTCACCGAGGTCGAGGCCGGCATCTTCGAGGGGCTGCGCCAGGGCGAGGGCGTCTACATCCTGCAAGACCTCGCCGCCGCCCGTTCGATGGCCAAGTCGATGGACCAGATGATCGGCGACTGGTCGATGGTGCGCGGCAACGGCCAGCCGGTCTGCGGGCTGACGCTGACCAATACCGAGGCGGGGCCCGACAATTTCCAGGTCTTCCTCAAGCCGAGATGCGATGCGGCGATCGCGCAGTTCAACCCGACGCAATGGCGGCTCGAACGCGGCCAGATCATCCTGATGTCGAAATCAGGCGATGTCTGGCAGTTCGAGGCCGACGACAACGCGCAGTGGCGGCGCGTCCCCGATACCGCCGATCCCCTGATCATGCTGCGTCAATAATTTCTCCCGGCCAATAATTTCTCTCGGGGATGTCGATTTAGCCAAGGCTCGATCGTCACATCCATAGCGAGCCGGTTTGCGGCCGGAGCGGTCGCTGCTCGCGCCAAGGGAGTTTTTCATGCGCTTCATGTACATCGTCACCTCCAGCCAGCCGATGGCAGGCCCGACCCCGGCACTGATGGAGGCGATGCAGAAAATATCGGAGCGGGAGATCAAGGCCGGTCGAATGATCGACACTGGCGGCCTGATGCCGCTTGCGACCGGCGCACGGGTGAAGATCGTCGACGGCGAGCTCAGCGTCATCGACGGCCCCTTCGTCGAGGCCAAGGAAGTGATCGGTGGCTACGCCATTTTCGAGCTGCGCGACAAGGCGGAAGCCTTGGCCATGGCGAAGGAATTCATGCAGTTGCATCTCGATCACATGCCGGGATGGGACGGTACCTGCGAATTGCGGGCATTCGCGACGCCGGGCGTCGACGTGGCGTGCGAGATCGACGCGCATTCCAGGGTCGCCGCCCACGCCTGATGAACACCACCGCTCGTCCCGGTCGGCGGCGATGACGGCCGCCGACATCGATCGCGCGATCCGCGCCGCGATTCACGCAACTTGGCGCGTCGTGCAGCCGCGGCTGATCGCGACGCTGTCGCGCATGCTGCGGGACGTGACGCTCGCGGAGGAATTGACCCAGGACGCACTGGTCGCCGCGCTGGAAGCCTGGCCGCTCAGCGGGGTGCCGGATAATCCCGGCGCCTGGCTGGTTGCGACAGCCAAGCGCCGCGCGCTCGATCATCTGCGCCGGGCGAAAATGCTCTCCCGCAAGCAGGACCTGCTGACGCACGACCTGATGCAGAAACAGGACGCGATGCCCGATTTCGACACCGCCCTCGACGACGACATCGGTGACGAATGGCTGCGGCTGATCTTCACGGCCTGCCACCCGCTGCTGCCGCGGCAGGCCCGCGCGGCGCTGGCGTTGCGCATGATCTGCGGCCTGACCACCGACGAGATCGCGCGCGCCTTCCTGGTCACGGAGGCAACCATCGCCCAACGCATCGTCCGCGCCAAGCGCACGCTTTCGCGGTCGGGCCTCACCTACGAAACTCCGGGCGGCGAGGCGCTTTCCGAGCGTCTCGCCTCGGTGCTCGAGGTCGTCTATCTCATCTTCAACGAGGGCTATTCGGCCTCACGCGGCGAGGAGTGGCTGCGGCCACAGCTCTGCGACGAGGCTCTGCGCATGGGACGGGTGCTGGTCGGGCTCGCACCGCTCGAGCCCGAGGTGCACGGTCTCATGGCGCTGATGGACCTGAATGCCGCGCGGATGCATGCCCGCATCGACCACGATGGCGAGCCCATCCTGCTCATGGACCAGGATCGCGGGCTGTGGGATCGGCTCCAGATCACCCGCGGCCTTCGGGCGCTGGATCGCGCGCGCGAGCTCGGCGGTGCCGGCCGCTTCTACACGCTGCAGGCAGCCATCGTCGCGTGTCATGCCACCGCGGAGGCGGCCGCAAGCACCGACTGGCGACGCATTGCGGAGCTCTATGGCCAGCTTGCGACGCTGGTGCGCTCGCCTGTGATCGAACTCAACCGCGCGGTCGCGCTCGGCATGGCCGAAGGGCCGCAGGCCGGGCTCGATCTCGTGGATCTGATCGCCGGCGAGCCGGCGCTCAGGACTTATCACCATCTTCAGGCCGTGCGCGGCGACCTTCTGCAAAGGCTCGGCCGCTTCGCCGAGGCACGGGTATCGTTCGAGACCGCCGCCCGTCTTGCCACCAATGCGCGCGAGCGCGTGTTGATGGAACGACGTGCGGCAGACATCGCCGATGCCGGCGGCATGGCTTGAGGCGCGCTGAAACGGCCGCGCGGTTGCGGTTACGTCGTCGGCTCTACGTCGTAGCCTTCGGCGGCGGCGCAGTGCCCTGCGCCCACTTCTCCAGCTTGCCGAGCACGCCCCAGGCCGTGAGCGCCAGCGAGATCGGCATCGCGAACTGGCCGAGACCCGGCACGGCCGACACGATCGTCCCGAGCAATCCGGCGATGCCGCCCGCATTGGGGCTCGCCGTCACCGACGAGAGCAGCGCGGTGAGCACCGAGCCGCCGAGGCCGAGCGCGGTCTTCTTGCCGTCGAGCAGCTTGCCGATGGTCTCGCCGAGCGCGCCGTTGACCTGGCCGAGCACGGGCTTGCCGTCCTTGTTGAGCAGGGTGCTGAGCAGGTCGACGACCTGCTTCAGCTGATCGACGGGGGCGGGATTGGTCGGGGTGACTGGTCCTGGCATGGGCGCGGTCTTGTTGATGAGGGAGAAGAGCCGTTCGAACAGGCTGATCGGATCGTTGGTGGCGGGCAGCGTGTTGCCCGGTGTCGTCGTCCCCGGCGTTACGCTGCCGGCAGACGGTCGCAGCAATTGCGCGAGGTCTTCCAGCCGCTTCAGGGCCTGGGACAGATCGCCGGTCTGCCCGGCGGTGCCCGACTGCGCCGCGCGCGTGATGGCGGCGACCGTGGCCCCGTCGAGAAGCCCGGTATCCCTCAGGCCGTTCTGCTGCTGAAACTGCGAGACCGCAGCCCTGGTCTTCGGTCCGCTGATGCCGTCCTCTGCAAGCGGCGGATTGGCGCCGAGCTTGTTGAGCGCCTGCTGCATGAGAACGACCGTCGAGGCGATGTCGTCCTCGGGCTCGGCGCGGCCCACGAATTGCGGGCTGCCGTCGAGGGTGATCGAGGAATCGAGCGACATCATCGCATGCAGGATCACCGCGGTGCCGAGCTGGGAATCGACGTGGTTCGAGTCGAACACGTGGTCGCGGACGAATTTGCCGCCCCTCGCCTCGGGCGGGCCGTACAGTGTCGAGCCGCCGTAGAGATAGGGCGAATTGCAGCCCTTGGCGTGATAGCCGAAGCCGTTGAACGCCTCGAGCCGGAACAGAATCCGCGCGATGCCCCAATCCTGGGCGCCGATGAAATTTTCGATTCTGAACGCATCCACGGCGCCGTCCACGAACGTGGCGAACGGGCCGCGCCCTTTCGGAACGATGGTCGTCACGCGATGGATCGACTCGCCGTTGCCGAGATAGGTGTCGAAATCGAAGTTGGACTCGCGATAGTGGCAGAGGGCGGCAAAATACCAGGGAACACCGGTCAACCGCTCGATCTGCTGATAGGTCGCCTTGCCATTGAGCGCCTTGCGTGCGACCGCGTTGGCGTCGGCGAGGCGTGAAGGCCGGATCTCAAGGCTGGTCCAATTTCGCTCGTACTCGTTTTTCAGACTCTCGAATGAGACCATTTCCCGCTCCCGCAAAATGATGAATTATCGGAATTATATGAAAGTCAGGGTGAACCAGGCCCCGTGATCGGGGCGTGACTCCAGCGTGATCGGCGCAAATGTGGCAGGTTGCCGGCGAGGCGCATGTGAAATGGCTTACAGCTCCAGCGGGAAAATAGGCGGAGGGACCGTGATCGGGGCGACCGACAATGGGGGAACCCGCGGGGTCCTCCGTCCGTTAGCAACGCACACGGTCAGGAGGCTTGCTCGGGAGGCTTGCATGGCCAAGCGCGTCCTCGCGATCGGCATCGAACCCGGCGTTGCGGACTACAGCGCATTCCCGCAACTGACGCCGGAGCTCGTGCGCAATTATATCGAGGCGCAGCTCTTGCGTCTGCGCGATCTCGGCTACCAGGTCACGAGCTGCCTGATCGACGTCGACGCGGCGGCGGAAGCCGCGGTGACGGCGGCGTTGCGCGACGAGAGCTTCGACTGCATCGTGATCGGCGCGGGCCTGCGCGAGCCGAAGGAGCGCCTGCTGCTGTTCGAGAAGGTGCTCAACCTCGTCCACCGCCTGGCGCCGAATGCGGCGATCTGCTTCAACACCACGCCCGCCGACACCGCCGAGGCCGTGCAGCGCTGGATCGAGCCCTGACCCGGAGGCGGCCTGCACGTGCATCGCACGCGGTACGGTCCGGGCGGCCATCGCGCAGCGCCTCCGGCGCCATCGCGGAGCGTCCCAGGCTGCGGCGCCGGCAATTTGTCTGGCTCGAATCCGCGTCCGGCGCTATGACACAGCTCACCACAGGGGAGGGCGAGCATGCTTCGAGGTCTTCGCATTGGAAGTCTTGGGATCGCAGCGTGTCTGACGGTTGCGATGGCGATGCCGGTGCATGAGGCGGCGGCCCAGGATGCCGTCGGCGGCGCGATCATCGGCGGTGTCGGCGGGGCGATCGTCGGCGGCGCGCTCGGTGGAGGCCGCGGTGCCGCAATCGGTGCCGTCGTCGGTGCCGGCACGGGCGCCGCGATCGCCTCGGAGGGCGAGCGCCGCCGCTCCGGCTACTACGCCTATCAGCGCGGCTGCTACATGCAGCGCCCCGACGGCCGCTACGTCCCGGTCGATCCCCGATATTGCTATTGAGGCCTGAAGGCGCGCTCGCGCTCTAGCTCTTTGCTGCCTCCGGCATGATCTGGAGCAGTGGCTCCGGCTGGATCGAGATCTGGCCGGCGAATGGCCGGTCGTGTGCGGCGATGAGCAGGACGGAGGTGGCGACCCTCGTCGCGAACAGGCCCATCGCGATCGCCGATCCCAGGCTGTTGTCGCAATGAACGAGGCCGATCACCAGCAGCGCGCAGGCGGCCTGGAGAACTGCGTTGAAACTAAAGAATACATTGGGGTCATTGATCGATTTGGAGCGGCGATTGGGAGCGGTTTTCCATGCGCCCGAGTGATCCTCACGCTCCCTCATCGACATCTACGTGGGGTCGCTTTGGTGCATGGCTCGTCACCATATTCCCTTGATCCCATGCATCAAGCTCGTTGATCGGATAAGGTAAGCCTTACCGACTTTGACGAAGGTTGGTCGCTGCCGTCGGGACTGGAGCGGCTCAGGTTCCCGAGGCACCCTTGCGATATTCAGCCGGCGTACAATTGAGGTAGCGGCGAAAGACCCTGTTCAGATGACTCTGGTCGGCAAAGCCACTGAGGAGCGCGATCTCCTTGAGCGCCAGATTGTCCCGTCGCAGATGCCGGCACGCCTGTTCGACTTTCTGTTTCTGAACAAAGGCGTGAGGGCGTATCCCGTAATGAGCGTGGAATTTGCGGGCGAATTGAATCGGCGTGCAGTTGCAGATGGCTGCTAGTTCGTCGAGCGTGATGTTTCGGGAAATGTTCTGCTGGATATAGTCCTCGATCAGCCGGGCATGAGCCGGCCTGAAATGTCCCTGCGCGGAAGGCATCTTGAACTTCACCGCGGCGTATTTTCGTATGATGTGGATGCTGGCCTGGAGCGACAGCGCGTCGTAGCAGAGTCTTCCGCCTGGACCGCCGGCGGCGACTTCGTGAGCCATTTGTTCGTTGATCCAGCTCAGGACGGGGTCATCGATTCCGAGCAGGTCATAAAGTTCAATGGCGCCGACGTCACGATCGAAAGCCTCGCTCGCGGTTTTCATCATGAAGGCCGGTGAAATGTAGAAGTGGCTGACCTCTATATCGTTTGCCCATCGCCAATGCGAAGGCTCGGCGCGGGTCAGCAGCGTGGTAATGCCGCGGCTGACGCGCTCCTGCTTCCATGCGCCGGTCACGCGACGGTTCATCGCGGTGGCTCCTTGCCGGTAGACGACGATCAGGAAGTCTTCCGTCGGGGGGACCCAAATGTCGGACGGCGCATAGCGAAATACCCGCATGCGGAAATCAGGCCGGCCGACCGCCGAACTGTCCAGCTTCAGTTCACCTGGTGCGTATTGCGGAAGCTCCTCGACCGCAATGAACTTGCTCATGGCGCAGCCTCCGCATGGTTGGCGGCCGTTCGCCGGCTCTTCTTTCCCATGATGTGGGATCGGTAGCGCAGGATACGGCGCTTTTTGCATTTGGCCAAATGTATTGGTTCGCCCGGCGCGTTCGCTGCGCCGCACACGCAATTCGTCCAAAGAAAGGTCGGCTTCGTTCAAGCGCGCCGTGCCTCGGGGCAACTAGTTTCCGGCACCTTCCGCTGGCGATGCGTGAGCGGCTCGAGACCCTTCGGGGCTCTGAGACCTGCCCAGCAGTTCCGTTGGATCGCCAAGGAGACGCCACTCCGCCCATTCGGTCGAGCGGCACGGTGCATAGCTAAAAAACAAAAGGAGAGGGAAATGGACCAGGCTGAAATCAAGTCCAGGGAATCGAACGGATCAAAAAAGACGACCCTCGATGCGGTCGTTATCGGGGCTGGCATCGCGGGTCTGTACCAGTTGCACCGCATGCGGCAACTGGGGCTGAAGGTCCGCGCCTTCGAGGCGGGTTCCGGCGTCGGCGGAACCTGGTACTGGAATCGTTACCCCGGTGCGCGTTTCGATTCTCAGGTCGAGGTGTACCAGTATTGGTTTTCCGAGGACTTGTACAAAGCGTGGAAGCCAAGCGAGCGTTTTCCAGGGCAGCCGGAGACCGAGCAGTGGCTGAACTTCGTCGCTGATCGCTTCGATCTCAAGAAGGACATCCAGTTCAGCACCCGGATCGAGTCCGCCACCTATCGGGAGAAGGACGGCCGCTGGGATGTGGTCACCTCCGATGGCGAACGCATTGATACGCAATATCTGTTGGCCTGCTGCGGTATGCTGTCGGCGCCTCTGAACGACCGCTTCCCGGGCCAGTCCACGTTCAAAGGTGTGATCACCCATACCGGTCTCTGGCCGAAAGAGGGTATCGATCTCAAAGGCAAGCGGGTCGCCGTGGTGGGCACCGGAGCCACCGGCATCCAGGTGATCCAGACCATCGCACCCGAAGTCGGGTCGATGAAGGTGTTCGTGCGCACGCCGCAATACGTTGTGCCCATGAAGAACCCGAAATATTCGCAAGCGGATTGGGATCGCTGGAGTAGCCGGTTCAATGAGCTGAAGACCCGCGTGCGCTCCACCTTCGCGGGCTTCGACTATGACTTTGAGAACCGCCCCTGGGCCGAACTGACGCCCGACAAGCGTACGCAGGTGCTGGAGAAGTACTGGAACGACGGGTCGCTCTCGATGTGGCTTGCGACGTTCCCGGAAATGTTCTTCGACGAGGCGGTAAGCGCGGTGGTGTCCGATTTCGTGCGGGACAAGATGCGCAAGCGGCTGCGGCATGACCCGAAGCTGTGCGATGTGCTGATTCCGTCCGAAGCCGATTACGGATTCGGCACGCATCGCGTACCTCTCGAGAACAAATATCTTGAGGCCTACCTGCAGGACAATGTTGATGCAGTGAACTGCCGAAAGACGCCGATCGAGCGCATCGTGCCCGACGGCATCCAGACCTCCGACGGCAAGGTCCATGAGGCCGACATCATCATCCTGGCCGTCGGATTCGACGCCGGCTCGGGCGCTCTCAGCCGCATCGACATCCGCGGCCGCGACGGCCGTTCGTTGAAGGACAGGTGGAAGGACGAGATCCGCACCGCGATGGGGCTGCAGGTGCACGGCTATCCCAACCTGTTCACCACCGGCGCGCCGCTCGCTCCGTCCGCCGCACTTTGCAATATGACGACCTGTCTTCAGCAGCAGGTGGACTGGATCACCGACTGCATTGCTTACGCGAAGAAGCACGGCAAAGGCGTCGTCGAAGCGACCAAGGAGTTCGAGGACAATTGGGTCAAGCACCACGACGAAACTGCGGCCGCGACCCTCGTTGTGAAAACCGACTCCTGGTACATGGGCTCGAACGTCGACGGAAAGCCAAGACGCCTGCTGTCTTATATCGGCGGCGTCGGCAACTACAACCGGCAGTGCGACGAACTTGCGGCCAATGGCTACCCAGGCTTCGCGATGACCTGATGATAACAACAACGGGAGGAAACATCCAATGAGCACAAATCCCTACTACGGCCAGGAAGGCCACGGCCCCTACGAGACGATCAGAATCGGCAACCTCGAGCTTGAGGAGGGCGGACATATTCCGGACTGTGCGCTTGCGGTGGCGACCCACGGTACGCTGAACGCGGCGAAGGACAACGCGATCCTCGTTACGACCTGGTACTCGGGAACGAGCAAGATCATGGAGCAGGTCTACATCGGCAAGGGGCGTGCGCTCGATCCGGCGAAGTATTTTATCATCGTCGTCAACCAGATCGGAAATGGCCTTTCCACCTCACCAAACAACAGCGTTGGAGCGCAGGCCGGACCGACCTTCCCGAACGTGCGCATTGGGGACGACGTTCGCGCCCAACACAAGCTTCTGACCGAGAAATACGGTCTGAAGAGCCTCGCACTGGTCGTCGGCGGCTCGATGGGTGCGCAGCAGACTTATGAATGGGCCGTGCGCTATCCCGACTTCGTCAAGCGCGCCGCGCCGATCGCCGGCACCGCCAAGAACACCGAGCACGATTTCGTCTTCGCCGAGACACTCTCCGAAGCTATTACATCCGATCCGGGGTTCAACGGCGGCAAGTACGGTTCGCCGGCCGAGGTCGCCGCCGGCCTCAAGCGCCACGCCAAGCTGTGGACGGTGATGGGGTGGAGTACCGACTTCTTCCGCGAAGGCCGACACAAGGCGCTCGGCTTCGACTCGATGCAGGCCTTCGTCGATACCTTCATGACGGGATACTTCGCGCCGATGGATCCAAACGATCTGCTGGCGATGGCGTGGAAGTGGCAACGAGGCGACGTGAGCCGCAACACCGGCGGCGATCTCGCGTCGGCGCTCGGCCGTATCAAGGCGAAGACCTACGTGATGCCGATCAGTCACGACATGTTCTTCCCGCCGAGTGACTGCGAGGTTGAGCAGCGTCTGATCCCGGGAAGCCAGTTCCGTCCGCTGAAGAGCATCTGCGGACATCTCGGCCTGTTCGGCGTGGACCCAGAGTTGCTCGCGCAGCTTGACGCCAATCTGAACGAGTTGTTGGCGGCGCCTGTGAATTGACGCGCCGGATTGACTGCCTGTTGCAGTTGAGGACGCGAACGAAAATTGTTCACGCCCTCAACCCGAACTCGACGCCGATGGCGCTCCTGGCGGCGTCTGCGGGCTAGATCAGCTTCATTCCCTTCAGGCTCGCGTGCCCGCTCTTGCCGACGATGATGTGGTCGTGCACGGCGATGCCCAGCGGCTTTGCGATCTCGACGATCGCCTTGGTCATCTGGATGTCGGCCTGTGACGGCGAGGGATCGCCGGAGGGGTGGTTGTGCATGAGACTATGGTATCGCTCATCACGTTGAACACGCGATAGATTTTTAAACGGTGGTAGTAGCAGGGGACGCGAACAGGGGACTGTAGGCAGTGATCGTTTGTGATCGTCAAGTTAGCACACTCGTGCTTCTGCAATCTCTCTTCCGATCACGTTGGTTCACGAACGCTGGTCGGCTTTAGCCTCAATACCGGACATTCTATCGCGACGTCTCGAGGTCAGCGAAGGCCCAATAGCGGCCCTCGTTGCGGCCGTCGCCCGGAGAAAGAGAATAGTAGGCCGCCACCGCCAGTGATAGACTTCGGTTGCTGCTAAGTCATTTCGAGGGAACGTCCCATGATTAGCAAGGCCGATATTATTGTCATTGGCTCCGGCGGCCTCGGCGCTGCCACTGCATATTACCTGAGCAAACGCGGCGTTGACGTCGTTCTGATCGACAAGCACGATATTGGATCGCAAACCTCGCCCCGCGCTGCGGGCATGGTGAGCTGCGCCCGCAAGAGCGACTTGATGATTGGCCTCATCAAGGACGCTTGTCGTAAGATTGAAGAGTTCACCGAAGAAACAGGGCAGCCTCTCGATTGGGTGCATTCCGGCAGCCTGAAGATTGCGCGTCGGCCACAGGATGCGGAGGTGATCAAGGCCGACCTTGAGCGCGGGCGCCGTATGGGCCTCGACGTCGAGCCGATTTCTCCGGAGCAAGCAAGTCGCCTCAATCCATTCTTAAAACCGACGGGCGTCGTAGGGGCGATGAGGATCGGTGACGATAGGTATTTCGACCCAGCGCAGGTTGCCACCGGTTTCGCCAGAGCAGCGGCGGCTCAGGGCGCAACCGTGCTGCCGAAGACCGGCGTGCTCACCGTAAACATCACTGCCGGCAAGGTGACCGGAGTAACCACCGAGAAAGGCATCATTGAAGGCCCGATCGTGGTTGATGCAGCCGGTGCATGGACACGACAGGTCGCGGACGCAAGTGGGATTTCCGTGCCGTTGGTCCCGACCCGGCAGCAACTCATCGTCACCGAGCCTTTGGATGGCGCGCGTGCTGACCTGCCAATGATTCGGATCATGGATGCTGCCGTGTACACGCGTCCCTGCCAGGGCGGCTTGCTTTGGGGTGTCTATGAAGAATCGCCACGATTTTTCGACATGCAGTCGCTCGGAGCCAGTTTCGATATCAAGGACATGCCACTCGACATCGAAGTGCTTCGTTCAGCCGCTCTTGAAGTCAAAGATCAACTTCCAATCTTGCAAACGGCAAAAGTGCGGGAATTTCGCGGTGGCATTCCGACAATGACCGCCGACGGCCACCACATCCTTGGCCCGGCCTCCGGAGTTACGGGCTTCTATTTTGCAAGCGGATGCAACGTCGCTGGCCTCTCAATCTCGCCAACCATCGGAGAGGCGCTTGCAACCTGGATTATCGATGGCAGGCCGGCTGTCGACCTCTCGCCCATGTCTGTCACGCGCTTCAAAGACCAGTCGTGGTCTGAACCTCAACTACAGAGGGAAGTTGCTTGGCAGTATCGGCACTTCTATGGCGCGGTCTAAGCTTTCCCGGGTGATTTAGGAAAGCCAAGGCTCATCGAGTCACGAAGGAATGACTGCGCCGGGTCACGAGCCGTAATACTTGCGGTGAGCAAATCAAGTCGGCTCTGCCTCCGGCAGGAGACCTCAGCGAGACTTCTTACGCTTGTCCGCGATGGGCCAGATCCGGACTCATGCTGCGAATTTCAACAAGGTGTGGCGGGCCGGCGAGGTATCCACGCTTGCCTCACACGGCATAACGCCGGTAGAGCACGACGATGATAGCGAGCACCGTCCCGGCATAAATGATCTGCGCTACGTGATCCGAAACAACAGCGACGCGCTTTCGGCCCGCGCCCCGAAGTTTTTCATGTCTGTAGCCCGCCAACATCGCCATCAGGCATAGTACGAAGAAGATGTAGAACATCTCTTCGACCACCACCGTGTATCCGACATCGCCGATCTGACTGTTCACCGCTACGAGCAGCACCGCGCTCGCCAGGATCGAGGTCACTGGGATCGTCACGCGTTCACGAAACATGGTTTCGGGAAAGAACAGCGTGGCGAATACGACGAGCACGAGCAGAAACAGCGGCAGTAGGTTCTTCAGCATGTAGATGGCGGAGCTGCGGTGCAGCATGATGGCCGCATCGAAGCCTGCGAATTCCGTCCTTGCCTCGGCACCAAACAAAGACGCCTTTCCGAGCGTCGATCCGCTGGACAGGGATTCGACGAAATAGTTCAGCCCGAGAAATCGCCAGAGCGGAAGTCCGGAATAGGCCCCGTCCTCGGCCCGCGAGCTTCCGTCGTCGGCGAGGCGCAAGCCGAACCGATCGATGACATAGGTGATGAGTTCCCGCCGCTGTTCCGTGTTCTGAAAATGTAGATGCAATTGCTGCGTGTCGAATGGATAGTCATGGAGATCGAAACGGGCCTTGAAATCGCCGTTGATGCGATAGAGCCGGTAGCTCAGGCCGTCTTCGTGTCCAGCCTGAATCGGACGAGCTGGATCGAACGCCCCGCGATCCAGCAATGCCGGGAATTCGACGTGCGTCTGCGCTTCATCGTCGCCAGCGAATCGCATCCAGAGATAGAAGTCGACGTTGAACGAATTTTGCTTCACGTCGATCCGGCTGACGCGAATGATGTCGATGCCGGTATAAACGACGCGCTGAATCCAGTAGCGCCGATCCTCGAACGCGATGACATGGCCCTTCTCCTGTTCCGCGGCGAGATCGATTCCATCAGGCTGATCGATGCGCACGAGTTGCTGCGGCGCCGTGACGAACCGACCGTAATGGAAGAAACCCATTCGGATCGGGCGCGGAATGTCGCGGTTCGCGTTGAAATAGAGCCGCCCCGTCAGCCCGACGACCGCCGATTTCGGACTGTCGATCGCGGCCAGTGCGACGCGCACCCGGTCGCGATCCGCAACCTTGCTGTCGGATCGTTTCTGAATCCCCTGCCCCATAAACCGGCGATGTACGGCAGCTCGTTTCAGCGCATCGATCATCAGGCGCGCGGCGTCATACGCGCCGCCGGCAACCCAGCTTGGCGAGGTTCCCGCTTTCGCCTTGTAGTCGACGGCAAAGGCCTGCGCCGCCACGCCTGCGCTGTCGAACATCAGCGATGACGCGGCATACAGATTCTCGCTGAAGAAACCCGGATGCGATTTTTCCTCGGGCTCGTTGGCGAAATTCTGCAAATAGCTTTCGCGGGCCGCGCCTTGGGATGCGATGATCGTTCCCTTGATGCCGTGGCGGCGCAGCGCCTTGACGATGTCTGGGCTAAAATCGGGTGCCGCGCCGACGACGATAACGCCGGGTCCGGGCTCCTGCGCGGCGGCGGCTAGCGTCCCATCCATCGATCCGATCTGACCGGCTGCGACGTCCAGTCCGAACACGTGCAACTGCTCCGCCGGGTAGGCCGCCGCAAATCCACGCTCAAAACTCTTGCCGTAGGAATCGCGCGTGTGAACAAGACGGACTTTTGGCTCCTTCATCACGGCGCGCAGATGTTCCGCGACCGAGCGCGCCTGCGCGGAGACCGGCGCCAACGCACGAAAATAGAAATCATTGGTGGATGTCAGATCGTCGGCAGCCGCGCTTCCCGTGAGCGCCGGAATCCGCGCATCCTTATATACCGGCGCTGCCGCGAGCGAAGCGGAGCTGAGATAATGGCCGAGCACAGCGACGCATGGGCTGTCGGCGATCGCCTGCGCATTCGCGCGCGCCACGGCTGGATCGCTTGCGTCGTCGAACAGAACGAGTTCAATTAGCCGTCCGTTGACGCCACCCTTGGCGTTCACCTCGTCGATTGCAAGCTGCGTCGCGACCAGGCTTTCCGTCCCGGCAGGGGCGGACGGGCCAGAGAGCGAATTGGCGAACGCGATGCGAATAGGCTCCGGGCGGGTCCAGAGGATGGCGGCCCAGGCGACGGCGAGCACCAGGGCGACGCCCGCAACAACGGCAAGCCACATTATAAGCCGCTGCTTCATCGTCGATCCTCGCATCGATCGGCATAAGCCGAGATTCTCCAGATCGAGGCCTCAATCAGGCCGAGATTGCCGCCGCTGAGAGCGTTTTTCAACCCCGCCCCATCGCCACCGGCAAGATCTACGACCACTCAAAGCGCATGAAGGAAAAATGCTTGGTGCCGGAAGTCCGGGCCGTCGGCCGTGGCCTCGGTCATTCACATACCCGGCCTGACACCGCGCGCATTCGCCGGATGGCTCGGAACGGCTTTCGTTCTGGCCGTTGCGCGCGGCCGATGAGGCGTTTGAGGGCGCGGTCCCGATCATTCGATTTGGGATGAACGGATGACCAGGACGGCCTGCCCCAGGAGCCGCGCCGCACGGCTGGTTTGGGTCCGTCACTGTCGTTCGATGTGTCGCGGGGCGAAAGTGTCGCAAGCGGCGCCACGGCGGTTATTTGAGAGGTTCTGCATCCGATAGATGCTGCCTCGCCAATGTCGCGTTTGGGTCAATCGCCACCGGGTCGAGCGAGCGAAAAGTCGGCCATGTCAGCTATGCCGCGGAAGCGACCAAATTCCGCAGCGCAACGAAATGACGCGATCTGCGTCCCGCGGGCAATAATCCCCCTGAAAGCGGAAGCCCCGACAGTCCTCCTTCCTGCCCCAACCCGCAGCAGAATTTTGGTGTCATACCGTGGCAATGCACCTACAGCGATCCCCGCTTGGTGATGACAGCAACTTCCGCAACGCGCTTGCCGAGTGCACGTGCCGTTGCCAATTCCTTGTCGTCAATGCCGGGTGATTCAGGTCCGGTCGTTGCGCTGGCCCCAAACGCGCCCCCACCGCTCACGATAATCATCTGATTTATAATCATCGCGCTTAAGATGGCAGTCATTGCGGTTTCCTTGCCGTTGGAGATCGCTCCACCGGTCACGAACGCGGCGCCGACCTTGTTTCGCATCTTGAACTCGGCGAACGGAAATTTGTGCTTCAGTAGCCAGTTGTCGAAGAAGGTCTTCACCTCGCCAGCCATGTTCGTGAAGTACACTGGCGAGCCGACGATGAGTGCGTTCGCCGCCAACAGATCATCGGCGGTTACCTCGCCCACATTCTTGATCACGACGTTGGCGCCTGAGACTTCTTTGGCTCCCTCAGCAACTCCCTGCGCCATCTTCTCCGTGTTGCCGGTCACCGAGTGATAAGCAATCAGAACATTCACCGCCACGGCAGCGCCTTGCGCCCTAGCCGCACCAACCGCGAGAAGAGACGCCGCTCCCGTCGCCATCCCCACGTCTTTCATCAACTCCCGCCTATTCATGTCGTCCTCCCTAGTGACAACGTCGAACACATCAATGATAGCAAATTGGGAAATTGCTCGGAAGTTCAGAGCTGCTGCCGCACCGGCAGCTTTGGGTCAATCGCGTCGTTTTGCGAGGTTCGCGGTAAGGTCCGCTTTAGCCCCAAGAGCCGACGTCGTTAGATCAGCTTCATCCCCTTCAAACTCGCATGCCCGTTCTTGCCCACGATGATGTGGTCGTGCACGGCGATGCCGAGCGGTTTTGCGATGTCGATGATCGCTTTCGTCATCTGGATGTCGGCCTGTGACGGCGAGGGATCGCCGGAGGGGTGGTTGTGCAACAATCTACGGAGAGCACATAGAGGCTTAATTTTACTATATATATTCGCCGTTTAAACTTGCACAGGGGATGGTGATCGGGGGCGGTAAGTGGGGTCGGTTCGTGATCATCATGCTGCGTCAATCTCCTTCCCGTTGGGTACTTTGCGGCACGATGAATCATCAGGCTCTACTCGCCGTCTATGGGACTGTTCCTCTGCGCCAAGCGCGCCGTTATTCCGCCTTTGGCGGGCCGCGCTGAGCGGACGCGACTTGCTTCGTCTCCTGCAGTCCCGGCGTGGAAGCTTGGTCGAGCGCAGACAGTCGATTCAAGGCCTCGCGCAATACGGTGGCCGCATGATCTCGATCACTGGCGGACATCGCGTCGAGATTGAGGTCAAGTCTCAGGTTGGGGCGTTCCTCGTGAATGAACAGGCGGTCGGTGCCGAGGCTCTCATAGGCGTCGACGACCTGATAGGTCGCGACGGGGTACGCGATGCCCTTGACCGAGATGTGCCCACGCTCATCACAGTGGATCTGGTCGCGAACATTCGCGTAGGTTTCAAAGGATATGAGGATTTCGCCCGGCGTGGCGGCAGCCTCAAGCCGGGAGGCGAGGTTCACGCCGCCGCCGATGATGGTGTAGTCCATCCGATCCTCGCTGCCGAAGTTTCCGACGGTGCAGTACCCCGTGTTGATTCCGATCCGGCACTGGAGGGGCTTTTCGATACCCGACGCCCGCCACACGTCCTGCAACTCAAGCATCCTCTTGCGCATGGCGATGGCCATCTCGACGCAGGCGAGGGCGTCCTCCTTGACGCCGCGTGTCTCCGGATCGCCGAAGAAGATGACGATGGCGTCGCCGACGTACTTGTCGATCGTCGCTCCATAGGAAAGGGCGATCCGCGACATCTCGGTCAGATAATGGTTCAGCAGCCGGGTCAGGTCCTCGGACTCCAGCCGATCCGACGTCTCGGTGAAGCCCGCGATGTCCGAAAAGAAGACGGTCAGCTCTTTTCGGCGACTCGCGATTTTGACTTCCTGTTTTCCGGTGAAGATGGACTCGTATACCTGGGGCGAAAGGTATTTCGCGAGCTGGTTCGAGAGCTGCTCCAACGCCCTCGATTTTTCCGCCAGCTGGTTCTCGCGCTTCTTCAACTCGGTGACGTCCGAGTATACGGCCACCGTGCTACCTTCGTCGGTCTTGCGCTCGCTGACCAGGATCCAGCGACCGTCGCCTCGCTGCTGGACCTGCGGGCCGCTCGGTTCCCGGTGACGGGCCATGCGTTCGCGGACCCACTCCTCGACCCGGCCGTCGGCGTCCCTGACGTAGCCGCGCTCAGCGGCGCGTCGAACGATGCTTTCGAACGTCATGCCGGGCGATATCTCGACGGAGGCGTCGCCCGGATAAAGGAGCGTTCGATACTTGTTGTTGCAGACGACCAGGCGATCCTCGCCATCGTAGAGCGAGAAGGCCTCGGAGATGCTCTCGATCGCGACCGTCAACCGCCGGCGGCCTTCGCGAATCTCCCTTAGGTTCGATCGCTGGACCTCGATAGCCGTGTCCCGGAAGACGCCGAGCGCCTCGGCCATCCGGCCGATCTCGTCGCTGCGGTTGCGACCCGGCACGTCGATCGACGTGTCGCCCGCGGCGATGCCGCTCATCGCCGCAGTAATGTTCTCAATGGGTCTTACGACTCGGGGCATCACATACAGCACCGCGATCACGACGGCCCCTACCACGCTCAGAGCAGTGATGAGGAGAAGCAGGAGCCGGCCATCGCGGATGGCCTGGGCGGTGCGAACCGCCGCTGCATCACTGCTGTTCTGGGCAGCCAGGACGAGATCCGCCACCTCCTTGCCGAGACGCAGGACGAGCGAGTTGTTGGCCTGTAAGGACGCCTGAGCAACCGCGATCTGGCGTAGCTCCTCGCGTCGCAAATTGAAGATGTTTTCTGCGGACGTGCCGAACGCGATCAGTTTTTCCGTGAGGCCCTTGAGCGCATCGTTGTCAGCTGCGGCGGGAAGCTGTACGAGCAGCTTTTCCGCGCGGCTCGCGGCCGCGACGAAGCGCTCCTGGAGCGGCTTGAGCGAACTGGGATCGGGGACGCCGGCGGCCTCATTCAGCAGGCCCGCCGCCAGGTTGCCCTGGGCGCGCAGCGTCAGCAGCACCTGCAAGGTGTTCGCCCCACCCTCGACCAAGCTCGTGATCGCCTTCGTGCTCTTGGCCGTCACGTCCTCGCTGGTCGTGACGAGGTCGAAGCCGGCGTCGTCCACCATCGGCGTAAGCGTCTCGAACAGCATGCGGTGCGCCACCTCCACCGCCGCCGTCATGCCCTCACGCTTGACCTGGAGCGAGTGCCGCGTCTCGGCGGGGGCGCGGAGCTCCTGCGACCGGACTTCGAAAACGTTGTCCACGCCACGGCCGAGCGCAATTAGCGCCTTGCTCGCCTCGCGCAGCCGCTTGTTTTCAGGCGACTGAGGCAACGCCTCAAGACCCCTCTCGATCGCGGCCGCTGCTGCCGCGAACCGCTCGCGGATGGGCTGAATCAAGGCCGGATCGCCAACGTGCGCCGCTTCGCCCATCAGGCTCGCCGCCAGATTGCCATCGGCGCGCAGCGTCAGCAGCGCCTTCAAGGCATTCACCCCACCCTCGATCAGACCTGTGATCGCCTCCTTGCTCTTGGCCGTCAACTCCTCGCTCGTGGCCACGAGGTTGAAGCTGGCGTCGTCCACCAAAGGCTCCAAAGCGTTCTGGAACTTGGTCTCCACGACGGCAAGATCCGCGACCGCGGTCTGCCTTTGCACGCTCAATCGCAGGCGCTGCGCGACAGCACCATCCAGCACCTTGAGCTCGGTTGCGATCTTGCCTTCGATCTCGATCAGATTGGCGAATCTTGCTTCGGCTATGCCCGTGACCTTCAGACTCTCGGTCACGGCGGAGATTTCATTCAGCCTCCGAACGAGCCTCTCCTGTTCCTTGGCCCGCTCCTCTTCGCTGCGGCTCGCAATGAGCGCTGGAGCCGTCGCCGTGATCTCGGCGCTCTTTTCAGCGAGCCGAAGCGAGGCCGCCATGCCGACGATGCTCTCCGCGGTGATCCGCGTCACCGATCTGTCGATGTCGGTGAAGGCGTACCACGCGACCGCGCTGGCGCCGACGGTCAAGATGGCCATCCCGCCGAACGCCAGAAACAGTTTGGCCTTGATGCCCAGGGCCGCCTTGCCGCTATGCTTGCGACCCGCGCCGGCTGAGTTCGAAGCGTGCGCTTCGACGGAGGCCGGTCCAGGATACTCTCGATTCGCTAGATCCATGACGGCATGCCACCGACTGGAGCGGGTCCGCGTTGCCCGGCGATGATGCGCCTGCCCGCCGCTTCAACGTTCCAGGCGGTCAACCGGCTTGAAGCTGCCGTCTGCCCGGATCACGGTGAGGAAGACCTGGTCCATTCCCTGATTGTCGTCTGGGCCATAGGACAGCGTGATGCCGCCCAGATCGAACGTGCCGACCTCTTTGATGGTCGAAAGCAGCCCCGCCCGCGTAACCGGACCTTTCACCTTTCCCAAGGCTTCGATGACCAATCGGCCGACCATGTATCCCTCGAGCGAGACGAAGCCGATCTGCGCGTCCGGATTCGCTGCCTTGAGCGCCTTTTGGTACCGGGCCACGAGCGGGATGCTCATGTCTCCGGGGAATGGTACAACTTGAGTCACCACCACTCCCTTCCCGTCCTCGCCGAGCTCCTTGGCGAGGGCGTTGGCGCCGACGAATGAGATGTTGACGAAGACCGCGTCCAGCTTGAGCCGGTGTGCCAGCTTGATGAACTCCGCGCACGGTTTGTAGGGACCGACCATGACGACGGCCTCGGGACCCGCCTTGCGAATCGCCAGCAGCGCCGTCTTCACCGCGGTCGTGTTGCGCTCGAAAGTGCCTTCGGCGACCAGCTTCATGCCACGCTTTTCCATCGCCTTCGAAACCCCCGAGAGCCCGGCGCGACCGAAGGTGTCGTCCTGGTACAGGATGGCGATCCGCGACACCCCGAGGTCAGTGGTGAGATGCTCGATCCAGGCCTCCGTCTCCTGTTCATACGAGCCGCGAATGTTGATCACGTTGCCGAGCGCCGGGTTGCGCAAGAAGGCAGCGCCTGTGAACGGCCCGATAAACGGCGCCCCCGCTTCCGTGGTGATCGGCTGCGCCGCGTTGGAAGTGGGCGTGCCCACCTCGCCGACGAGCGCGAACACCCCGTTCTCATTGATCAGGCGCTTGGTGTTGGCAATCGCCTTTTCCGGTTCGTAGCCGTCGTCATAGGAGACAAGCTCAAGCCTCCGACCGTTAACTCCGCCGGTGGAATTGGCTTCGTTGAAGGACGCGAGAATACCTTCCCGCATGCCAAGACCCAACGCCGCCGCGGGCCCCTCGAAGGCCGCCGATTGTCCGAACAAGATCCGGTCGTCGAACACGCCTGGCTCGGCGCGAGCCGCGATGTCCATGAGCGAACTCGCGCCGACCCCCAGAATCGCAGCGACTGCAATCCCTCTGGGCCAGCATGTCATGACGCGCTCCTTTGGTGAGGGCGCGATCCGAACCGAGGCGGCTATCGGAAACTAGCTCCCGGGCCGCCCGTTGGCGCACCCAAGTTTGGGAACTTTAACACATGGCGCGGCCGGACAACAACCGAAACCGCGGGTCAAATCGAAGCACTGTCCATTGTCCAACGGCGCTCCCGCGGGCGCAACCACGCTCACAAGCGACCACCTAACGGTCGTCGAGGTCGGCGGCGGATTCTCGTACAAGTTCTGACACGGTTGGTGCCACCACCGATCGCGGCAGCCCGGAAGCGGAGACATCGCTCGCTTAGATTAACCGCATCCCCTTCAGGCTCGCATGCCCGTTCTTGCCGACGATGATGTGGTCGTGCACGGAGATTCCGAGCGGCTTGGCGATCTCGACGATCGCCTTGGTCATCTGGATGTCGGCTTGCGACGGCGTCGGATCGCCGCTGGGATGATTGTGCAGCAAGCGACTATGCGAACTAATACGCTGATCTGGCGCCATATTTTACTCTGCAAACGAGCATAGGGGATGCGGACTGGGGGCGGTTATTGGTGACGGTTCGTGATCATCCTGGTGGGTCACGATTGAGCCCGCCACGATATTTGGCGTCACGGTCGATCACTGAGCATTGTCTGTTTCCGTCTCGTAAGCGGTCCTGAACCGGCTGTCGCCGGGGGCGCCAATGGGCCGCAACCGGTCCCGGTTTCAGTCGTAGGTTAACTCCGCTAAACTTCTGGGGCGAACGGGGTGTGAACACTACAACACCCCCCGGTTCCAGCCCGGAGGCTCGGAATCGACCCATGACCCGGACAACTTCTTCCACATCAACCAGAGCATCGCTCCGGCGAACGGGAGTTGAGCATCATGGCTTTCGAGGGACGCAGTGAGCTGGCTGATCAATGGCTATTCAAGAGCGAGACTTATGATAACTGCAATTGCGCTATGAATTGTGGTTGCCAGTTTAACTTGCCGAGTACCCACGGCTATTGTCAGTCGGTCTTCGTCGGCACCATCGTTGAAGGCCACTTCAACGATACGCCGCTCTCAGGCTTGAACTGGGCGGCGCTGTACAAGTGGCCCGGCGAAATCAAGGACGGAAACGGCCGGCGCCAGATCGTTATCGACGAGCGCGCGGATGAAGCTCAACGGATCGCACTTGAAACGATCATCTCAGGCGAGGCATGCGAACCATTGAGCAATCTTTTCGCCGTATTCGCGTCCACATGCTCAGAATTTTGCGAGACGTTGTTCCTACCGATTGATCTCGAAGCGGACTTGGAACTCAGAACCGCAAGAGTAGAGATACCCGGCGTCATGCGGAGTAGCGGCAGGCCGATGATCAACGAGTTTACTGGTCAACCATTCCACATTGCGCTGGCGCGTCCTAGTGGCAGTTTCGAGTTTACCTACGCAGAAATCGGGCTAGGTACCACATCGGTCACGGGTGACATGGGAATGGCGTTCGAAGATTCATGGGCGCACTTTTGTGTTCACCACTTCAATCAGGATGGCTTTGTCAGGGAAAGATCAAGGCTCACGGCATGGCTTGGGCACATGACCGCGCGTTCCCGTGAATGACGCCAGGCGTTACCGTTCTGGAAGCATGTCTGCGGATACGTCTTTGAACGTGAGCGGGCTCACTCGCTCGAGAGTCTGTAATGGGGTCAAAAGCGTCGAGACTACAATTTCCGCGATAAGGTCCGCTGTGCTCCAAAGACATCGCTAGATCAGCTTTAGTCCCTTCAAGCTCGCATGCCCGTTCTTGCCGACGATGATGTGGTCGTGCACGGCGATGCCGAGCGGCTTGGCGATGTCGATGATGGCCCTGGTCATCTGGATGTCGGCCTGTGACGGCGAGGGATCGCCGGAGGGGTGGTTGTGGACCAGGATCAGCGCGGTCGCCGACAATTCCAGCGCGCGCTTGATCACCTCGCGCGGATAGACCGGGGTGTGGTCGACGGTGCCGGTCTGCTGCACCTCGTCGGCGATCAGCTGGTTGCGCTTGTCGAGGAAGAGCAGGCGGAATTGCTCCTTGTCGGCAAAGGCCATGCTGGTGCGGCAATAGTCGATCACCTCGTTCCAGGACGACAGCGCGTTGCGGCTGTTGACCTCGCCCTTGGCGACGCGATGCGCCGCTGCTGCGATCAGCTTGAGCTGGTGGATCGCGGATTCGCCGATGCCGCCAACCTCGCGCAAGCGCGCCACCGGCGCGTGCACGACCTCGGCGAACGAGCCGAACGTCTTGATCAGCGTCTTCGCCAGCGGCTTGGTGTCGCGCCGCGGTAGCGCCGGAAACAGCGCCATCTCCAAAAGCTCGTAGTCGCTGAGCGCATCCGCCCCGGCGCTGTAGAAGCGCTCGCGCAACCGCTCGCGATGGCCGTGATAGTGCGGCGACTCTGGCTCGGGCTTCCTCGACGGAGCGTTGGGGCTGGTGCTGGACTTGGCGGGCATCGCACGCCAGCATCGCCGGGGACCCGCGCTTTTGCAACCGGCAATTGCGGTGCGGTCAGCGGCGCGGCTTCAACCCCGGCACCAGCGCGGCCAGCCGATCCCGGATCGGGCGGCCGAACATCGGCCTGCCCATGCCTGATGGCGGCGGGCCGGGTGGAGGTCCGCCGCGCATGCCCGGCGGCGGCGGCCCGGCGCGCCCGACCGTCGCATCCGTGCGGCGGTCGACGCCGAGGGTCAGCGTCGCGACGTAGCGGTCGCGCTCCTCCTTGACCGCGCAGAAGGCGCGATGCTCGGGATCGGCGCGTTCGATGACGTGGTCGTTGGCATTGATCACCATGCGCTGCCGCACGCGATCGCCGTAGTCGGGCACGTTGGTGTAGATGAACTCGTTCAGCGCGTCGGGCAGGAAGGTCTGCCCGGTCAGCACGGTACGGTCGTCGAGGAACACCTTGAAATGGATGTGCGTGGTGCGCCCGTCATACCAGCCGGGATAGATGGTGTTGAAAACGACCCAGCCGGCCTCGTCGGTGATTTGCGTGCCGCGCAGGAATGTCTTGCTGGTCGCATCGTTGTTGTGGGCATCGCCCTGGCCGGGGAAGGCCGAATAGAGCCCCTTGGCGTCGCAATGCCAGATGTCGACCCGCGCGCCCTTGATCGCGGTGCAAGGACCCGCCTCGATCACGCGCAGCTTCAGCGACAGCGGCACGCCGGGCTTGCCCTCGGCGATGTCGGATCGAACGAGTTTCGGATCGGAATAGAACGGCCCTTCCTCTGCCTGTGGCGTCAGGATGCAGGCGGGCTCGCCGTCTGTTGCAGCAGGAGATGCCTCCACGCGGCCCGGCAGCAGGCCCGCGGCGCTGACTGACACAAATCCGAGAAAGCCGCGGCGCGTCGACGTGCTCACCCCATCTCTCCTGTCTGATTGACGACAGATCGTCATCGGCAGGCAGGATGGCAAGATCAGGCCGTGCGGATGACGATATTCAGCCGACCTGTTTCCCGTTGTGTCGCACGGGCGAGGGGGCCGTGACGGCAACCGTTCCGGCGAGGATGAGCGCCATTCCGGCAAGAAGCGACCAGGTGAAGCGCTCGCCGAGCCATGCGGTGCCGAGTGCCACCGCAAAGCCTGCACGCAAATAGCTCCCGCTCGTCGTGCCGAGCGGGCCAAGCGTGCGGATCAGGCGGAAATAGATCACCATGGCAAGCGCGGTGCAGACCACCGCGAGGCCGAGCACCGCGACGACCGCCTGCGCCGTCGGCGCCAGCGTCCATGGTTGCTCGAGGATGGCGGCTGCGGGGAGCATCAGCACGGCTGCGCAGCTCATGGCCCCGGCCGCCGTGACGATCGCGGGAAGGCCCGAGAAGCGCTGCCCCCAAATCGGCGCGACCGCGTAACAGAGGCTCGCGCACAGCACGGCCGCTTGCGCCAGCGGCGCCGTCGTGCCGATCCCCGAGAGCGCGTCGGCCCCCATGGTCACGGCAACGCCGGCAAGGCCGAGAGCGACGCCCACGATCTTCCGGCCGCTGATGCTCTGCCGTCCGTGCCCGGTCATCATCGCGATCGCGAGCACGAACATCGGTGGGGTCACGTTGAGCACGCCGGCAAGACCGCTCGCAATATGCGCCTCGCCCCAGCTGATCAGGGTGAACGGCAGCGCGCTTTGCAGCAGCCCTTGCACGACGAAGGCCGCCCACACCGAGGTGCGACGGGGAAGCGTGTGTCCCTGCGTGGCTGCGATCAGGAGCAGGAGAATGGCCGCGATCGTCACCCGCGCCGCGACCATCGTGAAGGGCGGTATCGTCGGGATCGCGACCTTGATCAGCGTGAACGAGCTGCCCCAGATCAGCGCCAGAAGCAGCAGGAGCCCGATCTCGAATGCGAGAGTGGTTTGTCCTGACGTCGTTCGTTGCGCCTGCGTGCTCATGCGATGTGCTCCGGGATGTGGCGGCACCATGGTCCGGAGCGACGGCGCAGGCTGGCTGAATTCGGACCCCATCGCCCGACCGAGTCCGATTTCGGCTACTCGGCGAACCGCGCGGCCATTATCCTTCCGCCATGGCGACAGGCTCGGCACATCGGCAGACGCTGCCACCGCATCTCGACTGGGACACCTGCGACCGGGCGCGGCTCGCGCGTGCGCGCGCGTTCGACGGCCTGTTCTTCTCCGGCGTCCGCTCGACGCGGATCTATTGCCGGCCGGTCTGTCCGGTTCGCCCCGCGCGCTCCGAGAACGTGACCTTCTATCCGACTGCCGCCGCCGCAGAGCGTGCCGGCTTCCGCCCATGCCTGCGTTGTCGTCCGGAAACGGCGCCGGGGTCGCCGGCCTGGATGGGAACCGCCACCACCGTTGCGCGCGGCATGCGCCTGATCAATGACGGTTTCCTGGATCGCGCGTCCATGGTGGAGCTTGCAGAGGCGCTTGGGGTCGGGCCGCGCCATCTGCTTCGTCTCTTCATGCGCCACGCCGGCGCGAGCCCGAGCGAGATCGCGGCGACCCGCCGCGTGCAGGAAGCCAAGCGCCTGATCGACCAGACCAGCATGACATTGGCGGAGATCGCCTTCGCGGCAGGCTTCGGCAGCGTTCGCAGATTCAACGATGCCTTTGCCGCAACCTACAGGCGGCCGCCGTCGTCATTCCGCCGCCGGCGATAGGACGCGCGGCGGGATCAACCGATCTGCTTCTCGCCGTGCCGTCCCCGCTCAGGCCGTCGCCGGCTTCTGCGTCGCGATCGATTTGGTGGCCTCGATGCCGGGCTCGAAATCCAGATATTCGGGCGGGCGGCGGGCAAGGCGCGCCCGCTTGATGCCGGCCTTCACGAATTCCTCGATATGAGCGGGAACGAGGTGCAGCCGACCGAAATCGCGGCTCAAGGTCTGCTGCAATCGGCGCCGCGTCAGTTCGTCGTTGACGCCGAAGCGATCGAGATAGAGTTCGAGAATACGCAGCTTGTCCTCGTCGCTGGGGTAGCCCATCCGGATATGCGCATCGAAACGCCCGGCCCGCTTTGCGAGGGCTTCGTCGATGGCCTCGGGATGGTTCGTCGTGGCGATCGTGATGATGTCGTCATAGGCGGAGCCGCCGGACAGAACTTGGAGCAACTCTCCGGTGACGTCGTCCTTGTTGGTACCCGCATAGGGATTTTGACGGCTCTTGGTCATGAGATCGAGGTCTTCGAGGATGACGACGGCCGGGGCCAGTGTCTGCGCCAGATGGTAGACCGCACGGATGTGCTCGACCGCTTCGACAATCAGAATCGTGGCCTCCCCGGCGATATCGTTGACGAAGCACTCGATCGCCGTCGACTTTCCGTCGCCGGGCGGGCCCGACAGCAGCAGTCCGCGCCGGATGCTGAGGCCCTCGGCCTTTAGCATGTCGCGGTTGCGGATCGAGGCGGCGATGAAGTCGAGCTCGCGCCGGGCATGTTCATGCGGAACGATGTCATTCCAGGAGCGATCCGACATGCGCGAGCGGACGGTGCGCAGGTCGCGGTTGATCAGCACCACCCTGCCTTTGAAAGGCGTCGATTCGCGTAGCAACTGGCGGACCAGCGCGACGACGGCCGCCTCGTCCTGCTCGCGATAGATCAATCCGACGCTACCAGACGACCGGTCGGGCATCTGCACGATGAGCATGAACTGCGCGCCGGTTTCCGGGACAATGCCACGAAAAACGGTGCGCGGACGTATCACATGCAATTCGTCGTCGATCGTGAGTGTGACCTTTTTCGGGCGCCAGGCGGGCATGACAGCGCTGTTGTCGGCAGAGCCGAGCCCGGGAAGCTCGCTTAGCCACATCCATCCGGGAAGGTCGGTCAGCTTCCGGGTCAGAATTGCGATCGTGGCGTCGTCGCTGGGAAGCGACAGAATACTCGGATCCTTGCCGCCGCAGAAGATGCGGAACAAGGTTGAATAGCCGAGCTGTGGCGTTGCCGAGCGTTTGATCTGCTTGTGCTGGGCCACGATGTAGCCGAGGGCAGCCGACATTGTCGCGAAACCCTTGATGGTATCCTCCGGTATCTCGGCGAGCAGTTGGTCTCTGAGAGTCAACGATGCAGCAGCGGATTCGGCGTAAAGCCGTTTGATGAGCGGGTCCGTGGCGACAGCGGCACCTTCGCTGACCTCGTAGACGCCGTAGACGAATTCCCCGTCGGTGTCGGTACCATAGACGGTCGCTGTCACGTTGAGCGACGAAGCAAGGATTTCGGCGGTCTTGCGGGCCTCCGTCACGCCCTTGACCAGCCGTTCCTCGACCACCGGCTTGCCGGCGATCTCTGAGTTGCAGCGAACCGCATATTTTTGGCCCGTCGACGAGCGTTCCTGCTCAACCTTGAACCACATGTCTGATGCCCCCGGGCGCGCTGGTTACGCTCGGCGCCGCCACGGGCGATGTCCTATCAGGCAACTTTTGCGTGTTCCAGAGTGCACGCGCTGATCGGCCGGGCAATCACCCGATCTGCTTCTCGCCGTGCCGCTCCGACAGCGTAAAAATCTCGACGCCGGTCGCGGTCACGCCCACCGAGTGCTCGAACTGCGCCGAGAGCGAACGGTCGCGGGTCACTGCGGTCCAGCCGTCGGAGAGGATCTTCACATGTGGCTTGCCGAGATTGATCATCGGCTCGATGGTGAAGAACATGCCGGGCTTGAGCTGAACGCCCTCGCCGGGCCGGCCGATATGGATGATGTTCGGCTCGTCGTGGAACATGCGGCCGAGACCATGGCCGCAGAAATCGCGAACCACGCTCATGCCCTGCGGCTCCACGAAACTCTGGATGGCGTGGCCGATGTCGCCGGTGGTGGCGCCGGGCTTCACCGCCGCGATGCCGCGCATCATGGCTTCATACGTCACCTCGATCAGCCGCTCGGCCTTGCGCGCGATCGGGCCGACCGCATACATCCGGCTGGAATCGCCATACCAGCCGTCGACGATGAAGGTGACGTCGATGTTGACGATGTCGCCCTCCTTCAGCGGACGGTCGCCGGGCATGCCGTGGCAGACCACGTGGTTGAGCGAGGTGCAGGTCGAGTAGCGATAGCCGCGATACATCAGCGTCGCCGGGTAGGCGCCATGGCTGAAGGCGAAGTCGCGGACGAATTCGTCGATGCGCGAGGTCGGCACGCCCGGCGCGACGATGTCGGTGAGCTCGTCGAGGCACTTCGCCACCAGCGCGCCCGCCTTGCGCATGCCGGCAAAGGCGCTCGGCCCATGCAGCTTGATCTGTCCGGTCTTGCGCAGGGAGGTATCGGTGGCTTCGACGTAGCTCATGCTTGTGGGGTCTTTGCAGGCTCGATGCGGTGGAACGGCTTGATTTCAGGCCCTAATCTAATGATCGCGGGCCTTCATGCAAGCCGAGCCTGCATTTTGCGCCCGAAAGCGGGCCTAATTCGGGACTTCTACGGTGGTTTCCACCGGCAGGGCGCCGCCGCGGACGCGGATTTCGCGGACGGGATAGGGAACCCGGATGCCCTCGCGCTTGAAGGCCTCCCACAGCGCCAGCATCACGTCGCTTTTGACATTGTCCATGCCGTCGGGGTCGGCCAGCCAGAGGGTCAGCGAGAACTTCATCCCGGCCTCCGCGAACTCGGTCAGGATGCAGTTCGGCGGCTTGGCTTTCTGCGCGCGGGGATGGGCTATGGCCGTCTCGATGGCGAGCTTGCAGACCAGCCTGGGGTCGGCATCGTAATTGGTGCCGAACGCGATCTTCACCAGCGTATTCTTGTCGGTATAGGTCCAGTTGACGACCTTCTGCGTCACCAGATCCTCGTTCGGGACCAGGAACTCGCGGCCGTCGCCGGCGGCGACGGAAATATAACGCGTCTTCATCGCGCTGATGCGCCCGGTGTTGTCGCCGATGGTGACGAGATCGCCGGGCTTCACCGACTTGTCGGCGAGCAGGATGATCCCCGAGATGAAATTGGCCACGATCTTCTGCAGGCCGATACCGATGCCGACGCCGACCGCGCCGGAGAACACCGCGAGCGCCGAGAGGTCGATGCCGACCGCGCCGAGCGCGATGACGATTGCGATGGCCAGAAGTCCGATGCGGATGATCTTGACCAGCAGCACCTGCACCGACGGCGTCAGATCGGTGGTCGAATTGATCCGGCTCTCGGCGAAATTGCTGGCGATGTTGGTGGCCCACAGCGCGATCAGCAGGAGCGCGCCGGCCTTGATCACCAGCAGCGGGGTCAGCCGCAGGCCGCCGAGCACGATCGCAAAGGAATCGAGCAGTTCGATCGTCGCATCGAGCTGGCCGAGGATGGAGAGGGCTGCGACGAACCACGCCGTGATCGACACCAGCTTGACGATGAAGGCGTTGCGCAGCACCGAGGTCACCAGCCGGATCGCGAGCCAGGCAAGGCCCAGCTTGGCGGCGACCATCAGGAGATAGCTGCGGCTCGGCCAGGTCGCGTGGTACATCACCACGCGCGAGATGATCACGAGCAGGGTGAACACCGCCGTCGAGGCGCTGGAGACCATCACCCGGACGAAGTGCCGGAGCGGCAGCGGCCAGCGCATCGCCAGCGAGGCCATGTCGGCGCGGTTGCGGATGCCGGCTTCCGCGGCATAGGCGATTCCGGCCGCGGCCAGAATGAGGCCGAATTGCAGATAGAACCAGGGTGAGGAGACTTCCGCCCCGACGCTGCGCGCGGTGGTCTGCACGAACTCCATGAAGTCCTTGAGGTCCATGTCCATCGGGTCGGTCTCGTCGGGAAGCGGGCGGGAGGATTTGATTCGAGGGCGCCGCAGAATCCCACAAAGGGCGCGGCGGGACCATCGATACACCGCTAAGTGAAGTGCGTTAAGGCCGCAAAATGCGGGCAGATTGCCGCGAGCGGGAGAAAATGGGTTGGCGCGCCGCTACAGCGACGATAAGGATGCAAATCCAGCGACTTTTACCCGGAAGGTGGATGGCCTCTCTCGACTCTGTCAGCCTCGCCATATTGCTCGGCGCCGTCCTGGTGATGGCGGGTATCCTGTCGAGCCTGCTTGCACTGCGCTTCGGCGCGCCCTTGCTGCTCGTCTTCCTCGTGATCGGCATGCTCGCCGGCGATTCCGGGCCCGGGCAGCTCCAGTTCGACGACGTCCGCACCACCTATCTGGTCGGGTCGGTGGCGCTCGCCTTGATCCTGTTCGACGGCGGCCTGCGGACGCGCTTTGCCAGCATCCGCACCGTGCTTGCGCCGTCCGTGGTGCTGGCAACCGTCGGCGTGCTCTTGACCGCGCTGATCACGGCGCCGTTCGCCAAATACGCGCTCGACCTCAACTGGACCGAGTCGCTGCTGGTCGGCGCCGTGGTGGCCTCGACCGACGCGGCCGCGGTGTTCCTGCTGGTCCACACCCAGGGCCTGCGCCTGCGCCCGCGCGTCGGTGCGACGCTGGAGGCGGAGTCCGGCACCAACGATCCCTTCGCGATCTTCCTCACCCTGATGCTGGTCGAATACATCTCGCTGGGATCGAGCTCGGCGGGACACGTGCTGTTGGAGTTCCTGCAGGAGGCGGTGCTGGGCGCCGTCGTCGGTTTCTTCGGCGGACGTCTCGTCGTCATCGCGCTCAACCAGGTGGCGCTGCCGCAGGGCCTGCATGCGCCGTTCGTCACCACCGCCGCGCTCGTGATCTTCGGCGGGTCGCAGATCATGCACGCCTCGGGCTTCCTCGCGGTTTATCTCGCCGGCATCATCATCGGCAATCGCCCGACCCGCGCGCATAATTCGGTGGTGACCTTCCTCGATGCCGCGACCTGGCTGGCGCAGATCGTGATGTTCGTGCTGCTCGGTCTCTTGGTCTCGCCGAGCCGGCTCGGCGCCAGCGTGCTGCCCGCTGTCGCCGTCGCGCTCGTCCTGATGCTGGTCGCGCGGCCGCTCGCGGTGTTCGTGTGCCTGGCGCCGTTCCGCTTCAACTGGCGTGAAAGGATCTTCATCGCCTGGACCGGCCTGCGCGGTGCGGTCGCGATCTTCCTGGCGTCGATCCCGATGCTGGTCGGCCTGTCCAAGGCCTATCTCTATTTCGACGTCGCCTTCGTCGTCGTCATCATCTCGCTGCTGCTGCAAGGCTGGACCCTGGCGCCGGCCGCGCGCAAGCTGCACGTCGCGCTGCCGCGCGCCGAGCGCGGCCCGCGGCGTGTCGAACTGGATCTGCCCGGCCAGCTCGAGCAGCAGCTCGTCGGCTATTCGGTGCGACCCAAGAGCCTGTACTTCCGCCGCGGCCTGATCCCGTCCTGGTCGAAGCCGACGCTGGTGATCCGCAACGAGAACATCTTGACGCCGACGGAGGCCGATCCGATCGCGCCCGGCGACTACATCTATCTGCTGGCGCCGCCGGAAAAGGCCGAGTCGCTCGACCGCTTCTTCGTCGACATGCAGCCGAGCACCGCGCCGGACCCGCATCTGCTCGGCGACTTCATGGTCTCCGGCGAGCACACGCTGGCCGAGCTCGCCGAGATCTACGGCGTGAAGGTGAGCGAGGACGAAGGCAAGCTGACGCTCGCCGACTATTTCGACGTTCATCTCGACCGCGCGCCGAAAGAGGGCGCCGAGCTTGCGCTGGACGAGATCGTGCTGGTCGCACGCAGCATCTCCGGCGGCCGCGTCAATGTCGTGGGCCTGCGTCTGCCGGAAGACGAGGAAACCCCCGCGCCATTGACGCGCGCGCAGGCGTTGCGGCGCAAGCTGGCGGAGCTATGGACCTCGGTGGCGGGGGTTTAGGGGTTCGCGAGAGTTGGGGGCCGTCTCCTCAATTCCGCTGTCATCGCCCGCGAAGGCGGGCGATCCAGTATTCCAGAGGCTGTAATGACTAAGCCGAGAAGCCGCGGCGTACTGGATGCCCCGCCTTCGCGGGGCATGACACCTTCTATGTGGCGAAGGCCGGTGCGACTCACCCCCCCGCCGGCACCACCGTCATCCAATGCCGCGCAATTGCCGCGCGCGGTGCGATCCACGCGGCGCCGCCTGCCGTGATATGCGCCAGGATCCGCTCCAGCGCACCGATCCGGCCGGGCCGGCCGATCATGCGCAGATGCAATCCGACCGACATCATCTTCGGCGACGTCTCGCCCTCGCGCTTCAGCCATTCGAACGCGTCGATGACGTAGTCGGCAAAGTCGGCGCCGTTGAAGCGCGAGGCGTTGTAATACTGCATGTCGTTGGTGTCGAAGGCATAGGGCAGCACCAGATGCTGCTTGCCGGCAACGTCCCGGTAATAAGGCAGGTCGTCATTATAGGCGTCGCTGTCGTAGAGAAAGCCGCCGTGCTCGACCAGCAGGCGCCGCGTGTTCGGCGAGGTCGCCGAGCGCGTGTGCCAGCCGACCGGGCGCTGTCCGGTGACGCGCTCGATTGCCGCCACCGTGTTCGCGATGACCTCGCGCTCGCTGGCTTCGTCCATATCGGCATGGCTCTGCCAGCGCCAGCCATGCGCAGACACCTCGTGTCCTCGGGCAATCGCGTCGCGCGCCAGCTCCGGCGAGCGATCGACCGCGCGGCCGCAGGAGCTCACCGTCACCTTGACGCCGTGCGCGTCGAACAGGTCCATGATGCGCCACCACGCGGCGCGCGTGCCGTATTCGAAATGGCTGTCGATGCAGGAATCCGGCCCGTCGAGCCGGTGCACGACCTCGTAGATCGCCTCATTGTTCGCATCGCCGTCGTTGACGGAGAACTCCGAGCCCTCCTCGAAATTCACCACCAGCGACACCGCGACGCGCGCGCCGTTCGGCCAGCGCGGATTCGGCGGCTTGCCGCGATAGCCGGCGAAGTCGCGGTGAGAGGTGGTTTGCCTGGGTTCGCTCATGGATCAGTCCGAGGTTCCGGCCATGCGATGCAGGCCGACGACGCGGTCGCTGACGAACAGCAGGATCACCGTGCCCGTCAGGATGAGGGTGGAGAGCGCTGCGAGCGTCGGGTCGGGCGCCTCCTCGATATATTGCAGCATCCGGATCGGCAGCGTCTTGGTCCGGACGTCGGCGAGGAAGATCGAGACCGGATAATTGTCGAACGAGGCCAGGAACGAGAAGATCCCCGCGATCAGGTACGACGGCGCCAGCGCCGGCACCATCACGCGCAGCACGCTGCCGGGATAGGTGCAGCCGAGCGTGCGCGCCGCCTCGATCAGGGTGAAGTCGAACCGCGCAAGTCCCGCGATCATCGTGCGGGCGACGTAGGGCAGCGTGATCACGAGATGCGCGACCAGCAGCGTGGCCCCGGGCGCAGTGAAGCCGACCGCGCGAAAGCCCTGCAACAGCGCGATGCCGAGCACGAGGCCCGGCATCATCAGCGGCGACACCAGCGCGGTCGCAAAGATGCCCGCGCCCGGCAGCTTTCCGCGCGCGATGGCAATCGCCGCGAGCGTGCCTGAGATCAGCGAGATCGCGGTCGACAGCAGCGCGATCTGAAGCGAGAGGAGCAGCGACGGCCAGAAGCCGTCGAGCCGTCCGATCCGGCCATACCAGCGCGTCGATGCGCCGGTCAGCGGCAGGTCGAACACCGGCGTCGGCGAGAAGCTCGCGGCCGCGATCACCAGCAGCGGTACGATCAGGAACAGCGCGAGGCCGATGGCCATGACCCAGCAGACGATGATTGCAGCCCGAATCATCATTTCGGCTCCCGCGACAGGCGCGCGCTCAGCGCGACGACGGCAATCGCGATTCCCAGCAGGACGACGCCGGCTGCGGCGCCGAAGCGGGGCTCACGTGCCAGCAGATAGGCCTTTGCGATCGTGGTCGCGAGCGTCGGGTATTTTTCCCCGATCAGCAGCGTCGGCACCACATAGGCGGAGACCGACAGCGAGAACACAAGCGCAACGCCGGCGATGATGCCCGGCAGCGTCAGCGGCAGGATGACGTGAAAGAAGGTCACGATCGGCGAGGCGCCGAGCGTGGAGGCCGCTTCCGCATAGCGCGGATCGAGCTGGGCTACGATCGCGTAGATCGGCAGGATCATGAAGGGCAGGAAGATGTTCACGGCGCCGACGATCAGCGCGGTCTCGGTGAAGATCATCCGGATCGGATCTTCGATGATGCCGAGCGCGATCAGCGTCTCGTTGACGATGCCGTCGCTGCGCAGCAGGATCGTCCAGGCAAAGGCCTTGACGATGACGCTGGCCGCGAGCGGCAGGAACAGCGTCGCCAGCAGCACGGAGCGTAAAGGCCCGCGGGCCCGCGCCAGCGCGAAGGCGGCGGGATAGCTGATCAGGAAGGCGATGATGGTCGTCAGCAGCCCCAGCCGCAGCGAATTCCAGATCACCCCGAGATAATAGGGCGTGCCGAGCAGGCGCCTGTAGTTGGCCAACGTCAATCCGTTGGCGTCGATGGCGCTGACGCCGAGCAGGAGCACCAGCGGCAGCGCGAACACGCCGGCGATGATGACGAAGGACGGCAGCACGAAGCCGATTGCGGTGAGCCGCTCGCGATCGACCGCGGGCGCCGCGACAGGCGCGGGAAGGGCGGCTTCGGTCATGCCTGTGCCTCCATCGGAAACGCAAAGGTCTCGGTCACAGGCCAGCTCAGGCGGATCTCGTCATGCACGCGCGGGATCGCGCCGTCGCGTCCCGAGAGTTCGGCGAGCAGGCTCTCGCCGGCGCCGGCATCGACCTCGACCAATGTGCGCGAGCCCTGGAACACCACCGAGCGAACGCGGCCGGCCGCGGAATTGGCCTCGCCCTGTTCGCCCAGGCGAAGCTGTTCGGGACGCGCCGCGACGATCACGGGGGAGCCCGCCTGGAAATTGCCGAGCGCCGACAGGCGGCCGACCTTGGTCTCGACATCGACCTTGCCGTTGTCAGCCGCCAGCACGGTGCCGGAAATCCTCGTCGACAGCCCGACGAAGTTGAGCGCGAACAGGCTCGCGGGGCGCAAATAAAGTTCGCGCGGCTCGGCGAGCTGCTCGATGCGCCCCTTGTTCATGACTGCGACGCGGTCGGACATGGTCAGCGCCTCGTCCTGGTCATGCGTCACGAAGATCGCGGTCGCTTTCACGTCCTGGAGCAGGCGGCGCAGCTCGACCTGCATCTCCTCGCGCAGCTTGCGATCGAGCGCGGAGAGCGCCTCGTCGAACAGCAGCACGTCAGGCTCGACCGCGATCGCGCGCGCCAGCGCCACCCGCTGTTGCTGGCCCCCTGACAGCGCCGAGATCCGCCGGCCGGCGAGATGGCCGAGCTTGACCAGCGACAGCGCGCGCTCGACCGCCGCGTCGATCTCGCGCCTGGCCGCGCCGCGCACCTTCAGCCCGAATGCGACATTGCCCGCGACGGTGAGATGCGGAAACAGCGCGTAGCTCTGGAACACGATGCCGACATTGCGCTTGTGCGGCGGCACGTGGGTGATGTCGCGCCCGGCGAGCTCGACCTTGCCGGCATCGGGTTGTGCCAGCCCCGCGATGGCGCGGAGCAGCGTAGTCTTGCCGCAGCCGGATGGGCCGAGCAGCGTTACCAGCTCGCCGCGGCGGATGGTCAGGTCGATATGGTCGAGGACCGTCGTCGGCCCGTATCGCTTGGAGACGCTGCGGACGGCGAGATGCGGCGCGGCTTCGCTCATGTCATCTCCTTGCTCCAGCGGTCGACCCAGCCGGCGCGGTTCTTGGCGACGAACGCCCAGTCCGGCGCGAACAGCGAGGCGGGATCGGGGAAGCCCGCCGGCGTCGGCGTGCCCTTGTTGGTCGGTGCGACGAAGGCCTTGTCGGCGAGGATGGTCTGCGCCTCCGGGCTCAGGAAGAAGTCGATCACGGCGTCGGCAAGATCGCCGCCAGGTGCGCCAGCCACCTTCGCGATGCCTGAGGGCATCGCAAAACCGCCGTCCTGCGGCACGGCGAGATCGACCGGCGAGCCCTCGGCCTTGCGGATCAGCGTGTAGGCGGAGAACTGGCCGCCGATCATCCAGGCCTCGCCCTGCTCCATCAGATTGATGGCCTGCGGCGCGTTGGTATAGACGTTCAGCAGGTTCGCCTTCAGCTCCTTCACCTTCTTGAAGGCGGCCTCGATCTCGTACTGTGCCTCCTTGTAGGGCTTGCCGGTTTCGAGATGGGCAGCCGCCAGCAGTGTCCAGAATCCTTCAGTGTTGGAGAGCGACGGCACGATCACCCGCGAGGCATATTTCGCGTCCCACAGGTCCGACCACTTGCTTGGTGCCGTCTTCATCCGCTTGGTCGAATAGGCGATGCCGGCCCAGGGCCGCTGGTAGTTCGCCCACATGCCGTCCTGGTGCACCGAGCCGTCCACGAGCTTGCCGAGGTTTTGAATCGACGAGGCCGACATCTTGGTGATCAGCCCTTCGGATGCCGCGGGCAGCATCACCGGATCGTCCATGATGACGACCGAGATCTTTGGCGCGGCCTTGTCGGCCTGCATCTTCTGGAGATTGGTCAGCGAGTTGGTGCCTTCGTAGAGCACCTTGCAGTCGAGCTTCTTCTCCAGCACCGGAAACAGATCGGCGTTGAAATATTTCGCGGCGCCCGCGGGGCCGCCGATGACGATCTCCTTGGGCGCGGCGCGCAGCCGCGCCGGGGCCGCCAGAACCGCGGCGAGGGCCGCGCCGGACTTCAAAACGCTGCGTCGGGAGGGGGTGTGCATGGGCATGTCCCGTTTGTTGTGCGTAAGGCTTGCATCGAGGGAGCAGCAAGCGCCATGCCAAATGTGCACATTTTTATAAATATAAATAGTTTCAATATCTTGATCTGATTTCGAGTTTGAGGCCTGCGCAGTCGCGCGGCAAATGTGCACATTTTTTGGAGGTGACGCTGCGCATCCTTTGGGCCTAGCTATCGCCATGGCGACGCAGCGCAGGCGAAACGGCAAGGGAATCGGCAAGGCGAATCCGGCAGAGGACGAGGCGGTCTATCAGGCCATCCTGCACGCGCTGCAGGAGGGCAAGCTGAAGGCCGGGACCAAGCTCGCCGAGCCGCCGCTCGCCGACATCTTTGGCGTGTCGCGCGAGCGCATCCGGAAAGTGCTGCACCGGCTGGGCGCGGAGCGGCGGCTGGAGATGATCCCGAACCGCGGCGCCCGCGTGCCGCGCCCGACGCTCGACGACGTCCGCAGCGTCTACGAGGCGCACCGTGTGCTCGAGGCCGGCGTGCTGACGCAGCTCGTCCGCCATGTCGACGCTGCCCTGATCGAAAAGCTGACTGCGCATCTCGCCGAGGAGCGCGCCGCCGCAACGCGCGGCGATCGCGCGGCGTCGGTGCGGCTGTCCGGCGCCTTCCACGTCCATCTGGTCGAGGCGCTCGGCAATGCCGAGCTGTCGCGCTTCCTCGCCGATCTGCTCAGCCGCTCCTCGGTGATGGTCTCGGTCTACGAGCCGGCGACGGATTCGATCTGCGCCGTCGACGAGCACGGCGCCATCGTCGAAGCTCTGCGCGCCCGCGACGTGACGCGGGCCATTGCCGTGTCGCGCGAGCATTTTCTGCACGTGGAGAGCCGCCTGCATCTGGACGATGATGCGGCGCCGGCGGGGGAGGATTTGACCGCGGTGTTCGCGGCGGTGAAGCCGAAGCGGCGCAAGGTGCAGTAAAACTCCACCGTCGTCCCGGCCTAGTGCGCAATTGCGCACGGGGGCCGGGACCCATAACCACAGGAAGTAGTTTGGCGAGGACAGGTAGTTACCCTTCGCTGGTACTCGCACTGCCTGCCGCAGTTAGATCACGCGGTGGGTCCCGGCCCCCGTGCGCAATTGCGCACTAGGCCGGGACGACGGCGGAAGGTGTCGCGGCCACCGCGGCTACGTCAGCACCTTCACCCCGCCGAACGACGTCACGCGCCCCTCTTTCAGCATCACGATCTGCGTCGCGAGCTGGCGCAGTTCGGCGACGTCGTGGCTGACATAGACCATGGGGACGTTGGCCTCGTCCCGCAGCCGCACCAGATAGGGCAGGATCTCGAGCTTGCGGCCCTCGTCGAGCGCGCCGAGCGGTTCGTCGAGCAGCAGCAGGCGCGGCTTCGACAACAGCGCGCGGCCGAGCGCAACGCGCTGGCGCTCGCCGCCGGAGAGCTTTCCGGGGCGGCGACCCTGCAGGGCGCCGATGTCGAGCAGGTCGATGATGCGCTTGTGCTGCGCCGGATCGGACGGCAGGCCGTTCATCCGCCTTCCGTAGTCGAGATTCTGCGCGACGTTGAGATGCGGAAACAGCCGGGCGTCCTGGAACACATAGCCGATGCGGCGGCGCCAGGCCGGCACATGGATGCCGGCCGCGGTGTCGTCCACGGTCTCGCCGTCGATCACGATGGTGCCGCGGTCGGGCCGCAACAGCCCTGCGATCATGTTGACCAGCGAGCTCTTGCCGGCGCCCGATGCACCGAACAGGCCGATGACGCGGCCTTCGCTGCTGAAGGTCGCCGCAAGGGTGAACTCACCAAGTTGTTTTTCGACATCGACCCGCAGCATGGTCAATTCCCGTGCAGGCGCGCGGTGGCGCGGCGGGCGAACCATTCGGCGGCGATCAGCGCACCCAGCGCCAGGATGACCGAGACGATCACAAGCCGGCCGGCAGCGGCGTCGCCATCGGGCGTCTGGATCAGCGAATAGATCGCTGAGGAAATCGTCTGCGTCTCGCCGGGAATGTTGGAGACGAAGGTGATGGTGGCGCCGAACTCGCCGATCGCTTTCGCAAAGCCGAGCACCATTCCGGCGAGCACGCCGGGCAGCGCCAGCGGCAGCGTTACCGTGAAGAACACCTTCCAGGGCGCCGCGCCGAGCGTCTCGGCGGCCTGCTCGAGCTTGCGGTCGATCGCCTCGATCGACAGCCGCATCGGGCGAACCAGCAGCGGAAACGACATCACGCCGCAGGCGAGCGCAGCGCCAGTCCAGCGGAACGCGAAGACGATGCCGAGATGGTCGGCGAGGAAGCCGCCGACGAGGCCGCGGCGGCCGAAGGTGAGAAGCAGCAGATAGCCGGTCACGACCGGCGGCAACACCAGCGGCAGATGCACCAGCGCATCGAGCAGCGACTTGCCCCAGAAATCACGCCGCGCGAGCAGCCATGCCAGCGCAATGCCGAAGGGCGTTGCCACCAGCGTTGCAATGACGGCGACCCTGAGCGAGAGCAGGATCGCGGTCCATTCGGCAGGTGAGATCTCGGACATCAAGTCGCAGATATCACGTCGTGGGGCTGATCAGGAACTTGAAGCCGTATTTTTCCAAAATGGTCTTGGCCGCGGTCGAGCGCAGGAAGGCGAGATAGTCGCTGGTCTCGCCCTTCGCGGTCGTGGTCGCGGCGACGGGATAGATGATCGCGGGATGCGAATCCGCCGGGAAGGTGCCGACGATCTTCACGCCCGGCTCGACCTTGGCGTCGGTCGAATAGACGATGCCGAGGTTGGCCTCGCCGCGCGCGACCAGCGTCAGCGCGGCGCGCACGCTCTCGGCCATGGCGAATTTCGGCTCCGCCGCCTGCCACGCGCCGAGCTTCTCCAGCGCCGCTTTCGCATACTTGCCTGCTGGTACCGACTTGACGTCGCCGGTCGCGATCCTGCCGTCGCCGGCGAGCTTGGCGAGGTCAAAACCCTGCGCGATGGTGACGTTGTCGATCGCCGAATCCTTCGGCGCGATCAGCACGATGCTGTTGCCGAGCAGGTTGACGCGGGTCGGCTCGTTGATGGTCTTACTGGAGATCGCGTAGTCCATCCAGTCGGTGTCGGCGGAGACGAACACGTCGGCCGGCGCGCCCTGCTCGATCTGCCTGGCCAGCACCGAGCTTGCCGCATAGCTGACGCTGAACTTGACGCCGGTTTTGGCGGTGTAGGCGGCATCGATCTCGTCGAGCGCGTTCTTCATCGAGGCGGCGGCGAACACGGTGATGGTCTTGTCCTCGGCGGTGGCGGGCGAGAAGGCCGCGAGCAGAACGACGAAGGCGGAAAAAAGCACGGAAAGGCGGGACATCGGGAGCGCTCCATGCGCGTATGCGCGCGCCAATAGCGCACGCAAGACGGCGTTGGTTGGGTCAGGGGTGCGATCGGCGGACGCGCTGTTCCGGTGAGCCCGACGGACTTACGGTCCCTCGGGATATCGCTGGGCGCGACCATAACAGGCTGGCGGAACAGGTCAAAGGCGACCTTTGAGGTCAAAGGCGACCTTTGGTCCGACCCTTGCCTACTCGCTGGGGAGGATCGCGATCGAGAGCGAGTTCTCCTTGGCGCCGCTGATTTGGAGCACCCAGGGCTGTGCGGACAGCTCGTATTTCACGGTCTTGCGGATGCCGTCGCAATCGGTCGCGCCGCTGAAGGCCACGGGCTTGAGGACATGCCCGTCCTGCACCACGTCAACCCAGGCGCCGGCCGACAGGCTGATCGTGTAGAGCCCGGCTTTCGCGGTCTTGAAGCTCGCAAAGCCGGCAAAGCTGCCGTCCTTCGGCGCGCGCTCCGGCGGCGTGGGCAGCCTCGCATCCGCCGGCGCGACGAGGCCCAGCGTGACGGCCGTTGAGGGCAGGGCCGGCTGTTCGCTCCCCGAAGCGAGCTTTGCATGGTTCGGCGCCGTCAGCGCGGCGCGCTCGCGCTCGATCAGCCATTTGAACTTGTCGCAGCCGCTGGGCTCCTCCGCAGCCAGAGCGGAGGTCGCACTGATCGTGAGCGCGGCGAGACAGGTGAGGATGCGCATGTCAAATCTCATCGTTGGCCACGCGAAAGATGCGGGCGTGTGTTGAACGACGGGATGCGCATCCCGAGATGCCACGGGCTTACGGCACGGCGGCAGGTTGATTCTAGCGCATTTGGCTGGTGCGAACCAACCAACGACTTCGTCATCCCGGACAAGCGTAGCGAAGCGGAGCGCAGATCCGGGATCCATAGCCACAGGATTGTGTTTGGTGAAGACTCGGAGTTATCAGGTCGTGCGACAACCACTCCCTGTGGTTATGGGTCCCGGATCTGCGCTGACGCTTGTCCGGGACGACAGCGGTGGGTGAGGCAGCCTGCCCACCCGCCCACGTTACTGCTTCGCATCCGCTGCGTGCAGCACCGCCTTGCAGGCCGCCGGCATCTGGGCCAGCGTCATCGGCGGTTTCGGCTTTGGCGGCTCCGGCGGCGGCTTGGGGTGCAGCACTGCATCGGAGAACCAGTAGGCGAGATCGGCGTCCTTGCAGCCTTCGTCCTCGGACTGCGACGGCTGGCCCTCGCATTCGCCGGCGCCCGGCGGGCAGCGCATGCGGATGTGGAAGTGATAGTCATGGCCCCACCACGGCCGGATCTTCGACAGCCAGGAGCGGTCGCCCTTGGCCTCGCGGCACAGCGCCTTCTTGATCGCCGCATTGACGAAGATGCGCTGCACTGCCGGCTCCTGCGCGGCGTCGCGCAACACCAGCACATGAGACGGTGTGAACACCTTCGGGTCGATGTCGAGCCGGTCCTGCCGCACCATCATCACCGCGGACATCTCCTCGCGCTCCTCGCGCGAGAGACGATGGTCCGGCATCGGCGTCAGCCAGATGTCGGCATCGAGGCCGATCTGATGGCTGGCATGGCCTGACAGCGCCGGCCCGCCGCGCGGCTGGGCGATGTCGCCGACCAGGATGCCCGGCCAGCCCGCGTCCTTGTGCGCCCCGGCCGCGAGCCGCTTGATCAGCGCGATCATCGCGGGGTGGCCGAAATTGCGATTGCGCGACAGCCGCATCACCTGCCAATTGTCGCCGTTCAGCGGCATCCGTTCGGCGCCGCCGATGCAGCCCTTGGTGTAGGAGCCGATGACATGCGCCGGCCCTTTCGAGGGCAGCAGCTTTCGCGCGAACAGCTCCTTGGCGCCGATACTGGGATCGTTGGGGTTGGCGAGCGGCGGCAGCGGCTTTGGGTCGACGCTGCCCTTGTCCTGGGCCAGCGCGCCGCCGGCGGTCAGGAGTGTCATGAAAAGCAGGAGAGAGGCGAGGCGGCGGGGACTCATGCTGATCACCTTATAGCCCAACGCCGCGTCAGGGTTAAGAATTAGGCTCGTCCGCCTCGGCGGCCCGGCCTCGCATGGCGATCTCTCGCGCATGCGGCGGTCTTGTTCGCGCGGGGTCCAGTGCGAAGGCGCGCAATCGGACGATCCGCATCGAAAATCCCAGGCCGGCCGGCCGTTTTTTAACGGCGCGATAACCCTATGCTGCATTGACCAAAATTCATGCGCGGCGTGAGGAATACGCGCGGCTCGCATGCAATCGCACGCGATTTCGGAAATGATTCAAGTGAGCGCGCAATTTTGCGCCAGCGCATCGTCCCATCGCGACGGCGAAAACGGGTTTGCTGCGCCTGCCGCGGTTTTCGCGCCTCGCAAACAGGCACAGCAGGGCCGACGATCCCGCGGCCAGGCCGGCGAAGATTACTTTTTTTTCAGACACTTGCCCCAAAACTTGCGGTGGCAGGGCGCGACTGGGATATGTGAAGTTGAGTTTGGGGTCTCGAAAACCAGGAAAGCGAAAGCGCAACGTGCGCGCTGCGGCCGGCAGGTCGCCGCGCAAGCCGCGTTTCGCGCGCGCCTCGCTTCGGCCCGCCGAACACGACGAACTCGTGCAGAGCCGCGCGGAGGCCGAAGCGGCCATCATCGAGGCGCGCAGATCGCATGAGCGGCTGCGCCAGGCCGTCGACCTGCTGCCGCAGGGCATCGTGATTCTCGACCCCGAAGGCCGCTACGTTCTCTGGAACAAGCAATATTCCGAGATCTACAGCAAGACCGCCGATCTGTTCGCGGAAGGCGCGCGGCTCGAAGACACGCTGCGCGTCGGCGTCGCCCGCGGCGACTATCCGGAAGCCGCAGGCCACGAGGAAGAATGGATCGCCCAGCGGCTGAAGAAGCTCTATCAGCCGGGCGCGCGTCACGAGCAGACGCTGTCGGACGGCCGTGTCATCCTGATCGAGGAACGCCGCACCGACGACGGCGGCGTCGTCGGCCTGCGCGTCGACATCACCGAGCTGAAGCAGCGCGAGGCCTCGTTCCGCCTGCTGTTCGACGGCAATCCCGTTCCCATGATCGTCTGCGCGCTCGACGACGAGCGCATCCTCGGCGTCAACGACGCCGCGGTCGCCCATTACGGCTATAGCCGCACCGAGTTCGAGAAGCTGAAGATCCGGTCCCTGCAGGCCTTCGACAGCGAGCCGCCCTGGACCACGGATCGTTCCAGCGACGAGCAGGCCGCGCGCACCTGGAAGCACGTCAAGGCCGACGGCGCGCTGATCGACCTTGCGATCTATTCGCGCGAACTGACCTATGCCGAGCGGCCCGCGGTGCTGCTCGCGCTGATGGACATCACCGAGCGCAAGCGCGCCGAGGCGCGGCTGGCCTTCATGGCCCAGCATGACGGGCTCACCGGCCTGCCGAACCGCAACCTGTTGCGCCAGCAGGTCGACGAGATGCTGCTGCACACGCGGCGCAGCGCCGAGAAGGTCGCGGTGCTGATGCTGGGGCTGGACAACTTCAAGGCGGTCAACGAGACGCTCGGACATGCGATCGGCGACAAGCTCTTGCGCGGCGTCGCCAAGCGGCTGCGCTCCACCTTACGCGAAGAGGACGCGCTGGCGCGGCTCAATTCGGACGAGTTCGCGATCGTGCAGAGCGGGCTGACCCGTCCCGAGGACGCGGTGATGCTGGCCAAGCGCCTCCAGGAGGCCATCGCCGATCCTTATCTGCTCGACGGCCATTCCGTGGTGATCGGCGCCTCGATCGGCATCGCGATGGCGCCGGCCGATGGCGACGATTCCGAAAAGCTGCTCAAGAGCGCCGACATGGCGCTGTCGCGCGCCAAGCTGGATGCGCGCGGCACCTTCGCCTTCTTCGAGGCGGCGCTCCATGCGAAGGCGCAGAGCCGCCGCAAGATCGAGGTCGAGCTGCGCGACGCGATCCAGAACGACGTGCTGCGGCCCTACTACCAGCCGCTGATCGACCTCTCGAGCGGCCGCATCACCGGCTTCGAGGCGCTGGTGCGCTGGCCGCATGCCGAGCGCGGCATGGTCTCGCCGGCGGAGTTCATTCCGGTCGCGGAGGAAACCGGCCTGATCAATCCGCTCGGCGGCTTGATGCTGCGCCGCGCCTGCTTCGACGCCGCGACCTGGCCCGACGACGTCCGCGTCGCCGTCAATCTGTCGCCGCTCCAGTTTCGCAGCGGCAATCTGCTCTCGATGGTGACGGACGCGCTGAAGCAATCCGGACTGCCGCCGCGGCGGCTCGAGCTCGAGATCACCGAAACGCTGCTGCTGGAGAAGAGCGCCCAGGTGCTGGCGACGCTGCATGCGCTGCGCGCGTTGGGGGTGCGCATCTCGATGGACGATTTCGGCACCGGCTATTCCAGCCTCAGCTACTTACGCAGCTTCCCCTTCGACAAGATCAAGATCGACCAGTCCTTCGTGCGCGATCTCGGCGCCAACCGCGAGGCCCAGGCGATCATCCGCTCCATCGTCAGCCTCGGCAAGGGCCTTGGCGTCACCATCACCGCCGAAGGCGTCGAGACCGAGGCCGAGCTCAGCTGCCTCCGGGCCGAAGGCTGCGACGAAGGCCAGGGTTTCCTGTTCAGCAAGGCCCGCCCCAATATCGAGATCATCAGCCTGCTCGCCGCACAGCGCGGCATCGACGGTGCCGAGGACGAAGACGCCGCGATGGTGGCGTGATCTCGCGGCTCGCATAGCGACCCCTTGCGCAAGCCGCGCCTTTTCCGGCCTGCATGGTTCGAGACGCCCGCTTAGGGCGGGCTCCTCACCATGAGGGTCAAACATCTCGCCGCGAAACAAGACCTCATCCTGAGGAGCCCGCCTACAGCGGGCGTCTCGAAGGGTGGGCCACGAGCGCCCCCGTGATCATTCCGCCTCAGCCCCCCGACAAAATCGCCTTCCCCACATCCTCATAATGCGTGTCGCGCGCCTGGATCTGCTGCGCGATGGCGTGCATGTCGCGAAAGCGCCGCTCGAACGGGTTGCTGCGGAACACGGCCGTGGCGCCGGCCATGTGATAGGCGGCGTCGACCACCTTCGCCGACTGATGAATGGTCCAGGTCGCGGCGAGGCGCACCGCGCTGCGATGCGCCGCGCTGAATTCGCCGGTCGCAGACAGGTCGCGCCACATCGCGCTCGCGGTCGCATAGAGATAGGCGCGCGCGGCGCGAAGGTCGCCTTCGGTGCGGCCGATCAGACCCTGGACCGCCTGGTTGTCGCGCATGGCGCTTGCTGCGAGCGACTGGTGCTTTGCCCGCGCCAGCGCAATCGCTGCATCCAGCGTGGCGCGCGCCACGCCGAGCGACACTGCGGCAAAGCCGAGGCTGAATGTCGAGCCGGTGCCGATCCTGTAGAGCGGACCGGTCTGGCGCAGCGCGGACGGCACGTCACGGAACGCAGTGAAGCGCTCGGGGATGAAGAGGTCGCTCACCTCATATGAATCCGTGCCGGTGCCGGCGAGCCCGATCGCCTGCCACACGTCATGCAGTACGGCGCTCGCGACCGGAAACAGGATGGTGCGCACCTCGGGCGAGCCGTCGGCATTTTTGCGCGGCGCACCGTCGGCGTCGACGATGCGGACATGCGCCCCCAGCCAGCTTGCCTGCCGCGAGCCCGAAGCAAAGTCCCAGCGCGCTGTGACGCGATAGCCGCCCCCGACCGCGCGCGCCTCATGCGCGATAGCACCCCAGGCGAGGATGCCGGGCGCCGCGTTGAAGATCTCATGCGCGGTGTCGTGATCGAGCGAGGCCGCGATCATCGCGCAGACGCCGCACTGGCCGAGACACCAGGCCGTGGAGGCATCCGCCTTCGCGATCTCCTCCAGCATCTGCATGAAAGCTTCGATCGGAACCTCGGCGCCGCCAAGGCTCTGCGGCAGCAGCGCGCGATAGAGCCCGTTCTCGATCAGCGCGGCGACGACATCAGGCGTCAGTCGCCGCGTCCGCTCGATCTCGTCGGCCTCGCCCGCGATCAGCGGCGCCAGCGTGCGGGCACGTTCGACCAGACCAACTCCGGGAGTTGCGTTCATGCGCGTTTCCTCGCCCGTTCTGTTGTGAGCGGCAAGGAGGCGATGGTGGTCTATTTGGCAGGGAGGATCAAGATCACATCCCAGCGCTTCATCCGGGCTTCTGACTATTCAGCGAGCCATCGCTCCATGATGATCGTGCGCTCGTCACCATGATAGCTGTCGCGCACGGCATTGAACCCGAGCTTTGCGTAGAAGGCTTCAGCGGTGATCGACGATGGGACGGTCAGCGCGGAAATGTCCCGATCGCGCGCCGTCCGCTCGATCTCGGCCATCAGCAGCTTGCCGATCCCGCGGGCCTGAACGTCGGGAGCCACGAAGACCGTGCGAACGACGCTTCCATCGAGGCTCGCCGTTCCAACGACGCGGCCGCCGAGGATGGCGACGAAAACGGTGCGTTTCCCGATCAGCTCCCGCACCGCGTCCGGACTGAAGCTGCGCTCGACCCGTTCGATGATCTCGTCCGTATAGTCCTTCGCATTGGTCTCGCGCAGCGCCCGCAAGATGACGCCGCTGATGTCATCGGCGTCATCGTCGCGCGCGGGCCGGATCGTGCAGTCCATGGATCGCTCCACCGCAGCCTTGACGCCGACGTCTGTGCCACAGCCTGGGCAATCGGCTTGTCGCGCAAGCGCACTTAATGCTACCGTTGGTAGCATATTCACGGGACGCCGTCCAAGGGGGACCTCATGACGAAGCCACGCCGCCGCGATGCTCGCCTCGTCGCGGCTGTCACCCGCGCCGCGCCGACGGAGTCGAAGCTCGACGACGCGTCCATGAGCGACATCGTCGATGCGTTGGCAAACGGGCAGGTCACCGCTACGGCGCTGGCCAATGCCTATCTCGCGCGCATCGAGGCTTACGACCGCAATGGGCCCATGCTCAATTCCGTCCGTGCGCTCAATCCCGACGCACTCACCATCGCGGGCAAGCGCGACGGCACGAGGCCGTCGGCCAGGCGGCCTCTGGCCGGCGTCCCCATTTTGCTGAAGGACAACATCGCCACCGGTGACAGGCAGCCGACCACGGCGGGCTCGCTGGCGCTGGAGGGCGCGCGCGCCAAAGGCGACGCCACCATCGTCAAGCTGCTGCGAAACGCCGGCGCCGTGATCCTCGGCAAGGCGAACCTGACGGAGTTCGCCAACATCCTCGCGATCGACATGCCCTCGGGCTATTCGTCGCTCGGTGGTCAGGTGAAGAATCCCTACGTGCCGACGCTGCTGGACGATCGCGGCATCCCGGTCGTAGACCCCGGTGGCTCGAGCTCGGGTTCGGCGGTCGCTGTGGCCGCAGGTCTGTGCACGGCCTCTGTCGGCACCGAGACCCCCGGCTCGTTGCTGCACCCTGCCACCCGGAATGGCATCGTCACCGTCAAGCCGACCGTCGGTTTGATCAGCCGTGCCGGCATCGTGCCGATCGCGCACAGCCAGGACACCGCGGGGCCGATGACGCGAACCGTGCGCGACGCGGCGATGCTGCTGAACGTGCTGGCCGCCAAGGATCCGCTCGACCCCGTGACAGAGCGGCAGCGGAGGCCGGCCGATTACACGGCAGACCTCGCACGCGATGCGATGAAGGGTGCGCGCATCGGCGTGCCGAGCGACCCCGGCGATCCGCTGAACGATCCTTATTACGGCAAGTTGCCACCCGACAGGGCCAAGCTGATGGCCGAAATGATCAAGGTGCTGGAGGATCTGGGCGCCGTCATCGTGCGGGCCAGCATGCCGGCGGCTGGCTGGATGAGCGGACCGGGTACGACCATGGCCGTGCTCAATCGCAATCCGCTGAGCGGCAACAAGGGCAATCCGGTCGCGCAGCGGATCGTTTTCCTCTACGAGCTGAAGCACGATCTCAACCTCTACCTGAAGGATTGGGCGACCCGCACCGACATCAAGACCATCGCGGACATCATTGCCTTCAACGAGGCTCATGCCGACAAAGCGCTGCGCTTCGGCCAGGATCTGTTCCTCGCCGCCGACAACACCCGGGGCGACTTGAGCGAGCGCGAGTACAAATCGGCGCGCGCCATGGACCTGCTCACTGCCAGGACGCGCGGCATGGACGCCTACATGAACCGGCACGAGCTGGACGCCGTCCTGTTCCCCGGCGCGACCGGCGCGGCGATTGCCGCCAGGGCCGGCTATCCCAGCGTCATGGTGCCCGGCGGCTTCGTCTCGGGCGCCGACGGCAAGGACACGCCCGACTATCCGCTCGGCGTCGCCTTCGCGGGCCGCGCCTGGAGCGAGCACAAGCTGCTGCGCCTGGCCTATGCCTACGAGCAGGCGTCCAACATGCGCAAGCCGCCGCCGGGCTTGGCTCCGCTTTAGATTTCAAGATTCGCCTTGCCTGGCGGTGCTCACACGCCTCGCGGGTCGGGCCGGACGGCCATCGCCCGATGCTCAGCCGTTCGGCAGCCACCACCCGAATATCGCCACTGCGAGGCACGCCAAAAGGCAGATGGCCTGATGGCCCATTTCCATCAGTACCGGACCGGCGCGGTGTCCCTCTGAAAAACCTGCCTCGACCAGTCCAGCAGCCAGACCACGAGATCAGGACTGAAAGCCCTGATCTTCCTCTCGGCATAGCCATCCCGCAGCATGCGGCCGCAATCGACGCACAAATAGATCGCGACGACGCGAGCGACGATCTCACACAGGAAAAACCGCATGCACGCACCCGTTCATCGCGTATGGATTCGACGACCGGGCCGCATGGCTCGTCAATCGGCGGGGGCCGTCATTGCATTGGCACTACCCGGTTTGGTGCGGTTGGATTTGGTCCTGGTTCAATGGCAGGGCGGGTCATGTGTGCGCGCGCCGACGATCCGAGTGGCGCAGAACACAGCCGCCATTTGCTGGTTGCTACGAGCTTTTCCGGCGGAAGCGGTCAAAGCAGAAGTGGGGCGCCTCATTTCGGCCGACGTCGGCTATGGGGCCACATGCTGACACCGTCTACCCCCAATGATAGCATGGCTCTCGTCACCGGCCTGCGAGGTTGTTCTCATAAGCGCGCAAGGAACGTGTGAGGAGGCAAGTCCAATGAATTGGGGAGCGCTCTGCAGGCCGCGCGGTTGCCGCGGGTTCTTATTGCCCGCCATTCTCGCCTCCGCGCTCTGGGCGCCCTTGGCATGCGCGCAGGACGTCCGAAGCTCTCCCGGCGAGCCGGGGCCGGTCTTTTCGGATAGCGGCCCCGATGCCGAGATCTACGGCGCGGCTGAGGGCTATCCAGTCGGCACGCGGGGGACCACCACCCAGCTTGACAAGCTCGTCGGGGTCTACAGCCATTTCGGCGAGATCTACCCCTCGCGTCCGATCGCTCGCGCGACGGCGCCCTGGCAATTCAAACGCGCGCCAGAGCCATCGATCGCCTACAGTTTCGGCACGGAACGGCTGAGCATCGCGGACTACCTCAAGCGCAACCCGGTGACAGGACTCCTGATCGCCAGGGACGACACCATCCTGTACGAGCACTATCAATATTCGCGAACCGACCACGACCGCTTTCTTTCGCAGTCCATGGCCAAGACGCTGGTGGCCATGCTGGTCGGGATCGCGGTCTCGGAAGGACGAATCAAGTCGATCGACGACCTCGTCTCAACCTACGTCTCTGGCCTTGCAGGAACGGAATATGGAAACACATCCATCCGGGCCTTGTTGAATATGTCTTCGGGCGTCGAATTCTCGGAAAACTATGATGGGCACGATGATATAGCCCGGCTTGGGCGAGCCCTGTTCGTTGGAGAGACAAAAGATCCCGCCGCCATCGTCGCGCAATTCAATACCCGAACCGCACCGCCGGGGACCAGATGGCACTATGCAAGCGTGGAAACCGAGATACTGGGCCTGGTCCTGCGCGCCGCCACGGGCATCCCGGTTGCCGACTATCTCCACGACCGGATCTGGGACGCCATCGGCACCGAAGCGGATGCCTCATGGGCGATAGACAGTAGCGGGCAAGAGATTGCTTTTTGCTGCTTCAACGCAACCTTGCGCGACTATGCGCGCCTGGCCCGGTTGCTCGCACACGACGGCGCCTGGGAAGGTCGTCAGTTGATCCCCCGGCAGTGGCTGTTGGATGCCACGACCGTCAGACCAGGCGATAGTCATCTCGCTCCGCGAGTGGCGACACCCTTTTTCGGCTACGGCTATCAGGTGTGGCTCCTCCCTGGCGAGCAGCGCAGATTTGCCCTGCTCGGCATACGCGGTCAGGTCATCCTGGTCGATCCAGCCTCGAAACTCGTCATGGTGCACACTGCCGTTCGCCAAAAGCCGTCCGAGCCGGGAGCCCTCAGGGAGCCGCTTGCGTTGTGGTCCGCCGTGCTTCAACAGCTCGGGAAATGATGATCTGGCAGTTCTTTGAACCTCATGGCGGCGCACCTGGTTGCCCGCTATCGCATTTTTGAGACATTGATGGCTCGACCTTGTCGGCATGGACCGGTCTCGATCGTCCTTGGGTGGACACATCTCGGAAGTGCTGTGGATGGACCCCGCACACTTAAGGGATGCCGTCACCTTGAGCCGTGAAAATCGAACCAGGAGCAATGTTCATGAGGATCAGCGTCGAAACCACCGTAGCAGCCCCCATCGATCGGGTCTGGCGTGCTTATACGACGCCTGCCGACATCATGAAGTGGAACGCCGCGTCCGACGACTGGCATACGACCAAGGCTACGGTCGACCTGCGAGAAGGCGGTGTCTTCTCGTCTCGCATGGAGGCCAAGGACGGCAGCATGGGCTTTGACTTCGCCGGCACCTACACGAAGATCGTTGAACATAAGCGGATCGAGTACGCGTTTGGCGATCGAAAGGCCGAGGTCGAGTTCGGGCCCGGCCCGGACGGCATTGTCGTCCGCGTTGTCTTCGATAGCGAACCGACACACTCGGTTGAGCAGCAGCAAGGCGGTTGGCAGGCGATCCTCGACAATTTCGCACGATACGTGGAGGCGAAGCAGAAGACGTCGTGAAGCCGTGCGGGGGCAGGAGAGGGAGGTCTCTGACGGGCGTCGTCGGCCTTCTGCGCGGAGTGCCTGACGGAAACTGAACAGTCCGGGAATAGCCGGCTTCGGGTCGGCCGTGTCGGTTGATCCCTCAGCCGGCGACCTCCGGTTTGCGCCGGACCCCGGACATGCCGTTGTGCTGCGTTCACCAACGCGATGGGCCAAGAAGAGAAGTGCGATCTAACCGCTCGTCGCAGCGCGATAGAAGGCTTCTACCTTGCCCAGGTCTTTTGAGTGAGTGCCCTCTCGATCCGTTCTTGTTTTCGAATCAACGCCGGCAGGTCGCACCGACCGAATAGCTTCTTTGACATTGTCTGGTCCGAGGCCACCAGCAAGTATTACTGGGGTACGAACGCTCTCCACTATCGTTCGACTGATGCTCCAGTCGTGCGTCACGCCCTGCGCGCCGATTTGCACATCACCTGTGCGATGACTGTCGAGCAGGATCCAATCGACAACCCCATCATATGCTTGCGCCACACCTACTGCCTCAGGTCCCGTGACAGGTACGCTGCGCATGAATTTGGTCTTCGGCAGGGACTTTCGCAGCGCCACGACAAGATCAGGCGTAAGCAATTCGCTTGCTGCGCCAAGATGAACAATGGGCGGATCAAGCTCTCTCGCCATCCGTTCGATAAGAGCGACATCCGCCGAAAGGAACAGCGCGGAAAGTACGGACGGCGCCCGCATCATCTTCATAACCGCTAACGCCTTCTGAACCGGAAGCTCCCGAGGGAAGGCTCCATCGCCGACGAGCACGCCGACATGATCCACGCCGATTGCCGATATCGCCTCGGCTTCCGCAGGTGTCGCGACTTCGTAAATTTGCGTCAGCATTGTCTTACACGTTGCCACCACTCAGTTGAGTAGACAGGATGGGCTGGTCTTGGGTCAACGGCCGTTTTGGGTCAATCGCGTCGGTCGGGCGCTCGGCTAACCGCTTCCGATCGAAGTCGTCCTTGCTGGCGACGCGCTCCCTGTTGCAGATCAAGCTCGTAGGATGGGTAGAGCGAAAGCGAAACCCATCAAATCTCGTCCTCACCATCGGATCGAGCGAACAGGAATGACCAGATACTTCGCCCGCGAGGACGATGGGTTTCGCAAGAGCTCAACCCATCCTTCGCCCTCCCTTCGGACATGTTCGCGTATCGCTTCTGAGACGGGCGGCGGGCGTGGTGTCAGCGAGTGCCGGCAGGATTCCCACAAGCAACGATGTCGCGGGGAGATTTTCGACCCGCTACCTCCGGCGGAGAGAATACTGCCAGGTACCCTCCGTCCCCTGCGAGCCTATATGTGGCGACCTCGCGATAGCCGACGGCGGTCAATTCGCAGCGCAGGAGCTCGATTGGCGTGCCATGCTTCGACGTCGGAAGCTCAAGATCGACAATTCCGACCCGTGCACCCTGCTTCAAGGCGGGCGCGAGATTGTAGAGGAAGGCATAGGGTTGAGCTATCTCGTGATACATGTGCACAAGGATTGCGGCATCCAGCGAGGAAGCGGGCAGACGCGGGTCGTGTGATTCGCCGAGCGCGAATTTCACGTTCGTCAACTTCAGAAGTTCTGTTCGCCTGGCGAGCTCTATGAGGTAATCCCGCGTGACGTCCTGGGCAACGACAGAGCCGGCGGGTCCGACGAGGTACGAGAGTCTGACCGTGTGGTAGCCGCTGCCTGCACCAATGTCGCCGACTGTCATGCCAGGTTTCAGTTCAAGAACACGTGCGACCTGGCCGGCCTCATCGAGAGCGTCGCGGTGCTCTTCGGCGGAGCGGCGTGGGCTGACAATCCGTGCAACAGGGCGCTGCGGTGAGGGGAACTCGTTTGCAGCAACTCCGGGGGGAGCCAGATAACCTATGTCAGCGGCGCATGCGCGAGTTGCAGCAAACGCCACAAGTAGCGTCGCTGCATAAACCAGTGCCGTCACGCGCCTACCAAGCTTTCTCAATCGGTCCAGACGCAGTCGCCCAGGTTTTGTGAGCTCTAGATGTGCGCCCACCGTCAACTCAACGAGGTTCAGTGTAGCGGGCAACTCCATCCGTGCGCCTCGCGCTTACGCCCACCTATCGCACCTGAGAGCAAATCCTATCAACCCAATAGATCTGCATCGGGTCAAGCCATTAATGTCTGTTGCCAGTCAAAATGCGCCGTTCAGGCGGCACGCCGTCCGCTTCCGGTCTACCCCTATGGGCCGACAAATTGGCGTTTCGTCTGCACTTCGTGTT
>NZ_LBKA01000247.1:0-150180 GCF_028128955.1 Bradyrhizobium sp. CCBAU 11386
AGCCAACTCCAGACCCGAAGCCCGATCCCGGGCCTCTCGACCTGTCAGTCGACAAAGGGGTTATCACACAGCCTGGGCCCATAGCTGACCTACCGCAAGCATTGCGGCGTAGTCCGCTTCTGCCTCAAGGCAGACTTGCGGACTATCGGCTTCATTGCCCCGCCGACCCGCGCTCAGGCGCCCTTCCGCACACAATTCCTCACGTTGTCTGACGGGCAAAACACACCACATACAGGTCAAGGCGTAGGTCCGCAAAGATTCTGATTGACCGAATTCGCATATTCGGTTAAACCGCAAACCATCCCGGCCCGCCAAAGGGGCGTTTCGCGATCGTCACGATACGCAGGCCGGGATGCGATGGACGCGGCAGCGCCGGCGCGTGACGGGATGGCAGGGCGGGCTACGCCTGTGAGCCATCGCGATCCGCGCAATCGACACGGCGCGGTCACAGCGTTTCTTTTCGGCTTCGGAGGCGAGCACGCGCGAGCTTTCGAATGCTTGGGGAGGGACGTCCGCGGACGGCAAAAGCGTGTGGTCCTGACGCCCGGGGTCTGTGCGTCAAGGCTTGCGGTGGTGTGAGCTGCCCGACCGGGTGCGCGCATCGATCATCCGCAAGGCGACGGGGGCAATAGTGCATCGCTCCCCGGGGAGAGCGCGCCATAAGCCGTAAAACCATTGCGCAGGGAAGGCCGGGATGTCCCGGCATCACCTGTGGTCACCCCGCGTGCGTCTCTCGCGTGCGGACCCTGGGTGCCAGCCGGCGCCCGGCCTTCCCTGCGCCCTTTCTTCTCGATGAGGGCGAAACGGACAGCAAAGCTCGGGCGCCGGCGCCGCGAGACCGCGAACGTGTGTGCGGACCCGTTAGCAAGGCGCATTCTCGCCCATGATCGGTGATGTTGCCGCGCCGCCCCCAACTTCACCTTGCGCTGCGGCAAAAAACTTGCACACTCGGCTGAGCCGGGCAGTCAAGCGAGCTCGAACCAGGGGAGCGAGCCATGTCCCTCCAGACATTACCTTCCGACGCCGCCGATCAGCGCCCCAATCGCCCGGAGGACGTCCAGGCGCTGGAGGCGGATGCCCGGCTGAGGGACGACATTCGCCTGCTCGGACGCATCCTGGGCGACACGGTGCGCGACCAGGAGGGCGCCGAATTGTTCGACCTGGTCGAGCGCATCCGCCAGACCTCGATCCGGTTCCACCGCGACGAGGACCGGCTCGCCCGCCGCGAGCTCGAGCAGATCCTCGACAGCATGTCGACCTCCGAGACGGTGCGGATCGTCCGCGCCTTCAGCTATTTCTCCCACCTCGCCAACATCGCCGAGGACCAGAACAACATCCGCCAGATGCGCGCGCGTACCGCGGCCAAGAACGGCGGCTCGGGCGTGCTGGCGGACACGCTGGCCCATGCCAAGGCCGCGGGCATCGGCCCCGATGCCTTGCGCAACTTCTTCAAGACCGCGCTCGTCAGCCCGGTCCTGACCGCGCACCCGACCGAGGTCCGCCGCAAGAGCACCATGGACCGCGAGATGGAGGTAGCAAGCCTGCTCGACCGCCGCGAGCGCGTCGCGCTGACCGCTGACGAGGCCGCCGCCAGCGACGAGCAGCTCCGCCGCGAAGTGCTGACGCTGTGGCAGACCAATCTCTTGCGCCGGACCAAGCTCACCGTGCTCGACGAGGTCGCCAACGGCCTGTCCTTCTACGACTACACCTTCCTGCGCGAGGTGCCGCGGCTGATGAACGTGCTGGAAGACCGGCTGGAGGAGGGCGGCGAGCAGGCGACGAGCGAGCTCGCCTCGTTCCTGCGCATGGGCAGCTGGATCGGCGGCGACCGCGACGGCAATCCCTTCGTCACCGCCGACGTGATGCGTGGCACGCTGCGACTGCAGTCGAGCCGCGTGATGCAGTTCTATCTCAACGAGCTGCATGTGCTCGGCGCCGAGCTGTCGATCGCAGCCCATCTCGCCGACGTCTCCGAGGAGCTGCGCACGCTGGCGGAGCGCTCGCCGGACACCTCGCCGCACCGGAGCGGCGAGCCGTATCGCCTGGCGGTCTCCGGCATCTATGCGCGCCTGACGGCGACGGCCGAAGCGCTGGAGGTCGAGATCACCCGCCGGCCGGTCGGCAAGGGCAGGCCTTACGAGAGCGTCAGGGAGCTGCAAGCCGATCTCGACGTGCTGCACCGCTCGCTGATCTCCAACAACGCCCGCGTCATCGCCCGCGGCCGGCTGCGGCTGCTGCGCCGCGCGGTGGACTGCTTCGGCTTCCACCTGGCGCGGCTCGACATCCGCCAGAACTCGGCCGTGCATGAACGCACCATCGCCGAGCTGATGGACGCCGCCAATCCCGGCATGTCCTATCTTGCGCTCGGCGAGGACGCGCGCATCTCGCTGCTCACCAACGAATTGCGCTCGACGCGCGCGCTGGTGTCCCCGTTCGTCAAGTACAGCGACGAGACCATGGGCGAGCTCAACGTCTTCCATGCCGCCGCGGAGGCGCATGCGAAGTTCGGCTCGGACGCGATCCCCCAATGCATTATCTCGATGTGCAAGGGCATGTCCGACATGCTCGAGGTCGCGGTGCTGCTCAAGGAGGTGGGCCTCGTCCATCCCTCCGGGCGCAGCGCCATCAACATCGTGCCGCTGTTCGAGACCATCGAGGATTTGCAGGCGTCAAGCGGCATCATGGACCGCATGCTGTCGCTGCACGATTACCGCCGCCTGGTCGACAGCCGCGGCAGCGTGCAGGAGGTCATGCTCGGCTACTCCGACAGCAACAAGGACGGCGGCTTCGTCACCTCGGGCTGGGAGCTCTACAAGGCCGAGATCAACCTCGTCGACGTGTTCGAGCGCCACCACGTGCGCCTGCGGCTGTTCCACGGCCGCGGCGGCTCGGTCGGCCGCGGCGGCGGGCCGAGCTACGACGCCATCATCGCGCAGCCCGGCGGCGCGGTGAACGGCCAGATCCGCATCACCGAGCAGGGCGAGATCATCTCGTCGAAATATTCCAACGCCGAAGTCGGCCGCAACAATCTGGAGATCCTCGCGGCGGCGACGCTGGAGGCGAGCCTGCTGCATCCGCGCCAGAGCGCGCCGCGCCGCGAATACCTCACTGCCATGGACGAGCTCTCAAGTCTCGCCTTCAAGGCCTATCGCGGCCTCGTCTACGAGACCGACGGCTTCGTCGATTACTTCTGGGCCTCGACCGTCATCAACGAGATCGCGACGCTGAACATCGGCAGCCGCCCGGCCTCGCGCAAGAAGACCCGCGCGATCGAGGACCTTCGCGCCATTCCATGGGTGTTCTCCTGGGCGCAATGCCGCCTGATGCTGCCGGGCTGGTACGGCTTTGGCAGCGCGGTCGAGCAATGGATCGCCGAGCATCCCGACAAGGGCATGCCGTTCCTCAAGGAGCTCTACAAGGAATGGCCGTTCTTCCGCATGCTCTTGTCGAACATGGATATGGTGCTCGCCAAGAGCTCGATCGCGATCGCCTCGCGCTATGCCGAGCTGGTGCCGGATGAAGGCTTGCGCGAAAAGATCTTCGGCCGCATCCGCCGCGAATGGCATTCATGCATCGAGACGCTGCTGGACATCATGGGCCAGGACCGGCTGCTACAGGGCAACCCGCTGCTCGAACGCTCCGTGCGCCACCGCTTTCCCTATCTCGACCCGCTCAACCACGTACAGGTCGAGCTGCTCAAGGAGCACCGCGCGCAGAACCCCGACGAGCAGGTGCTGCGCGGGATTCAGCTGACGATCAACGGCATCTCGGCGGGGCTGCGCAATACGGGTTGATCGGCGAGTTGCGAATGGCGAGTAGCGAATAGACCCCTATTCGCCATTCGCCACTCACTATTCGCTACGTCAACAGAAATGCGCCCCCTGCGTCTCCACATAGACCGCATAGAGCGACTGGCTCGCGGTCATGAACAGGCGGTTGCGCTTCCTGCCGCCGAAGCAGACATTGGCGCAGGTCTCGGGCAACAGGATCTGTCCGATGCGCGCGCCGTCGTTCGGTGCGAACACCTGCACGCCGTCATAGCCCGGTCCGACCCAGCCGGCGCCGACCCAGATGTTGCCTTCGGTGTCGACACGCAGGCCGTCGGGGAAGCCCGACTTGCCGTCGAGCTTCATGTCGATCAGCCGCTTCGGGTTCGACAGCTTCGGCCCGTCGATGTCGTAGGACCACACCACGTTCTCCGCCTGCGGGTAATGCGTGATGCCGGTGTCGCAGACATAGAGCTTCTTGTAGTCGTGAGAGAACGCGATGCCGTTCGGCTTGAACGGCTCGTCGGCGACCTTCGCAACCTGTCCGGTCTGCGTGTCGAGACGATAGACCGCTTCCTTCTGATAGGGCTGGAGCGAACCGGTATTGGCGAGCTTGCCCTCGTAGATGCTGATTGCGCCGTAGCCGGGATCGGTGAACCAGATCGCCTTGTCGTTGGGATGCACCACCATGTCGTTGGGGCCGTTGAGCGGCTTGCCGCCGGCCTGCTCGGCCAGCGTGGTCACCGAACCGTTATGCTCGTAGCGGACGAGGCGGGTGCGCTCGGCGCTGATCTGGCGGCCCTCGGTGTCGAACGAGTTGCCGTTGGCCTCGTTCGACGGCTTGTGGAACTGCTCGGAGATGTGGCCGTCGTCGTCGAGATAGCGCAGCTGCCGGTTGGCGGGAATGTCGCTCCAGACGAGATATTGTCCTTGCGCATTCCACGCCGGTCCCTCCGCCCACAGGCAGCCGGTGTAGAGCCGCTTGATCGCGGTGTTGCCGACCTTGGCCTTGAAGCGCTTGGGGTCGATGGCAATGATGTCGGGGTCGGGATAGCGCTGCGGCTCGGCACTGGCGCCGAAGTCGCGGGCGTCAGCTCGCGAGGCGAGCAGGGCCGTTGCGGCCACTGTGGCCGCGCCCTTGAGGAGAGTGCGGCGGCCAAGACCGCCACGCTCGCTTGCAGTCGTATCGTCGGAGTTGGTCAGTATTCTTGTCATGGTTTCCTCCCAAAGTTTTGTTGGGAGGCCACCATCCGCCTGCAATCAGCGTAAAGCGGAGCGATCTCTGATCGAGGTAACCAGAGATCGCAGGGCAGGGATGCCGGAAATGCGGCTGGACGGGATCCTTACACGGGATCCCAGGGGAAAATGTCGGCGGAGCGATCGAGCTTGTAGAACGAGCCCTTCAGCGCCGGCATGCCGTGTTCGGCGATCGATTGCGGCGTCCAGCCTTCGCTCCGATGCACCGAGCGCAGCGGGCGGTTCTGGCTGAACAGGAACAGCTCGTTCATGCGCGCGCCGAAGATTTGCCCGCTGACGTCCTTGGCGGCGTCGGAGAGCAGATAGGCGCAGACCGGCGCGATCTTCTCCGGTCCCATCTGCTTGATCTTCTCGACGCGTGCCTTCTCGGCTTCGGTCTCGGTCGGGATGGTGCCGATCATGCGGGTCCAGGCGAACGGCGAGACGCAGTTGGAGCGGACGTTGAAGCGGCCCATGTCGAGCGCGATCGACTTCGACAGGCCGACGATGCCGAGCTTGGCGGCGGCGTAGTTGGCCTGGCCAAAATTGCCGATGAGGCCCGAGGTCGAGGTGAAGTGCACGAAGGAGCCGCTCTCTTGTTCGCGGAAAATCCGCGCCGCGGCGTGCGAGACGTAGAACGAGCCCATCAAATGCACCTTGATGACGGCCTCGAAGGCTTCCACGCTCATCTTGTGGAAGATCATGTCGCGCAAGATGCCGGCGTTGTTGACGACGCCGTCGAGCCGGCCGAAATGATCGGTCGCGGTCTTCACGATCTTGCTGGCGGGGATCGCTTCCGCCACCGACTCGAAATTGGCAACCGCCGTGCCGCCGCGCTTCTTGATCTCCTCGACCACCTCCTCGGCGGGAGAAGCGCTCGAGCCGGCGCCGTCGGCGGCGACACCGGGATCGTTGACGACGACCTTGGCGCCTTCCGCCGCGCAGAGCAGCGCGATCTCCCGCCCGATGCCGCGGCCTGCGCCGGTGACGATGATGACCTTGTCTTGCAGTGATTTTGTCATGGTAGCCTCTCTATGTTGTCTTCACGGCCGCAGCTAACCCAGTTCGTCATGCGCGGGCTTGACCCGCGCATCCATCTTCAGAAGAGGATGGATTGCCGGGTCAAGCCCGGCAATGACGGTTGAGCACTGTCGCGCCGCTTTACCTCTCGTTCGTAAACACGATCGTGCCTGATGCTGCGAACATGCCGCCGACACCATGGCACACCGAAATCTTCGCGTTCGGCACCTGCGCCGGCGCGATGCCGCGCATCTGGCGCACGCTCTCCTGGAGCGCGTACATGCCGTACATGCCCGAGTGCATGTAGGAGAGGCCGCCGCCATTGGTGTTGAGCGGCAGCTTGCCGCCGGGGCGCGTGTTGCCATCCGCGATGAATTTTCCGGTCTCCTCATGCGGCAAGAAGCCGAGGTCGCCGAGGCCGAACAGCGGCAGATGCGCAAAGGCGTCGTAGATCATGAGATGGTCGACGTCCTTGTGCGCGATACCGGCTTCCTTGAACGCCAGCGGCCCCGCGGTCTTGAACGCGCGCGAGGAGTTGAAGGTCTCCATCTGGCTGACCATCGGCGTTTCCACGCTCTCGCCGGTGCCCATGATGTAGACGGGCTTGCGCGGAAAATCCCTGGCGCGGTCGGCCGAGGTCAGGATCAGCGCGCCGCCGCCGTCGGTGACGAGGCAGCACTGCAAAAGTCGGAACGGATAGGCGATCATGCGCGAGTTGAGGACATCGGCGACCGTGATCGGGTCCTTCATCATCGCGCGCGGATTTTTCGCCGCCCATTCCCGCTGCACCACCGCGACCGAAGCAAGCTGCTCATGGGTGATGCCGTAGGTCTTCATGAAGCGCAGCACGGGGATCGGGAACATGCTGGGCGGACCGTAGACGCCATAGGGCGCCTCGAACTGGCCGTTGAGGCTGTCCGCCGGCGTCGAGCGCGGCAGCTTGCCGATCATCGACTTGCCGCTTTCGGCATGGGTGATCAGCACGGTCTTGCACAGGCCGGCCTCGATCGCCGCGGCGGCATGACGAACATGCAGCATGAAGGAGCAGCCGCCGACCGAGGTGCCGTCCACCCAGGTCGGCTTGATGCCGAGATAGTGGCAGACCTGCTGCGGCGTTTCGACCGCGGTGGCGAAGCCGTCGATGTCGGACAGCTTCAGCCCGGCATCGGCGATGGCGTTGAGCGCCGCGTCCGCGTGAAGCTGGAGCTGCGACATGTTGGGGACGACGCCGAGTTCGGTGGTCTCGGCCGCGCCGACGACGGCAACCTGGTTGCTGCGCATGGCTTACCCCTTCGCCGGACGGAAGACGGGAAGGGTGATCTTGTCGTCGAGCTCTTGGAAGGCGACCTCGAGCTTCATGTCGAGCTCGAGCGCCTCCGGGGTCTGCGGGCAGTCGATGATGTTGCTCATCATCCGCGGTCCCTCGGCAAGCTCGACCACGGCGATCGCATAAGGCGGCGTGAAGCCGGGCGCGGCGGGACGGTGGTTGATCACGTAGCTGTAGAGGAAGCCCTTGCCGCTCGCCTTGAAGATGCTGATCTTGCGCGAGGCGCAGGACGGGCAGAACGGGCGCGGCGGGAAGTAGACATGCGCGCAGGCGTCGCAGCGTTGCAGGCGCAATTCGCCCGCTTTCGTGCCGTCCCAGAAATGCTGGGTTTCCGGCGTCGGTTTCGGTCGCGCGCGCTGCGGTTCGGCCATGTCGGAAAACCTCCCAAGGGACAGGCTTTACGCCGTCCGTTTCGATCTTGATGCGACAATTGACCATGGCGCGTCAACGGTCCAGCAATGCGCATGCATGCCATCATGCGCACAGTGCTTGTGTCGAACTGAGCCGGCGCTATAGATTGCCCGCGCAATATTCCGTGAGACAGACATGCCCGATTTTCCGACACTGGCGACGCTCGCCGAAGACCTCGAAAGCGGCCGCACCACCTCCCGCAAGCTGGTCGAGGCCTGCATCGCCAGGATCGCCGATCCCTCAGGCGAGGGCCAGCGCACCTTCATCCATGTCGACAAGGACGCCGCGCTCGCGGCGGCGGATGCGATGGACGCCTTGCGCAAGGTCAAGGCGGCGCCGTCGCGCTATGCCGGCATCCCGATCTCGATCAAGGATCTCTTCGACATCAAGGGACAGACGACCCGCGCCGGCTCCCGTGCGCTCGACGATTCCGATCCGGCGGAGCACGATGCGGCAACGGTGGCGCGCCTGCGCCAGGCCGGCTTCGTCCTGATCGGCCGCACCAACATGACCGAGTTCGCCTATTCCGGCATCGGCATCAATCCGCATTACGGCACGCCGAAGGGCGCCTGGAACCGGGCCGAGGGCCACGTGCCCGGCGGCTCGTCCTCGGGCGCAGCGGTCTCCGTGCTCGACGGCATGGCGCACGGCGCGCTCGGCACCGATACCGGCGGCTCCTGCCGGATTCCGGCCGCCTTCAACGGCATCGTCGGCTACAAGCCGACGCAGCGGCGCGTGCCGCTCGACGGCGCGGTGCCGCTGTCGTTCTCGCTCGACAGCATCGGGCCGCTGGCGCGATCGGTCAGCTGCTGTGCCATACTCGACGCCGTGCTCGCGAACGAGCCGATCGTTGCGCTGAGGCCTCGCCCGGTGAAGGGCATGCGGCTGGCGGTGCCGACCACGATCGCGCTCGACGACCTCGACAAAGCCGTGGCCGAGACGTTCGAGCGCGCGCTGAAGTCGCTTTCCGACCACGGCGCCATGATCGAGCGCATCGAGATGGCGGAATTCCACGATATCGGTCCGATGAACGCCAAGGGCGGCTTTGCGGCGTCCGAGAGCTACGCCTGGCACCGCTATCTCATCACGTCCAAGGGCGACGTCTATGATCCCCGCGTTTCCGTGCGCATCATGCGCGGCGAGGCACAGAGCGCGGCCGACTACATCGACCTCCTCAACGAGCGCCGCTCGCTGATCGCCCGCGTCAATGCGCGCATCGCGCCCTATGACGCCTTGGTGCTGCCGACCACGGCCAACACGCCGCCGAAGATCGCCGACCTCGCCGACGACAAGGCGTTCACCACCCAGAACCTGCGCGCGCTGCGCAATTGCACCCTGATCAACATGATCGACGGCTGCGCCATCTCGCTCCCTGCGCATCGCGAGGGCGACGTTCCCGTCGGCCTGATGCTGGCGGGTGCGGGCGGATCGGACCGCCGTATCTTCGAGCTTGCTGCCGGCATGGAGGCCGTAATTCGTGTTTGACCTGACTTTCACCGTCGACGCCCAGGACACCACCACGCCGCTGACGCTGGCGATCGACCGGATGGTCATCGCCGGCTGGACCGGCCGCGATCCCGTCGCGCGGGACAAGCACATCGCCGAGCTCGAGGCCGTCGGCATTGCCCGTCCGGCCTCGACGCCGATCTACTACCGCGCCTCGGCGCGGCGGCTGACCATGGAAGACCGCATCGAATGCTGCGGCGGCGACTCGTCCGGTGAAGTCGAGTTCGTGCTGATCGGCTGGCAGGGCCGCGTCTTCGTCGGCTGCGGCTCCGACCACACCGACCGCAAGGTCGAGGCCTACAACGTCACCGTCTCCAAGCAGATGTGCGACAAGCCGATTGCGGCGACGCTGTGGGAGCTCGAGGACGTCATCGGCCATTGGGACAGGATGATCCTGCGCTCCTACGCCTGGATCAAGGGCGAGCGCGTGCTCTACCAGGAGGGCACGCTGGACGCGATGCTGCCGGTCACCGACCTCATCGCGCGCGGCTTCGATGGCAAGAAGCTCCCCGACGGCTGCGCCATGTTCGGCGGCACCTTCGCCGCCAAAGGCGGCATCCGCCCCGCCGACCGGTTCGAGTTCGAGCTGGAGGATCCCGTGCTGAAGCGGATGATCAAGCACGGATATGACGTGGTGACGCTGCCGGTGCTGGGCTAGGTTCCATCCGGAAATCGGGTGGTTGTCGCGCCCGCGATCTGCGACACCTACCTCCGTCATTCCGGGGCGCGACGAAGTCGCGAGCCCGGAATCCATTCATCCGCGGTCTCTGCGGCCCGATGGATTCCGGGCTCGCGCCCAAGAGGGCGCGCCCCGGAATGACGGATGTGGATAGGATGATCGCCATGGCTGTCGCCAAACGTATTGCCGCAACTGATTTGGGAACCGACCTCACCGCGCACGTCGAAGCCCTCGACTGGCCTCAAATCACCTCCGAGCTCGACTCCCAGGGCTGCGCCGTGCTGAAGGCCCTGCTGACGCCGGACCAATGCCGCGCTGTCGCCGCGCTCTATCCGGACGACACGCACTTCCGCAGCCGCATCGTCATGGGCCGCCACGGCTTTGGCCGCGGCGAGTACAAGTATTTCTCCTATCCGCTACCCGACCTGATCGCGCAGCTGCGCCCGGCGCTCTACGCGCATCTGCAAGGCGTCGCCAATCGCTGGAACGAGGCGATGGGGATCGACATCCGCTACCCCGCCGCGCATGCGGCGTTCCTGAAGCGCTGCCACGAGGCGGGGCAGGCGCGTCCGACACCGCTGCTGCTGCAATACGAGACTGGCGATTACAACTGCCTGCACCAGGACCTCTATGGCGAGCACGTGTTCCCGATCCAGGTCGCGATCCTCTTGTCCGAGCCCGGCCGCGATTTCACCGGCGGCGAGTTCGTGCTGACCGAGCAGCGCCCGCGCATGCAGTCCCGCGCCGAAGTGGTGCCGCTGTCACAGGGCGACGCCGTCGCCTTCGCTGTGCATCACCGCCCGGTGCAGGGGACGCGCGGCACTTATCGCGTTAACCTCCGTCATGGCGTCAGCCGCATCAGGTCCGGCCAACGCCATACGCTAGGTGTGATCTTTCATGATGCCAAATGAGCACAGGAATTGACGGCGGATTTGTTTGATGGCGTCGCCGAGGCGCAGCCGTCACGCGAGGAGATCGCGGACGGCGCCGTGCTGCTGCGTGGCTTCGTCAAGCCGATCGAGAGTGAGCTGATTGCCGCGGTGCGTGCGATCGTTGCACAGTCGCCGTTCCGGCGGATGACCACGCCCGGCGGCTATCAGATGTCGGTGGCGATGACCAATTGCGGTGCGCGCGGCTGGATCACCGACCACACCGGCTATCGCTACGACCCGGTCGATCCGCGAACCGGCGCGCCATGGCCCGCGATGCCGCCGGTGTTTTGCGATCTGGCGCGCCGGGCTGCGGAGCAGGGCGGTTTCAGGGGCTTTGCGCCCGATGCCTGCCTCGTCAATCGCTACGAACCCGGCACGCGGCTGTCGCTGCATCAGGACAAGGACGAACTGGACTATGCGGCACCGATCGTCTCGGTCTCGCTGGGGCTGCCCGCGACCTTCCTGTTCGGCGGCATGGCGCGCAGCGACAAGCCGCGCCGCTTCCGGCTCGTCCATGGTGACGTCGTGGTCTGGGGTGGCCCTAACCGGCTCGCCTATCACGGCGTGGCGCCGCTCGCCGAGGGCGAGCATCCGCTGCTCGGGCGGCAGCGCATCAATCTGACCTTCCGCAAGGTGCTCTGAAGCATTTCCTCGAACCTTGCCGTCGTCTAAGCTTCAGCGAGGGGGAGGCGGCGACATGACCACTGCACAGGTCTCGACTGGCGCGAGCGCAAACGTGGCTCGCACGGGACTCTATCTGGCCGTGCTGCAACTGGTGTTCACGCTGGGCCGGACGACCTACGTCGTCTACCTGCCAAGGCTCGCGGCGGATGTCGGCCTCGCGCCGGCGGCGGTGATCCTCATCCTGATGCTGGACCAGGCCATCTTCACCATCGCCGATACCGCGATGGGAATTGCGGCCGACAGGATCGCGCCCGTCGTCGGGCGGCTCGGCCTGTTCGTCGGCGTGCTGGCGGCGATCTCCTGCGCGGCCTTCGTCGCGCTGCCTTTCGTGGCCGGGACCGGCGCGGGCGCGCAGGTCTGGTTGATCGCGCTGATCGTGGTCTGGTCGATCACGTCGTCGGCCCTGCGCGCGCCGCCGCTGACCTTGCTCGGCAAATACCGCGCCCGGCCGCAGGTGCCGTTCCTCGCCGCGCTGGCCATGCTGGGTTATGGCGTTGCCGGCGCCGTCTCGCCCTATCTCGGCGTGGTGCTGCGCGAGCACGACGCGCGGCTGCCCTTCGTGATCTCCGGCGCGGTGCTGCTGCTCACGGCGCTCGGGCTGTCGCGGATCGAGTACGATGTGGCGCGCGACACCACCTCGCCGGCGCCGGCCGAGGCGGCCAAGCCGCTGGGCCTGGTGCCGCTCGCCTTCATCGTCGCGATGGTGGCGCTCGCGCTCGGCTATCAGTTGCACTTCGCCATGAACAGCGCGCCGTTCTATCTGCGGTTCGCCAAGCCGGACGAGCTGCAATGGCTGATGCCGGTGTTCTGGATCGGCTTCAACATCGCGATGTTTCCGGCGAGCCTCGTCGTCAAGCACCGCGGCGGCCTGATCGTGATGGGCGCCGCCGGATTGCTTGGAGCGGTCGCGATCGCGGCGGCGGAGCTTGCCGGCAGCCTCAACACGCTGATCGCCGCGCAGTTTCTCGCCGGCGCCGCCTGGGGCTGCATGCTGATGAGCGCGATCTCGGCCGCGCTGGCGATCGGCTCGACCGGTGCGGAGGGAAAGGTCACCGGCCTCGTGTTCTCGGCGTTGGCCCTCGGCACCTTCGCGCGGATGGCCGCGGTCGCCGGCGGCTTGCAGAAGATGCCTGATTACGCGCCGCTGCTGCACTGGGCCCCGGTCGCCTGCTGGTCGGTCGCAGGCGCGGGCCTGTTGGTGATCGCGGCGGCGCGGCTTCAGGGCGCGACCGGCCTCAAGGCTTCGGCGGGTGGATGAACGCCCACGGGCTGATTTCGGAGTCCCGCGTCACCTCGACCGAAATCAGATACGGCCCGCCATGGGCGAGGGCCTTCTCCATCGCCGCCCTGAACTGATCGGGCGCGGTGACGCGCGCAGCCGCGACGCCGAAGGACTCCGCGAGCTTGACGAAATCCGGGTTGACCAGATCGGACGCCACCACGCGGCCGTCGAAGCGCTCGCGCTGGTCGCGGCGGACATTGCCATAGGCGTTGTTGTTGAACACCAGCGTCACCACGCCGATGTTGAACTGCACGGCGGTGGCAAGCTCCTGCACGCCGAACATGAAGCCGCCGTCGCCGGTGATCGCCACCACCGGCTTGTCGGGATTGGCCACCTTGGCGCCGAGCGCGGTCGGGAAGCCCGAGCCGAGCGTGCCCTGATAGCCTGACGTGATGAAGGTGCGCGGCTCGTAGATCGGAAAGCCGTACCAGGAGGCGAAGCCGACCTGCGACAATTCATCGGTGACGATCGCGTTCGGCGGAAGCACCTCGCGCAGGACGTTCAGATACGCCATCTGCGGCTGGATGCGCTGGATTTCGGCTTGCGCCGTCGCAGTGGCCTCGCGGATCGCGGCGCGGCGGCCGGCGGTCTTGCTGTAGCCGGCCTTGCTGACGGCCGCGGCGAGATCGGCGGTTGCAGCCTTGGCATCGGCGACGATAGCGGTGTCCGAGATGAAGCGCCGCATCTCGACCGGATCGATGTCGATGCGGATGCTCTTCAGGCCGTCGGGGCGATAGGGCCAGCGCGACATGGTCGGCAGCTCCAGCCGCGAGCCGATGCCGATCATGAGATCGGTGTTCGGCCACAGCTTGTAGGCGGCGGCCATGGTGAGGCCGAGCTCATGCGCATTGGAGACGATGCCGCGGCCGCTGCGGAAGGCGACCACGGGCGCATCGATCATCTCGGCAAGCTCGAGGATCTCCGCACGCGCCTCGATCGCGCCGCTGCCGACGAAGATCATCGGCGCCTTGCTGGCCTTGATCAGCGCGGCCGCCTGCCTGATCAGATCAGGATCAGGCAGCGGCGCGGGCAGCGGCTCCAGCACCTGTGCAGCCGCCGTGTCGGCGCGCTGGGTGAAGATATCCCAGGGCATCTCGACCGAGGCGGGACCGCGCCGCCCGGAGGTCATCTCCTGGAAGGCGCGCGCCACGGTGGTCGGCGCGTTGCCCGGCGTTTCGATCCGGTCCGCCCACTTCACATAAGTGCGCAAGGTCGCGAGCTGGTCCGGCATCTCGTGCAGATGGCCGCGGCCCTTGCCGAGGAATTGCGTCGGCACCTGGCCGGTGACGCACAGCACCGGCTCGTTGCAGCCGTACGCCGTGAGCAGTGCCGCGCTGGCGTTGAGCACGCCGGGGCCGGGCACCACGCTGAACACGCCGGGCCTGCCGCTGGAGCGCGCATAGCCGAACGCCATGTAGCCGCAGGCCTGCTCATGCCGCGCGCCGATCACCTTGAGCTGCGCCTGATGGAAGGCGTCGAACAGGCCGTAGATTTGCGCGCCGGGCAGGCCGAACACGGTGTCGACGCCATGGGCGACAAGGCCACTTACGATCGCTTCGCCGCCGGAGAGGGTGGTCATTCTGCTATTCCATTTCAATCGTTGGTCAGGCTTCGTCGACGACGCCGTTACGCAAGCGTCCGATGCCTTCGGCCTCGACCTCGATCACGTCGCCCGGCTTTAGGTACCGCGGTGGATCGAACCGCGCACCGGCGCCTGTCGGCGTGCCCGTGACGATGACATCGCCGGGGACGAGCGTTGCGAAGGTCGAGATATAGCTGATGAGGTAGCGGAACGGAAACATCAACCGGCTGGTACGGTCGTCCTGCCTGAGCTCGCCGTTGACATGCGTGGTGAGCCTGATGTCGGCGATCTGGGATTCCTGCGTGTAGGGCACCAGCCACGGGCCGAGGCTGCCGCTGGAATCGAAATTCTTGCCCTGCGTGACGTTGAACTTGGCGTGGCGCAGCCAGTCGCGCACCGAGCCTTCGTTGCAGAGCGTGAGGGCCGCAATGTGGTCGAGCGCGGTGCTTTCCGGAATGTGCCGGCCGGCCTTGCCGATCACCAGCACGATCTCGCCTTCATAATCGAGCTGCGCGGAGGCACGCGGGCGCACCAGCGGCGTATCATGGCCGACGAAGGAGCGGGGCGAGCGCATGAACATGCTCGGATATTTCGGCGCGTCCTGGCCGTCCTTGTACTCGGCGTTGCGGTCGGGATAGTTGACGCCGATGCAGATGATCTTTTCCGGCGCAGGCACCGGCGGCAGAAAGGTGATGTCGCTAGTCGCATGATCCGGCGCGCGGCCGGCCGCTTCCTCGGCGAGGCTCGCAAGCTTGCCGGCCGCGATGACTTCGCGCAGCGTGGGATAGTCCTTGGCGTGGCGCGGGGAGAGATCGACGAGGCCGCCCTCGAGGACGGCGCCGTAGCTGGTTTCACCCTTGACGGAATAGGTGGCGAGGCGAGGGAGCTTCATGCGCAGCTCATTACTTCTTTGTCGTCCCGGCGAAGGCCGGGACCCATACCGCGGAATCTATCGATTGAATAAGGTCGGAGTACCGAACAACGTGTCTTCGCCAAACTCCTCCCTGTGGTTATGGGTCCCGGCTTTCGCCGGGACGACGGGTGGAGTGGGTTTTCGAAACTCACTAACATCAATCCGCCACCAGCACGTCGGCCACGAATTTCGGCTCGCGCACGGCCTGGCCGGTGAAGGGCGAGCCCTGCTCGAACCAGGAGCGCGGGGCAGGTGCGCCCCACAGCGTCTGGCGGCGCGGATCGCGCAGCGACCAGCGCAGCGGCTCGTGGTCGTGATCTCCCGTGAAATAGTCGCTGGTGTAGAGCTCGAGGCGGTGTCCATCAGGGTCGCGGACATAGAGGAAGAATGCGTTCGAGATGCCGTGGCGTCCGGGGCCGCGTTCGATGTTCTTCACGAAACCGGAGGACGCCATGACGTCGCAGAGATGGATGATGTTCATCGCCGTCGGCGTCCAATAGGCGAAGTGATGCAGCCGCGGGCCCTTGCCGTTGGTGATGGCGAAGTCGTGGACGTTGCCCTTGCGATGCATCCAGGCGGCCGCGATACGACCGTTTGGCCCGTCCTCCTCGGCGTATTCGGTGAGGCGGAAGCCGAGCCGCGCGTAGAACTCGACCGTGTCCTGCACCTCGGCCGCGAAGACGTTGAAATGATCGAGCCGTTGCGGATGGCAGCCCTTGTAGAGGTCGAAGCGGCGAAGCAGATGCGGCCGCCGGTCCATCGTCGCGTAGAGCTCGATCTGGAAGCCGAAGGGATCGGTGAATTGCAGGGTGCGGCCCTGGAAAGCCTGGTCGACGAAGGCGTAAGCGAGGCCGTTCTCGGAGAGGAACGCGGCGGCCTTGTCGAGGTCTTTGTCGTTGCCAACCTTGAAGCCGAGCCGGGCGCAGGCGGGAGCAGCCGCCTTGCGCAGCACCAGCGAGTGATGCTGATGCTCTTCGGCCGCGCGCAAATACACGACCTTGTCGTCGGCATCCTCGACATGCAGGCCGACGGTGGTCTCGTAGAACGCGCGGCTGAGCTTCAGATCGGTGACGTCGAGCACGACGTGGCTCGAACGGATGATGTTGAAGGGCGGCTCGAAGACGTGTTGCGGTACCGGCATTGGCGTTTCCCCTCTTTAGGCCCCCGTCATTCCGGGATGCGCCGCAAGGCGCAGACCCGGAATTTCGAGGTTCCGGGTTCGACGCTTCGCGCCGCCCCGGAACGACTGTTTCCTCAAATTCCCAGTTTCTGAATCTTGTGCGTGCCCCGCGCCAGCGAGACGTGCTTGGTTTCCATGTAGAAGTCGAACGAATAGTCGCCGCCGTCGCGGCCAATGCCCGAGGCCTTCATGCCGCCGAACGGCGTCGGCAGATGGCGGACGTTTTCCGAGTTCAGCCAGATCATGCCGGCCTCCAGCGCGTCGGCGACGCGCAATGCGCGGCCCACGTCGTTGGTCCAGACATAGCCGGTCAGGCCATAGCGGATGTCGTTGGCGATCGCGATCGCATCCGCTTCGTCGCGGAAGGGCAGGACGGTGAGGAAGGGGCCGAACACCTCCTCCTGCGCGACGCGCATCTTGCCGTTCGCGCCGGTCACCAGTGTCGGCTCGACATAATGTCCGCCGCCCGGTCCGTCATAGGCCTTGCCGCCGACCGCGATCGTCGCGCCGTCCTTCCGCGCGACGTCGAAATAGGAGCAGACCTTGGCGAGATGCCGCTCGTGGATCAGCGGCCCGATTTCAGTCGAGGGATCGAGGGGATGGCCGACCTTCAACGCCTTCACGCGCGCGGTCAGCTTCTCCACGAATTTCTCCGCGATGCTTTGCTGAATCAGCAGGCGGCTCGACGACGTGCAGCGCTCGCCATTGAGCGAGTAGATCATGAACACGACGGCATCGAGCGCGCGGTCGAGATCGGCGTCGTCGAACACGATCACCGGGTTCTTGCCGCCGAGCTCGAAATGCACGCGCTTCAAGGTCGGCGCGCCCTGAATCATGATCGCCGAGCCTGTCGCGCTCTCGCCGACGAAGCCGATCGCCTTGATGGCGGGATGCTCGGTCAGCGCCTTGCCGGCTTCCTCGCCGAAGCCGTGCACGGTGTTGAGGACGCCGTCGGGCACGCCGGCTTCCTTGACGAGCTTCGCCAAAATAGCCGCCGTCACCGGTGACCATTCGGCCGGCTTGTGCACGACGGTGCAGCCGGCGGCCAGGGCAGGGGCGATCTTCCAGGTCGAGAGCATGAACGGTGTGTTCCACGGCGTGATCACGCCGACCGGGCCGATCGGCACGCGGGTCGAGACGTTCCAGTGCTCGTCGCTCGGCGTGTTGAGGCCGTCTCTGGCCTCCGCACATTTGTCGGCGAAGAAACGAAAATTCTCGGCGGCGCGGATCGCGGCCTTGGCCATGAAGCGATAGGCTTGGCCGGTGTCGATGCATTCCAGCACGGCGATGTCGTCGGCATTGTCCTCGATGGCATCAGCCACGCGATGCAGCAGCTTGCGTCGCATCGCAGGCCCCATGTCGCGCCAGGACTTGAAGGCAAGCGCAGCGGCGGTCGCCGCAGCGTCGATGTCCTCGGCATTGCCGCGGGCGACGCTCGCGAGCACAGCGCCATCGACCGGTGACTTGGTCTCGAAGGTCTCGCCTGAAATCGAGGGGACGATCTTGCCGTCGATCATGTGGCCAATCCCGTCGGCGCGCAGCTTCTTCAGCAGTGGCGCGACGCGGTCGCGGTTGGCCTGGAACACATCGGCTTTCGGGGTGGGCTTATCCATGGGCGGCCTCCACTTTCAGGGCGTCGTGGATGTTGTTGCGCTTCCAGCTGGTGTCCTTGTCGTTGATCTGCATGTCGAACGACAAGGCGAACTTGCTGGCGGCGAAGACGGGATCGAGATGCCGGGAGAGGGCCTGGAAGACGTGCTCGCCGGCTGTCTGGCGGGTGGGGAGGTCGCGGCCCTCGCCGATGCGGAGCACCATGTCGAGAAAGCCGTAATCCTGCCTGTTATCCGCAATCGCATAATGCTCGCACCTGACAGCGCGAACGCGGATGCCGCCGAGCGGGAAGATGCCGGTCTCCACCGCTGCCTTGCGCACCACCTCGCACACCGCGCCGATGTCGAGACGGCCATCGAGATTGGCCGAATATTCGATCGTGAAATGCGGCATGGCGGTTTCACTCCCTGTCTTTTTGTTCGCCTAGGCGAAGTAGCAGCTCACCGAGCCGTAAGCGCCATAATCGGCCTGAATTGTGTCGCCCTTGCGGGTCTCGATCGGACGGATGAAGGAGCCGGCCAGCACGACCTGGCCGGGCTCCAGCGCATGGCCGAGCGGCGCGATCTTGTTGGCAAGCCAGGCAACGGCGGTGGCGGGATGATTGAGCACGCCGGCGGCAAGGCCGGTCTCTTCCAGCTGGCCGTTCCTGAAGCAGAGCGCGCCGATCCAGCGCAAATCGGCATCCAGCGGGCGGATCGGCCGCCCCCCGAGCACGATGCCGGCATTCGCCGCATTGTCGGCGATGGTATCGTAGATTTTTCGCGTGGCCTTGGTCTTGGGATCGACGCGCTCGATCCGCGTATCCAGGATCTCCAGCGCCGGCACCACGAAGTCGGTGGCGTTGAGCACGTCGAACATCGTGCAGTCGGGGCCAGCGAGGCGCTTGCTCATGACGAAGGCGAGCTCGGCCTCGACGCGCGTCGCGATGAAGCGCTCGGTCGGAATGATCCCGCCGTCGGCGAAGAACATGTCGTCGAGCAGCACGCCGGAATCCGGCTCGTCGATGTTGAGCGCGCTCTGCATCGCCTTCGAGGTCAGGCCGATCTTGTGGCCCTTGACGAGGCGCCCCTCGGCGATCTTGACGTCGACCCAGGCCTTCTGAATCGCGTAGGCGTCAGTGATGGTGATGTCAGGGAAATCCTGCGAGAGCTGCCGGATCTGCGTGCGGGTCTTCTCCGCCTGGTGCAGACGCCTCGCGCAAGCTTGGATATCGTCGTTGGAAAGCGCCATCTGTGATCTTACAAATCGTGGTGCGGGGAGATACTTAACATGTTAAGTGAATGCGTCAAACAGAATCTGGCCTTGCTGCACTGCAAACATTTTGCGGCTTGAAAGGGCGTCATGACGAAGAGACCCGCCGATCCCGCCAACGCTAGCGCGCCTGCCGCACGGCAGGTTCCGATGCGCGACTTCTCGCGCTCGCTGCCGATGTCGCTGCTCAGGGCGCGCGAGGCAGTGATGCGGCAGTTTCGTCCCTCGCTGCGCGAGCACGGCCTGACCGAGCAGCAATGGCGCATCCTGCGTGCGCTGGCGGCCATCGAGGCGGCTGAGGTCACGGAACTCGCGCGCACGGCGTTCCTGCTCGGCCCGAGCCTGTCGCGCATCCTGCGCGATCTAGAGGCGCGCAATCTGATCGAGCGCAAGACCGCGAAGGCGGACCAGCGTCGCAGCATGGTCTCGATCTCGAAAGAGGGGGTGAAGCTGATGGCCTCCGTCGCGCCGACCTCGGAGGCAATCTACGCGGAGATCACCAGCCGCTTCGGCGCCCGCAAGCTCGCCGAATTGCAGGAGATGCTCGGCGAGCTCGAACGGAGTCTCGCGGGGCTTGGCGCCGGCAACGAGGCAAGTGCCGAGGAGTGAGGGCCGGGACCCGATCGTGCCGGACTTTGCGACCAGGGTCGTCGCCGAGGGCAAGGTGCCGGTGGCCGGCCGTGGCGGCAAGAAGCTGCCGAAGGGCGCGCTGATCGGAACCGGGGCCACCTCGGGCGTCCGCCGCTTCGCCAACGGCTTGCTGGCGTTCCATGTCGATCCCAAGGTGGTCGATACCTCCCATGTGTTCGATGCAGAGGTCTCGCGCTATGTCGACTTCATCCGCGCCACCAGGCCGGTGTCCGGGGGCGATCAGGTGCTGATTCCCGGCGATCCCGAGCGGAAAACCAGGGCCGAGCGCACCCAAAACGGCATCCCCTTGCCGGATGACACCTGGGCGGCGATAGTGAATACCGCCCGCGAGGTCGGCGTCAGCGAAATCAGCATCCAGAGGGCGACCGCATAGGTCTTGCGTCATTGCGAGCGTAGCGCGGCGCTCCGGTTCGCGGTAACAGCGACGTCGCGCTGTCGCGGCGCTCGTCATGGTGACGACGGTCCAAACAACAAAGAAGGAAGGCAACGTGGCGAACAAGGTCAAGGAAATCTGGAAGTCGGGCAAGGCCGTGGTCAACGCGTGGCTCGCGATTCCCTCCGGCTTCTCGGCCGAGATGATCGCGCAATGCGGCTTCGACAGCGTCACCGTCGACATGCAGCACGGCGTGCAGGACTATCTGTCGATGGTGCAGTGCTTCCAGGCCATGGACAAGCATCCGGTGACCCCGATGGTCCGCGTGCCCTGGAACGAGCCCGGCATCATCGGCAAGGTGCTGGATGGCGGCGCCTATGGCGTGATCTGCCCGATGGTCAACACGCCGCAGGAAGCCAGGAACCTCGTCTCCTATTCAAAATATCCGCCGCAGGGCGTGCGCTCCAACGGCCCGATCCGCGCCGGCATGTACGGCACCGCGGGTTCCTACCAGAAGACGGCGAACGCCGACACCATTCTGCTGCCGATGATGGAGACCAAAACCGCGGTCGAGAACATGGAAGCGATCCTCGACGTCGAGGGCATCGACGGCGTCTATATCGGCCCGTCCGACCTCGGCTTCTCCTACGGCCTCGAGCCCAAGCTCGACCGCACCGAGCCTGAGATCCTCGCGATCTACGACAAGATCATCAAGGAGTGCGGCAAGCGCGGCCTCAACCCGGGCATCCATTGCAGCGGCGCCGAAGGCGCGGCGCGCGCCATCAACATGGGCTTCAAGCTGGTGACGCTCTCGAACGAGGTCGGCCTGATGACGACCTACGCCAAGATGCAGGTCAACGCGACCCGCAAGGATTCCGCCGGCAAGGCCTAAGAAACTCGCGAATGGCGAATGGGGAGTAGCGAATATAAGGCTACTCCCTTTTTCCATTCGCCACTCGCTACTCACTATTCGCCCAAGGAGAGACACATGACCATCAGCCCCGTCATTCGCCTGCATCCCGATGATGGCGTGCTGATCGCGCGCGCGAGCCTGCCGCCGGGAACATCGGTGGCCGACGGCGTGACCACGGTCGAGCGCATTCCCTCCGGCCACAAGGTCGCGATCAAGCCGATCGCCGTGGGTGAGCCGATCAAGCGCTACGGCCAGATCATCGGCTTTGCCACGGTGCCGATCGCGCCGGGCCAGCACGTGCACACCCAGAATTGCGGCATGGGCGATTTCGCCAAGGACTATGCCTATTGCGCCGACGTCAAGCCGACGCCGAATTTCGACCTGCCGGCGACGTTCGAAGGCATCCGTCGCCCGGACGGCCGCGTCGCCACGCGAAACTATATCGGCATCCTCACTTCCGTGAATTGCAGCGCGCATGTCGCGAGCCTCGTCGCCGACGTCTTCAAGAAGAACCCCTTCACCGGCGACAATCCGCTGGCCGATTTCCCCAATGTCGACGGCGTGGTCGCGCTGACGCACAAGACCGGCTGCGGCATGACGCAGAACGAGCCGCTGGCGCTGCTTCGCCGCACGCTCGGCGGCTACGCGCGCCATGTCAATTTCTCCCACGTCATCGTGCTCGGCCTCGGCTGCGAGGTGAACCAGATCGGCGGCCTGATGGAAGAGCAGAAGCTCGCCGGCCGCCTCCGCGCGATGGACATCCAGGAGGTCGGCGGCACCCGCAAGACGGTGGAGGCGGGCATTGCCTTCGTGCGCGAGGCGCTGGCCGACGCCAACAAGGTGAAGCGCGAAACGGTGCCGGCAAGCGAGCTTACCGTGGCCCTGCAATGCGGCGGTTCCGACGGCTATTCCGGAGTATCCGCCAACCCGGCGCTGGGCGCCGCCAGCGACCTCGTCGTGCGTCACGGCGGCACCGTGATCCTGTCGGAGACGCCCGAGACCTACGGCGCCGAGCATCTGCTCACCCGCCGCGCCGTCAGCCGCGAGGTCGGCGAGAAGCTGGTCGATCTCATGCGCTGGTGGGACGCGTACACCGAGCGCGAAGGCGCCGAGATGAACGCCAATCCGAGCCCCGGGAACAAGGCCGGCGGCCTCACCACCATCTTGGAAAAGTCGCTCGGCGCGATGGCCAAGGCCGGCACCACCAACCTCGTCGAGGTGCTGCGCTATGCCGAGCCCATCACCAAGAAGGGTTTCGTGTTCATGGACACGCCTGGCTACGATCCCGTCGCGGCAACCGGGCAGGTCGCCGGCGGCGCCAATCTGGTCTGCTTCACCACCGGCCGCGGCAGCGTGTTCGGCTGCAAGCCGGCGCCCTCGATCAAGCTCGCCACCAACACGCCGATGTACAAGCGCATGGAAGAGGACATGGACGTCAACTGCGGCACCATCCTCGAAGGCGAGGAGAGCGTCGAGCAATGCGGCCAGCGCATCTTCGAGCTCATCCTCAAGACGGCCTCGGGCCAGCCGACCAAGAGCGAGAGCTTCGATTTCGGCGGCGCCGAGTTCGCCCCCTGGGTGCTGGGCGCGACGATGTAGTCGCGTTTGGCGCGCGGCGCAGTGCAAACGCAAATCAAAAGCCGTCGGAAGCGGTGCCCGCGACGATATCGGCAACCCGTGTGGTTGGCCGAGATGCAACGATCGTTCGCTACGTAATGATACGGAGGCGGGCGCCTCGCGCAGGCGTTTCCGGGATTACGTCTGGTTAACACTGTTGCCATAGACAGGGGGCGTTGCGCTCCGCAGCGTTGCGGACCGGCCTTTATCCGAGGATCGAACCGATGCAAGCGATACGTCCCACTGGGGTGGAAAATCTCCTCGGTGAGGAGGAGCTGATCGTATCGAAGACCGATCTCAAGGGCCGCATCACCTACGCCAATGACATTTTCCTCCGCATGGCGAAATACAGCTATGCCGAGCTGATGGGCGCCCCCCATAGCCTGATCCGCCACCCCGACATGCCGCGCTGCGTCTTCAAGCTGCTCTGGGACACGCTTCAGTCCAGGCAGGAGATCTTCGCCTACGTCGTCAATCTGGCGAAGGACGGCAGTCATTACTGGGTGTTCGCCCACGTCACGCCGACGTTCGACGAGCGCGGCAATATCGTCGGCTATCACTCCAACCGTCGCAAGCCGGATCCGGCGCAGGTCGAGCGCATCAAGCCGATCTACAAGACGCTGTGCGCGGAAGAGGCGCGGCATGCCAATGCCAAGGACGGCATGCATGCGAGCTTCAATGCGATGGTCGGCCTGCTCAAGCAACAGGGTGTCGGTTACGATGAATTTGTGCTCTCTCTCTAAGGCACAGGGAGCGACCGCGCTCGCGTGTGTTCTCGCCGTCGTTGCGTTCGTCCTCTCGCTCCTGGGCGTGGCCGGAATCTCCGGTGCGGCACTGCCTGGCGCGACGGTCGTGCTGCTCGGCCATGCAGTCTGGTGCCAGCGTCGCACGGCGGTGGCCGTCGATGAGGTCGCGGATGTGTGCCGCAAGGCGGCGCGCGGCGATCTCGAGGCGCGCATTTTGAGTGAGCGGCAGGCCGGGCGGATCGGCGCGATCCAGAAGTCGGTCAACGACATGCTCGACATCACCGATGCCTTCCAGCGTGAAGCCTCGGCGTCGATGGACTATGCCAGCCGCGGCAAGTATTTCCGCAAGATCCTGGCGCGCGGATTGCCCGGCTCGTTCCGCCGTTCGGCCGCCGTCATCAATTCCGGCACCGACAGTCTCGGCCGCAGGGTCGTCGAGATCGCGGACCTCGCACAGCAGTTCGGCACGCATCTCGACCAGGTGGCCGGCACCCTCATGGGGGCCGCGACCGATCTCGAAACCGACGCCGGCCAGATGGCGGCGGCGGCCGAGAAGACCAGCCGGCAGACCTCCGGCGTGCTCAGCGCGTCCGATCATGCCTCGCGCAACGTCGCCACCGTCGCCAGCGCCGCGGAACAGCTTGCGTCCTCGATTTCCGAGATCGGGCGTCAGGTGACCGGCTCGACCGCGAGCACCGGACGCGCCGTGAACGAAGCCAATCGCGCCGGCAGCGAGATCCGCACGCTTGCGGATGCAGCGATGCGGATCGGCGACGTCGTCAAGCTGATCAGCGAGATCGCCGAGCAGACCAACCTCCTGGCGCTCAACGCCACGATCGAGGCGGCGCGTGCGGGCGAGGCCGGTCGCGGCTTCGCGGTGGTGGCCTCCGAGGTCAAGAGCCTCGCCAACCAGACCGCGAAGGCGACCGAGGAGATCAGCGCCAAGGTCGGCGAGATGCAGCAATCGACGACCAATTCGGTCGCAGCGGTCGAGGCGATCGCGCAGACCATCGCCGAGATCGACGGAATCACCGCGTCGATCGCGACCTCGATCGAGCAGCAGGGGCTTGCCACCCGCGAGATCGCCCGCAACGTCCAGGAGGCGTCGGCCGGCACCTCACAGGTCTCCTCCAACGTGACAGGCATCAGCGAAGCCGCCGCCGACACGGGGCGGGTCGCGAGCCGCGTCAACAGCGCCTCCGAGCGCGTCCATGGTGAGGTCGAGACGCTCCGGCGCGAGGTCACGCAGTTCCTGCAGCGGCTGACGTCGGCGGCGTAACGTCACCCCACACGAGGTCGTCATGCCCGGGCTTGTCCCGGGCATCCACGTTCTTGCGACCGCAAAAGAAGGTCGTGGATGGCCGGGACAAGCCCGGCCATGACGCCGTGGGGGCTCTAGAGCGCCAACTCTCAAGTCTTATGCGATTGCCCCCGGACGACCGGGATACTTCCTAGGCACCCTCTGCCCGTTGTTAGTGCTTGATCGCACTGACGTCAGGTGTTCTGCTCAAAAAAGCTGCTGGAGCACCGCACCCCGTGTCGATCTACGTCGCATTACACCACGTCACGCACTACAAATACGACCGCCCGATCGATCTCGGCCCGCAGACGATCCGTCTGCGGCCGGCGCCGCACACACGCACGCCGATCCTGAGCTATTCGCTCAAAGTCACGCCTGCCAACCACTTCGTGAACTGGCAACAGGACCCGCAGGGCAACTGGCTGGCGCGCTACGTTTTTCCGGAGAAGACGACCGAGCTGAAATTCGAGGTCGATTTCACGGCGCAGATGACCGTGGTCAACCCGTTCGACTTCTTCGTCGAGCCCTATGCCGACAGCTTCCCGTTCGAGTACCCCAAGGACCTGAAGACGGAGCTGGCGCCCTATCTCGAGACTGTCAAGCCGGATCGCCTGTTCGCGAAATTTCTCGACACGATCCCGCACGAAGCCCCGAACACCGTCAACTTCCTGGTCGATCTCAATCGCGAGCTTCAGAAGCACGTCCGCTACATCATCCGCATGGAGCCGGGCGTGCAGACGCCGGAGGAGACGCTCTCCGCTGGCGCCGGCTCATGCCGCGACTCCGCCTGGCTCCTGATCCAGACGCTGCGCCATCTCGGGCTCGCCGCCCGTTTCGTCTCCGGCTACCTGATCCAGATCCGTCCCGACATCGATCCGATCGAGGGACCGCCCGAGGTCGAGAACGACTTTACCGACCTGCACGCCTGGGCCGAGGTCTACCTGCCGGGCGCGGGCTGGATCGGGTTCGACGCCACCTCCGGCATGCTGGCGGGCGAGGGGCATATCCCGGTGGCCGCGACGCCGCATTATCGCTCGGCCGCGCCGATCTCCGGCGGTGCCGGCTTCGCCGAGGTCGAGTTTGCCTTCGACATGAGCGTCAAGCGCATCCGCGAGGCGCCGCGCATCACCAAGCCGTTCTCCGACGAATCCTGGGCGCGCCTCAACGATCTCGGCGAGCAGGTCGACGGCGATCTCGCCGACCAGGACGTGCGGCTCACCATGGGCGGCGAGCCGACCTTCGTCTCGGTCGACGATCTGGAAGCGGGGGAGTGGAACACGGAGGCCGTCGGCCCGACCAAGCGCGCGCTCGGCGACGATCTGATCCGCCGGCTGCGCGCGCGCTTCGCGCCGGGTGGCCTGCTGCATTACGGCCAGGGCAAATGGTATCCCGGCGAGAGCCTGCCGCGCTGGGCCTTCGGCCTGTACTGGCGCAAGGACGGCGTGCCGATCTGGAAGAACGTTGACCTGATCGCCAAGATCGAAAATCCGCGGCCAGCCGGGACGAAGGACGCTGAGGCCTTTATGGAGGGCGCGGCGCTGCGGCTTGGGCTCGATCCTGGCTACATCATGCCGGCCTTTGAAGACACCGCACTCTGGCTTCAGAAGGAAGCCGAGCTTCCCGTCAATGTCGATCCGACCGACTCCAAATTGTCCGATCCGGAGGCACGTGCGCGGATCGCGCGGGTGTTCGAGCAGGGCCTCAACACGCCGCGCGGCTTCGTGCTGCCGGTGCAGCGCTGGAACGCGCCGCCGCGCTGGCGCAGCGAGCGCTGGACGCTCCGGCGCAACCATCTGTTCCTGACGCCGGGCGATTCCCCGCTCGGCCTGCGCCTGCCGATCGGCTCGCTCGGCTACGTCCCGCCGAACCAATATCCCTACATCATCGAGCGCGACCCGATGGAGCCACGTGGCAAGCTGCCGGTGTTCACGCTCGCCGCGCGCCCGGAAGCTCCGCCACGGGTCGCGCCCGAGCATCTCAACACGTCGGTTCCGGTGCGCACCGCGATGTCGGTCGAAGTCCGCGACGGCGTGCTCTGCGCCTTCATGCCGCCGGTCGAGCGCATCGAGGATTATCTCGAACTGGTCGCGGCGCTGGAAGCGACCGCCGAGGAGATGCAGCTCCAGGTCCATGTCGAAGGTTATCCGCCGCCGTTCGACCCGCGCATCGAGGTCATCAAGGTGACGCCCGACCCCGGCGTCATCGAGATCAACATCCAGCCGGCCAAGAGCTGGCGCGATGCGGTCGACATCACCTCCGGCCTCTATGAGGACGCGGCGAAGGTGCGCCTCGGCGCCAACCGCTTCCTGGTCGACGGCCGCCACACCGGCACCGGCGGCGGCAACCATGTCGTGGTCGGCGGCTCCTCACCGCAGGACTCGCCGTTCCTGCGCCGGCCCGATCTGCTGAAGAGTCTGGTCTTGTACTGGCAGCGGCATCCGTCGCTGTCCTACTTCTTCTCCGGCCTCTTCATCGGCCCGACCAGCCAGGCGCCGCGCATCGACGAAGCGCGGCACGACAGCATCTACGAGCTCGAGATCGCGCTGTCGCACGTGCCGCCGCCGGGTTACCAGACGCCGTTGTGGCTGGTGGACCGGCTGTTCCGGCACCTGCTCGTCGACATCACCGGCAACACCCACCGCGCCGAGATCTGCATCGACAAGCTCTATTCGCCCGATGGTCCGACGGGACGGCTCGGCCTCGTCGAATTCCGCGCGCTCGAAATGCCGCCCGATCCGCGCATGTCGCTGGCGCAGCAGCTGCTGATCCGCGCGCTGATCGCAAGGTTCTGGCGCGAGCCGCAACAAGGCAAGTTCGTGCGCTGGGGCACCGCGCTGCATGACCGCTACATGCTGCCGCATTTCATCTGGGAAGACTTTCTGGACGTGCTCTCCGAGCTGAAGCAGTTCGGTTACCCGTTCGAGCCGGAATGGTATCTGGCCCAGCTCGAATTCCGCTTCCCCGCCTTCGGCCGCGTCCATCACGGCGGCGTGACGCTGGAGCTGCGTCAGGCGCTGGAGCCCTGGCACGTGCTGGGCGAGGAGGGCTCGGCCGGCGGCACCGTGCGCTATGTCGACTCATCGGTCGAGCGGCTTCAGGTCAAGGCGGAGGGTTTTGTCGAGGGCCGCCATATCGTCACCTGCAACGGCCGCCGCCTGCCGATGACCTCGACCGGCCGCTCGGCGGAGGCCGTGGCCGGCGTCCGTTTCAAGGCCTGGCAGCCGGCCTCCGGCCTGCACCCGACCATTCCGGTTCACGCGCCGCTGACCTTCGACCTGATCGACACCTGGAACGGCCGCTCGCTCGGCGGCTGCGTCTATCACGTCGCCCATCCCGGCGGCCGCAGCTACGACACCAAGCCGGTCAACACCTACGAGGCCGAGGCGCGGCGGCTGGCGCGCTTCCAGGACCACGGGCATACGCCGGGGCCGATGCAGCCGCCGCCCGAGGAACGCACAAATGAGTTTCCGCTGACCCTCGACTTGCGGACCCCGCTCCTGCAATGAGTATGATGGTGGGGCAGGGAGAGGCGCATGGGCGAGGGCGCAGCCGAAGGGGACGACAAGGCGGGTAGGGCGCAAAGCCAGCGCCGCCTCGCGCAATGGGTCCGCGACTATCGCCGCCTGCCCGGCATTCCCGACGAATTCCTGGGGCCCGACGGCGCCCCGCGCGCGGTCTGGAGCCGCTTCTTCGACGCCTTCGGGGCGCTTGCGCCCGACGAGATCGAGCGGCGGTTCGGCATGGCCGACCGTCACCTCCGCGAGGCCGGCGTCACCTACCGCGCCCCCGGCGACAGTGCCGACCGGCCGTGGTCGCTCAGCCATCTGCCGCTGCTGATCGACGAGGCCGACTGGAAGCAGCTTTGCGCCGGCATCACCCAGCGCGCCGAGCTGCTCGAGCTCGTGCTGCGCGACATCTATGGCGAGGGCCGGCTGGTCGCGGAAGGCGCGCTGCCGGCGGCCGCGATTGCCGGCAGTCCCGAATATCTCCGTCCCGTCTGCGGCGTGCCGCCGCCGGGCGGGCGCTACCTCTCGCTCTATGCCGCCGATGTCGGCCGCGGGCCCGACGGCCGCTGGTGGGTGCTCGGCGACCGCACGCAGGCCCCATCGGGCGCGGGCTACGCGCTGGAAAACCGCCTCGTGCTCTCGCGTGCCTTCTCCGATCTCTACAAGTCGATGAACGTGCCGCGCGTCGCGCCGTTCTTCGAGGCGTTTCGCGACAGTCTTCGCGCACGCGCCGATCGCGACGAGCCGCGGATCGGCGTGCTCACCCCCGGCAGCTTCAGCGAGACCTATTTCGAGCACGCCACGCTGGCGCGCTATCTCGGCTTCCTCCTGGTCGAGGGCGACGATCTCGCCGTCAGCGACAACCGCGTCCACATCCGTACCGTCGCGGGCCTCAAGCGGCTCGACGTGCTGCTCCGCCGCGTCGATTCCAACTCGCTCGATCCGCTCGAGCTCGATGCGTCTTCGCGGCTGGGCGTGCCCGGCCTGATCGACGTGCTGCGCAAGGACGGCGTCGTCGTCGCCAACATGCCGGGCTCCGGCGTGCTGGAGGCGAGGGCGATGCTCGGCTTCCTGCCGGCGCTTAGCCGCCGCCTGCTCGGCGAGGAGCTGAAGATGCCGCACATCGCGACCTGGTGGTGCGGCCAGCGCTCGGCGCGCGAGGAGGTGCTGTCGCGGCTCGACGAGGTCGCGATCGAGGGCGCCTACCGGCGCGGCGTTCCCGGTTTCGACAGCAACGGCCCGGTGCTCGCGAGCGAGCTCGACGCCGGCGGGCGCCAGCGCCTGATCGACGCCATCGGCACGCGCGGCATGGACTATGTCGGCCAGGAGGTGGTGCGGCTCTCGACCATGCCGGTGTGGGAGCAGGGCCAGATCACGCCGCGTCCCTTCGTGCTGCGCGTGTTCGCCGCCGCCACGTCCGACGGTTGGGCCATCATGCCCGGCGGCTTCTGCCGCATCGCCGAACAGGCCGATGCGCGCGCGGTGTCGATGGGCGACGGCGCCCGCGCCGCCGACGTCTGGGTCGTCTCGGGCAAGCAGGTCTCGACCGCGACCCTGCTGCCCGCGACCGACAAGGTGCGGATCCGCCGCATCGCCGGCGTGCTGCCGAGCCGCGCCGCCGACAATCTGTTCTGGCTCGGCCGCTATCTCGAACGCGCCGAGGCGACGCTGCGGCTGGTGCGCGCGCTCGGCTCGCCGAGCGGGCCCAACAAGGGCACCGCGGCCTCGCTGCAATCGGCCGAACGCATCCAGCGCCTGCTGGTAGCCTGGGGCGCGATCTCGCAGACCTCGCGCGCGGCGCCGGGGCGGATCGCCGCCGAGGCGTTGCAGAGCGCGGAGCGTTTCGGCTCGGCCTTGTCGCTGGTGCGCGCGGCGCAGCGCACCGCGACCTCCCTGCGCGAGCGGCTGTCGCCCGATGCCTGGCAGGTCATCACCGAGATGACCGAGCGCCTCGCCTACGAGGTCGAGGACGACGACAGCGTGCTGAGCGCGGCCGAGCTGACCTTGCAGGAGCTGGCGAGCTTTGCCGGCCTTGCGCAGGAGAACATGAACCGCGCCGCCGGCTGGCGCTTCCTCGACATCGGCCGCCGCACCGAGCGCGCCATCAACACCACACGCTTCGCGCGCCAGTTCGCCTATGACGAGGCCGGCGACGAGGATCTCGACATCCTGCTGACGCTGGTGGATTCCCAGATCACCTATCGCTCGCGCTATCTGCTGGCGCCGATCCTGGCGCCGGTGCGTGACCTCGCGGTGCTCGACGGCTACAACCCGCGTTCGGTCGCCTTCCAGGTCGCGACGCTGAACGAGCACATCGCGGCGCTGCCGAGCCTGAAGGAGCACGGCCTGATCGAGCAGCCGCAGCGCCTCGCAGTCGCAGTGCAGGCGATGCTGGCGACGGCCGAGGCCGAGAAGCTCGAGGTCAAGACGCTGTTCTCGCTGGAGCAGGATCTGCTCAGCCTCGCCGAGGCGATCGGGCTGCATTACTTCCCGCATGGCCCGAACGCCAGCCGGCCGGAAAAGCTGACGGGGCTGGCGTGATCTACGACATCCGTCACGTCACCAGCTACGAATACGAGAGCCCGGTCAGCTTCGCCCGCTGCACGCTGCGGCTGGAGCCGAGGAGTGGCGGCGGCCAAGAGCTGATCTCGCACCATGTCGAGATTCGTCCGCGCCCCTCCGAGCGCAACGTGCGGCGCGACTTTTTCGGCACGCTGACCGAGAGCGTCGTGATCGAGGCCGCGCATCGCAACTTGCGCATCGACTCGCGCTCGCGCGTCTCGGTCTCGCGCCGGCCGCCGGCGCGCGATGCTGGCAGCCCGGCCTGGGAGAGCATTCGCGACATTGCCTTCGAGGCGACCAGCCTCGGGCCGTCATCGCCGGTCGGCTACGTCTTTGCGAGTCCGCTGGTGCCGGTGCTGCGTCCGGTCAGTGCCTATGCGGCGACGAGCTTTGCGCCCGGCGCGGGCATCCTCGCCGGCGCGGTCGATCTCATGCACCGCATCCGCACCGAGTTTCGCTACGATCCCAAGGCGACGGTGATCTCGACGCCGCTCAACGAGGTCTTCGACAAGCGCCATGGCGTCTGCCAGGACTTTGCCCATGTGATGATCGCAGGACTGCGCGGGCTCGGGCTGCCGGCGGCCTATGTCAGCGGCTATCTGCGCACCATTCCGCCGCCGGGCCAGCCGCGGCTGCAAGGCGCCGACGCCACTCATGCCTGGGTGTCGCTGTGGTGCGGGTCGGAGCTCGGCTGGGTCGATCTCGATCCGACCAACGATCTTCTGGTCGCCAATGACCATATCGTGCTCGCGGTCGCGCGCGACTTCTCCGACGTCTCGCCGGTCGATGGTATCATCGTCGGTTCGCCGAAGCAGAAGCTCGGCGTCGCCGTCGACGTGCTGCTGGTGGAATGACCGCGGGCCTCCGCCATGCCGGCACCGTCCAGGACGATGCAGGCGCATGCGCCGGCCGGCGGTCCATTCCGGTGCCCTCTCGCCGACGTCCGGCGGCCGCAGTCCTGCTCGGCCCGTCCTGGGTGCATCGCGCCGTAACCGCAACCGCGATGTCGCAGCACGCAACTGCAACATATTTCCGTATTTTTGTTCCGGGATTTGGTCACCCGGCCCAAGATGGGCTATGCTGGCCTCTGCGTCGAGGACAAGAATGAGACGTCGGGAGTTGACGTGGGACACCACCGACAAGCGGGGCTGCATCCATGATCACGTTGCCGAGACTGGCAGCCGAATCCCTGGAGAAGTTGCTGGGCACATTCATGCGTCGCCGGTACGACGAGTCCTCTGCCAGGGTGCTGGAGGGCTCGACGCGCACCGCGATGGAATGCATCGGCAACAGCGACGCGCTGTACCACAACATCGAGCATACGATGCTGGTGACGCTGGCCGCCCAGGCCATCCTCACGGGACGTAATCTCCATGCCCATCTTGCGGCGGAGGACTACCTCCATATCCTGATCGCCTGCCTTGCGCACGACATCGGCTATGTCCGCGGCCTGTTTCCGGAGGATGACGAAGACGGTTTCATCATCGACGAGGCCGGGACCAAGGTGTCGCTGCCGCGCGGCGCCTCGGATGCCAGCCTGATGATGTATCACGTCGATCGCTCGAAACTTTTTGTGCGGCGGCGGCTGCCGCCGATCCGCGGTATCGACAGCGAGCGCGTCGCCCGCGCCATCGAGGGAACACGCTTCCCGGCCCGCGAAGGGCAGGAGTATGACGACGATGCCTCGATCCTGCGCGCCGCCGACTTCATCGGCCAGCTCGGCGATCCCAACTACCTGCGCAAGGCCAATGCGCTCTATTACGAATTCGAAGAGGTCGGCATCAACCGCCAGCTCGGCTACGATTCGCCCGCCGACATCGTGAACCGCTATCCGCAATTCTACTGGAACAGCGTCGCACCGCATATTCAGACCGAGATCGGCTACCTCAACAAGACCGAGATCGGCCGGCAGTGGATCGCCAACCTCTACAGCAACGTGTTCCGCGCCGAACGCGAGATCTCGCTGTCGGGCCCGCAGAAGTAGGGGACGCTTCTAGCCTTGTAGCCCGGATGAGCGAAGCGATATCCGGGTCCGGTGTCGCCAACCCCCGGATGTCGCTCCGCTCATCCGGGCTACGAAGTCGCAACTCCGTAAGAAAACCATGCAACAAAAGACCATCACCACGGATGTCCTCGACATCGCCTATCTCGAATATGGTGCGCCTGATGGCTGGCCCTGCATCATGGGCCACGGCTTCCCCTACGACGTGAACGCCTATGCCGAGACTGCGCCGATCATCGCGCAGGCGGGCGCGCGGGTGCTGGTGCCCTGGCTGCGCGGCTACGGGCCGACGCGGTTTCGTTTCCCGGAAACGCTGCGCTCCGGCGAGCAGGCGGCGCTGGGCGCCGACCTGCTGGCCTTCATGGACGCGCTTCGCATCGAACGTGCGGTCGTCGGCGGCTATGACTGGGGCGGCCGCGCGGCCTGCGTGGTTGCGGCGCTGTACCCCGCGCGCGTTGTCGGGCTCGTCTCCGGCAATTCCTACAACATCCAGGACATCGCCCGCTCCATGGAGCCGGGCTCCCCGGCGCATGAGGCGGCGCTCTGGTATCAATATCTCTTCCACAACGAGCGCGGCCGCCGCGCGCTGGAGCGCAACCGGCGCGGCTTCGCCCGCCAGCTCTGGTCGATGTGGTCGCCGACATGGGCCTTTGACGATGCGACGTTCGAGCGGAGCGCGATCTCGTTCGACAACCCTGACTTCGTCGATGTCGTGATCCACTCCTACCGCCACCGCTACGCGCTGGTCGCGGGCGATCCCGCCTATGCCGGGATCGAGGAAAGGCTTGCGGCACAGCCGCCGATCCGCGTCCCGACGATCGCAATCGACGGCGACAGCGACGGCGTCAATTCCGGCACCGCCCATCACGCGCGCAAGTTCGAGGGCTTTTTCGAGCGGCGCGTGTTCGCAGGCGCCGGTCATAACCTGCCGCAGGAGCGGCCGGCCGAATGGGCGCAGGCGGTGGTTGGCGTGCGCAGGGCCGCTGCCGGGCCCTGATTTTCACGATCGCAGGAACTTTTCGCCGGTCCCGCCGTCCAATCCCGAGCTGCGTGTTGAGCTGCGTGTTGAGCTGCGAGGGAGATGACCATGAGCGAGGAAAGCAAGCCGAGCGGACCGGATCTGACCAAGGGCGTGGCGCTCACCGCGTTCAAGGACGGCAAGCTGCTCGGCCATGTCGGCAAGGAAGATGTGCTGCTGGTCCAGGCGGGCGGCGAGGTCTTCGCGATCGAGCCCGCCTGCAGCCATTATCACGGCCCGCTCGCCGAAGGCCTGGTGGTGGACGACACCATCCGCTGCCCCTGGCATCACGCCTGCTTCTCCTTGCGATCAGGCGAGGCGACGCGCCCGCCCGCCTTGAACGCGCTGGCGGTGTGGGAGGTGACGCGGGAGCAGGACAGGATCATCGTTCAGCGCAAGCTTGAGGCACCGAAGCCGCCGGCGACGCACCGCAGCGCGCCGGCGCCCGAGAAATTCGTCATCGTCGGCGGCGGCGCGGCCGGCTTTGCGGCGGCCGAGATGCTCCGGCGCGAGGGCTTTGCCGGCGCCATCACCATGCTCAGCAATGACGGTGCCACGCCGGTCGACCGGCCGAACCTCTCCAAGGACTATCTCGCCGGCAACGCACCGGAGGATTGGCTGCCGCTGCGGGGCGAGGACTATTATCAGGATGCGGGCATCGATCTCGGGCTCGACACCAATGTTTCAGCCATCGATCCGAAGGCGCGCAGCGTGACGCTGGGCAATGGCGACAAGCTGCCGTTCGACCGGTTGCTGCTTGCGACCGGCGCCGAGCCGGTCAAATTGCAGATTCCCGGCGCCGACCAGCCCCATGTCCACACCTTGCGCTCCGTCGCCGACAGCCGCGCCATCATCAAGGCGGCCGGCAGCGCCAAGCGCGCGCTGGTGATCGGCGCCAGCTTCATCGGGCTGGAAGTCGCGGCCTCCTTGCGGGCGCGCAAGCTCGAAGTGCACGTGGTCGCCCCGGAGGAGCGGCCGATGCAAAAGGTGCTCGGCCCCGAGATGGGCGACTTCGTTCGCTCGCTGCATGAAGAGAACGGCGTCAACTTCCACCTGGAGGACACGGTCGAGAGGATCGACGGCACGCGCGCCACGTTGAAGAGCGGAGCCGTGATCGAGGCTGACCTGATTGTTGTCGGCATCGGCGTCAGGCCGCGCCTTGCGCTCGCCGAGCGGGCAGGGCTTGCGACCGATCGCGGCGTGAGCGTGAATGAATATCTCGAGACCAGCGTCCCAGGCATCTTTGCCGCAGGTGACATCGCGCGCTGGCCCGATCCGCATTCAGGCCAGAACATCCGCGTTGAGCACTGGGTGGTGGCGGAGCGGCAGGGCCAGACCGCGGCACGCAACATGCTGGGCCGGCGTGAACGCTTCGATGCCGTGCCGTTCTTCTGGAGCCAGCACTACGATGTGCCGATCAACTATGTCGGCCACGCCGAGAGTTTTGACGACATCGTGATCGACGGCAGCATCGCAGGCAAGGACTGTCTGCTGAAGTACCGCAGTCGCGGCCGCGTGCTTGCGGTCGCCTCGATTTACCGCGATCTCGACAGTCTCAAGGCCGAGCTCGACATGGAGCGGCGGGGTTCGTGAGCCGCTGCCGTCGCGTGGCGGTGCCCCCGGCGAGCCAATTCACCTGCCGGATTGTCGCAGGAGAGGAGCCGGGACGGCCGGGCGGCTTCCCTCGCGCTTGTCGCACGTATAGATTGCATGCGCTGCAAAAAAGGGGGAAACATCGCTGACGTTCGATTCGAGCCGTCCCTTTCTCAAAAGATGGTTCCTTTGGTAGCGATATGGACAGCGCGGCCAAGACCGTGGTTCACAAGACTGCAAATCGATCGCTCAGTGTCGCGGGCGTCCTGATCGCCTTCGGCATCGGCAGTGCGTTTCTGCTTGGCGCCGGACGACAGGACTATCCGGAACTCCACACCATTCTCGACACCAGCATCGCCCTCGTCACGGGGCTGCTGGCATTGCTGCTCTGGGATACGGGCACGCGCATCGAGCAGCCGCTGTCCAGGCGGCTCGCGATCGCCTTCGGCGCGACCTTCGTCATGGAATTCCTCCACGTCCTGGTGATCGTGGAATGGTCGGGGTCGCTGGCTTTCGTCATGCAGCTGCGGGAATTTCTCCGGCCGGCGACATGGCCGCCGGCCGCCCACATCCTCGCGATCGGAATTCTCGCCGCGATCTGGTCGGAGCGGCGGGACCGGGTCGGGATGCCGGCCTTTGCGCTGTTCATGGTCGTCGTCGCCGTGCTGCTGGTTGCGATCTTCCAGCGCCTTCCGCCATATCGTCCTCCGGGCCTGCTCGATATCACCCGTCCGGTGTTGATCCTGGCGCCGCCATTGTGGGCGATCACCTGCGTTCTGTGCTGGCGGTTGCGAGCGACGGACCGCATCTTCGGGCCGCTGGCCCTGATGGGCGCGGTCGTCCTGCTCGGCCACGTCGCGATGCTGTACTCGCAGGCACCACACGACACCGAGGCGATGGTCGCTCACCTCGGCAAGGTCGCCGGGCGCCTCGTCCTGCTGCTCGCGATGATGCAGATGGCCTCGTCGGACATGCTGGAGCGGATGCGGGCGCAAGCCCAGCTCGCGCGCTTGAACGAGGAGCTGGAAGTGCGTGTCGAGGAGCGGACCGCGCAGCTCGCAGCGTCCAATCTTGCGCTGGAATCCGAGGTTCTCGTGCGCAGGCACGCGGAGCAGAAGGCCCAGGCGCAGCTCGCCCGGTTGAGCCTGCTGCACCAGATCACCCGCGCGATCGGCGAGCGGCAGGATCTCAACAGCATTTTCCAGGTGGTGGTCCGCAGCCTCGAAGACCAGTTGCCGGTGGAATTCGGCTGCCTGTGCTTTCACGACGCGGTCGATCACGTGCTGACGGTGGAATGCGTCGGGATCAAGAGCGGCGCGCTGGCCATGGAGCTGGCGATGCCCGAGCGGTCGCGGATCGACATCGACGAGAACGGCCTTTCGCGTTGCGTGATGGGTCAACTCGTCTATGAGCCTGATATCACGCGGTCGTCCTTTCCGTTCCCGGCCCGGCTCGCGCGGGGCGGGTTGCGCGCGATGGTGCTGGCCCCGCTCCAGGTGGAGAGCCGGGTGTTCGGCGTCCTCGTCGCGGCGCGGAAGGAGCGGGACAGCTTCAGCAGCGGCGAATGCGAGTTCCTGCGGCAATTGAGCGAGCACGTCGCGCTCGCCGCCCATCAGGCGCAACTCCATGGCGCTCTGCAACAGGCTTACGAGGATCTGCGGCAGACCCAGCAGGCCGTGATGCAGCAGGAGCGGCTGCGCGCCCTTGGGCAGATGGCGAGCGGCATTGCCCATGACATCAACAATGCGCTCTCGCCGGTGTCGCTCTACACCCAATCGCTGCTGGAACGGGAGCCGAACCTGAGCGCGCGCACGCGCGATTATCTGGAGACGATCCAGCGGGCGGTCGAGGACGTGGCCCATACCGTGGCGCGCATGCGCGAGTTCTACCGGCAGCGCGAGCCGCAACTGACGCTGATGCCGGTCCATCTCAATCAGCTCGTGCAGCAGGTCGTCGACCTCACGCGGGCGCGGTGGAGCGACATGCCGCAGCTTCGCGGAACCGTGATCGCGCTGCGCACCGAGCTCGCGGAGCAATTGCCCGCGATCTCCGGCATCGAGAGCGAAATCCGCGAAGCGTTGATCAATCTCATCTTCAATGCGGTCGATGCGGTGCCCGGCGGCGGCACGCTAACGCTGCGCACGAAGCTTGCCGGCGGCGCGGACGGGCACGGCCAGGTGCGGATCGAGGTCAGTGACGACGGCCTGGGCATGGACGAGGAGACCCGCCGGCGCTGCCTCGAACCGTTCTTCACGACCAAGGGGGAGCGCGGAACGGGATTGGGCCTGGCGATGGTCTACGGCGTCCTACGGCGGCACAACGGCGAGATCGAGATCGACAGCGCCGTCGGTCGCGGCACCACCGTGTCGTTGAACTTTCCAGTCCCGCAAGCCGCGCCCGCCACGCCGTCGCAGGACAGGCTGGAATCCAGCGGGCCCTCCCGGCTGCGCCTGCTGCTGGTCGACGACGATCCGCTCCTGCTCAAATCATTGTGCAATACGCTGGAGGCGGAGGGGCACGTCGTGACGACGGCCAATGACGGCGTCGCGGGCATCGCCGCGTTCCACGCTGCCTCCGCGCGCGGCGAGATCTTCGCCGCCGTGATCACCGATCTCGGCATGCCTGATGTCGACGGCCGCAAGGTGGCGGGCGCGATCAAGGCTGCCTCGCCCGCCACGCCCGTGATCATGCTGACAGGATGGGGCAAACGCCTGATGTCCGAGGATGACATTCCGGCCCATGTCGACCACCTCCTGAGCAAGCCGCCGAAGCTTCGCGAATTGAGGGAAACGCTGGCGCAATGCTGCGAGCCCGGCCGCGCCCAGGGCGCGATAGAGGTGAGCGAATAGGAAATGCCGACCGCAAAGAAGGCCCGCATCCTGGTGGTTGACGACGAGGCGGCGCAGATGCGGGCGCTGTGCGACACGTTGCCCGGCGAGGATTACGAGCCGGTCGGCTTCACCGACGCCCAATCCGCGCTGGCGGAGCTGCGGCGCTCGAAATGCGACCTCCTGCTCGCCGACCTGATGATGCCGGGCATGGACGGCATCGAGCTGCTGCGGGCCGCGCGGGAGATCGATCCGCATCTGGTCGGCATCATCATGACCGGCGACGGAACCATCGCGACGGCGGTCGAGGCCATGAAGGCGGGGGCGCTCGACTACATTCTCAAGCCGTTCCGGCTCAGCGTCGTCATTCCCGTGCTGGAGCGCGCGCTCGCGGTGCGGCGCCTGCACCTGGAGAATGCGGAGCTGGCGCTGCGGGTCCGCGAGCGCACCCTCGAGCTCGAAGCCGCCAACCGCGAGCTCGAGGCATTTGCCTATTCCGTCGCGCACGATCTGCGCGGTCCGCTCTCGGTCATCGTCGGCTATGCGGAGACGCTGATCGAGGATCATTCCGCGCAATGGCCGGATCAGCCGCGGCAGCTGGCCGGCGCCATCCTGGCAGGCGGCGAGCACATGCAGCGCCTGATCGAGGGACTGTTGCGTCTGTCGCGGTTCGGCCGCCAGCCGCTGTCGAAGGGGCCGGTCGATGCCGGGGCACTCGTCGGCGAGGTCGTGGACGAGCTGCGCCGGCAGCACGGCGGCCGCGAGGTCGTCGTCCATGTGGGCGAAATTCCCGGCTGTGTCGGTGATCAGGCGCTGCTGCGGCAGGTGCTCGTCAATCTGCTCTCCAATGCGTTCAAGTTCACCCGCGCCCGCGAGAAGCCGCTGGTCACGGTGATCGGCTGGACCGAAGGGCAGGAAACAATCTATTGCGTGCGCGACAACGGCGCCGGCTTCGACATGCAGCAGGCCGACAAGCTGTTCGCGGCGTTTCAGCGATTTCACGACTCCGATCAGTACGAGGGCACGGGGATCGGCCTCTCGATCGCATCGCGCATCGTGCAACGCCACGGCGGACGCATCTGGGCCAGTGCCGAGGTGGGCAAGGGCGCGGCGTTCTACTTCAGCATTCCGGACTGAAGCGTCGCATTCGATCTTGATTTGCGTCAATGTTGGCACCGCAAAGCGCTGCTTTGCTGGCTGTCGCCCCTGCACCACGCGTGCTATCCTGCCGTGCGTTGGGGGGCCCGCGTACAGGAGTGGCCGCCATGACTAGTGCCTCGGATACGTCTCATCATCCAAGCCTCGGCTCGGGCATCGCGGCGCTGCATGCCAAATGGGGCTGGATCGTCGCGCTCGGTGTCGTCTATCTCATCGCCGGCTTCGTCGCGCTCGGCAGCATGGTGATGGCGACGGTGGCGAGCGTGATCGTGGTCGGCGCGATGATGATCGTCGCCGGCGCGGCCGAAATCATCGGCGCGTTCCAGATGAAGAGCTGGGGCAAGTTCGTGATCTGGGCCTTGCTCGGCGTGCTCTACGTCATCGCCGGATTCCTCACCTTCGAGAATCCTCTGCTCGCGGCAGTCCTGCTGACGCTGTTCCTGGGCGCGTCGCTGATCGCCTCGGGCGCCGTCAGGCTGTTTCTCGCCTTCAGCATGAAGCGCGAAAGCCCGTGGATCTGGGTGGCGCTCTCTGCCGTCATCACGTTGCTGCTCGGGCTTCTGATCCTGGCGCGCTGGCCGGTTAACAGCGTCTATATCCTTGGCCTGTTTCTCGGCATCGACCTGATCATGGCAGGTGCCGGCTGGGTCAGCCTGGGCTTCAGCCTGCGGCGACGCCACTAACCAGCAACTCGACGCAAGACCGTGTTGCGGAACTCCGCTGATCTGACGCGCTGACAAGAAGCAGCGCGCCGCGAGCTCGCCTGATGGCGTCGCGCGGCGACAATCATCGGGGAGAATCCATGAAAGCCGCTTTGGCCCTGGCCGCAGCATTGGCTGCCGCCTGCCTGTCCACGCCCGCTTCCGCGCAAAGATCCTATGGTCCCGGCGTCAGCGACACCGAGATCAAGATCGGCAACACCATGCCCTATAGCGGCCCCGCATCGCCGCTCGCGATCACCGGCAGGGTCATTTCGGCCTATTTCGACGAGATCAACGAGAAGGGCGGCGTCAATGGCCGCAAGCTCAATCTCTTGTCGCTCGACGACGCGTTCTCGCCGCCCAAGACCATGGAGGCGGCGCGGCGGCTGGTCGAGGGCGACGGCGTCGCCTTCATCTTCGCGACCATGGGCACCGCGCCGAGCTCGGCGATCGCGAAATACCTCAACAGCAACAAGGTGCCGCAGCTCTTTTTGATCAGCTCGGCCTCGAAGTGGAACGACCCCGCCAACATGCCGTGGTCGATGGCGCTGCCCTGGGCGCCGAACTACACCAGCGAGGCCGCGATCGACGTCGCCTATGCCCGCGCCAAGAACCCCAACGCGCGCTTTGCGGTGCTCTATCAGAACGACGACGCCGGCAAGGAATATCTGCGCGGTGTCAAGGAAGCGCTCGGCGCGGACGCCGACAAGGCGCTCGCGATGGCCTCGAGCTTCGAGGTCGCCGATCCCACCGTCGATTCCCAGGTGCTGACGCTCGCCAACACCAAGGCCGATGTCTTCATGATCTATTCGGTGACGCCGCGCGCCTGCGCGCAGGCGATCCGAAGGGCGCACGAAGCCGGCTGGCAGGCGACGCGCTTCCTCGCCTCTGGCTGCGCCAACAAGGCGACCGTGATGGTCCCGGCCGGTCTCGATGCCGGCAAAGGCGTGCTGTCGCTCGGTGCGCTCAAGCCCTTCGTCGAACAGCCCAAGGACGATCCGGCGATGACGGCCTATATCGACTTCATGAAGAAGCGCCTGCCCAATGCCGACATCAACAACGTCGCGGGCCTCTACGGCTACACCGTCGCCGAGGCCCTGGTGGTCCTGCTCAAGCAGTGCAAGGACAATCTGACGCGCGAGAACATCATGGCGCAGGCGGCCAACTTGAAGAATGTGCCGCTGTCGCTGCTGATGCCCGGCATCACGCTCAACACCACGCCGCAGGATTTCCGCCCCATCAAGGACGGCTATATGCTCCAGTTCGACGGCAGCGACTGGGTCGTGGCGAGCGAACTGCTGCGCGGGACGTGATGCGCGAGGCACCACGTCTCAGGTGAGCGTTGGGGTGCAGAAGCATCCACGGCGTCATGGCCGGGCTCGTCCCGGCCATCCACGTCTTGCCTCTGGCGCAAAAGAACGTGGATGCCCGGGACAAGCCCGGGCATGACGACCTCAGATGTTGCGAACAGGAGACCCCCAATGCACTTTCAACACTCCGCCCGTTCGCTGGAGCTTCAGGCGCGCGTCCGCCAGTTCATGCGGGCGCATGTCGAGCCGGTCGAGGAGCTCTATTACGAGCAGGTGAAGCCGGAAGCCGCGCGCTACCGGACGCCGCAGGTTCTCCAGGACCTGAAGCGGCTGGCGCGCGAGCAGGGCTCTGGAACCTGTTCCTGTCAGGCGAGCACGGTCCGGGCCTCACCAACCTCGAATACGCCCCCGTGAAGGAGATCATGGGTCGCATCCTCTGGGCGCCCGAGGTCTTCAACTGCTCGGCGCCCGATGTCGGCAACATGGAGGTGCTGGCGAACTACGGCACGCCGGCGCAGCAGGAGCGCTGGCTGACGCCGCTGCTGGAGGGGCGCATCCGCTCCGGCTTCTCGATGACGGAGCCGCAGGTCGCCTCCAGCGATGCCACCAACATCCAGTGCGAGATCAAGCGCGACGGCGACAGCTACGTCATCAACGGCCGCAAATGGTTCACGTCAGGCGCGATGAACGAGGATTGCGAGATCCTGATCGTGATGGGCAAGACCGCGTCCGACCATCCCGACCGCCATCGCCAGCAATCCATGATCCTGGTGCCGAAGAATACGCCCGGCGTGCGCATCGTCCGCGACATGCTCACTTACGGCTATGACGACGCGCCGGTCGGCCACCCCGAGATCGTCTACGAGAACGTCCGCGTGCCGGCCGAGAACATCCTGCTCGGCGAGGGCCGCGGCTTCGAGATCGCGCAAGGCCGGCTCGGGCCCGGCCGCATCCACCATTGCATGCGGCTGATCGGCTGCGCCCAGCGCGCGCTGGAATTGATGTGCCAGCGCGCGGTGTCGCGCACAGCCTTCGGCAAGCCGCTCGCCGAGCAGGGCTCGGTGCGCGAGGACATCGCAAACTCCTTCTGCGAGATCGCGCAGGCGCGGCTCTTGACGCTGCAAGCCGCCGACAGGATGGACCGCGAGGGCAACAAGGCCGCGCGCGACCTGATCGCCGCGGCCAAGATCGTGGTGCCCAGCATGGCCGCCCGCGTCATCGACCGCGCCATCCAGATCCACGGCGCCGCCGGTGTCTCGCAGGACACGTTCCTCGCCCGCGCCTACGTCTACGCCCGCTTCATCCGCATCGGTGATGGCCCGGACCAGGTGCATCTGGCGGCGGTCGGCAAGGAGCTGATCAGGCGGGGCGGGGTGATGGCGGGGTAGGGGTGTTGTCCTCGTTGCGGCACGTCCGGCAACCTCAGGAACGCGCGATCGCTCGATCGGAGTCGGCTCCGCGACGCCCGTCGCTGGTACCAACGACGTTGCCGCTATCCAGAGTTGGAGGGTCCATCACTTAGGCCGGCCTTGCGAAGTCCGTCGAGGAAATGATCCCGGTCGACGGGGTCTCTATACCTGTTGGCGCGCATCCGGGCGAGGTCGAGCGTGTTGAGGGGCGGAGCTTCGCCGTTCTCACTCAATTCCAGACATCTCTCTCGAATGAATGTGCGCGCCTCGAAACTCGCTTCCGTCAGTCGATCGGTTTGCGCGTAGCATGCCGCAAGCAGCGCGTGCGACCAGCGGTCGCTCGATCGCGCTTCCCTGAGAACGTTGATCGCCTGTTCGTATTCGCGCGCGGAATAGAGCGCCAGCGCGTGGTACCAATGGTATATATTGGGTGGAAATGGATTTAGCCGTTTGGCCGATTTGATCCAGGCAAGCGCGTCCCGCCAGCGCCCCCAGTAGACCAGAATATTTGCAAAAGCCGCGGCGACATCAGCGTCGTTCGGATTGAGCGCCAGAGCGCGTTTGAAATGAGTTTCGGCCTCTTGATCGCGGTTTTGCAGGAAAAGAAGTTGTGCGAAGACGCCGTGCGACCAGGCATCGTTCTCGTCGAGATCGAGGGCGATCTCGATCTCGCGACGACCATCATCCAGTGGAGTGGCGGCGGGTGATTCCAGAAACGCAGCGCAGACGACCGTCCAGGCTATATTGGCGTGAGCGCGCGCATAGGCTGGATCGAGCTCCACGGCCTTCCTGAAATAGCCTTCCGCCTCATCCATGCTCCTGACGGTCAATTGACGCCATTTTTCGTTTCCCAGCAGGACGAGATCGTAGGCCGTGATGCTCGAGGTCTGCTTGCCTCGCGCGATCTCGCGGCCCGCGTCCTCGAGCCGGCCGGGCAGCGCCGCAACGATCTTGCCTACGATTTCGTCCTGGATGGCGAAGATGTCTTCGATCTCGCGGTCGTAGCGCTCCGTCCAGAGGGTGAAGCCGCTCGCGGCATCCAGAAGCTTGACGGTCACCCGCACCCGTTTCCCGATCCGGCGTGCGCTCCCTTCCACCACATATCGCACGCCGAGCTGGCGGCCGACCTCTCTGATGTCGGACGAGCTGGCCCGGTAAGCGAAGCTCGAATGGCGGGCCACGACGAAGAGCGACCGGAAACGCGACAATTCCGCAATGACGTCTTCCGTGATCCCGTCGGAGAAGTAGTCCTGCGCGGGATCGCCGCTCAAGTTGGAAAACGGCAGCACGGCGATCGATGGCTTGTCGGGGCTTGCGGACGGGAGCCACGTTTGCCGGCTGTCATCGGGCAAGGTGGCGGCCGGCGGGCCGACATAGCGGTAACCGCGGCGCGGCAGCGTCTCGATCCAGGTGCTGCCGCCTTCGACGGCTGCAAACGTGCGGCGCAGGGCGGCTATCTGTACGGTCAGATTGCTTTCCTCGATCGCCAGCCCCGGCCAGGCCGCCTCCATCAAGGCGTCCTTGGCAACCGGCTTACCCGCTCTTTCCAGAAGCAGCCGAAGCAGTGCGACCGCTCGCCCTCCGAGAGCAACCGGCTCGGCTCCGCGAAACAGTGTGTCGGCGTCTGTCTCGAGACGAAATGGACCAAACTCGTAGATCGTCGCCATTGCCTAGAGAGACCATTTTTGGCGAAATTTGCAACTTTTTCCGATCCGATTCAGGAAGCGATCCGGCGCTCCGTGAGAAGATGGTCTGGGCATTCGTGGCGAGGAGAAGATCGGATGGAGCAGCCGCAGCCATACGACGACCCGATGGGCAAATCGAACGCCGAACCGCGGTCCACCCCACAGCTACGGCTCAAGGGCAATGTGGTCCTCGAGGGGAGCGCCGGTTACGACGAGGCGCGCAAGGTCTGGAATGGCGCCATCGACAAGCGGCCGGCCATGATCGCCTATTGTGCCGGTGCCGAGGACGTCGCTCGAGCCGTCGCGTTCGCAAGATCTCATCGCATCTGCATCGCGGTCCGCAGCGGCGGCCACAATGTCGCCGGCCTGTCGGTCTGCGACGGCGGCATGGTCATTGACCTGTCGCACATGAAGCAGATCGAGGTCGATCCGGTCCGCCGGATCGCCCGCGCTGAGGCCGGCCTCAATCTGGGCGAGTTCGACAGGGCGACACAGGAGCACGGCCTGGCGACCACCATGGGCGTCAACAGCGATACCGGTATCGCCGGGCTCACGCTTGGCGGCGGCTTTGGCAAGCTCGGACGCAAATACGGGCTGACCTGCGACAACCTGATTGCCGCCGAAGTGGTGACAGCCGAAGGAAAGATCCTGAGGGCCAGCGCGACCGAACACCCCGACCTCTTCTGGGGCCTTCGGGGTGGCGGCGGCAATTTTGGCATCGTGACCGCATTCGAATATCGGCTTCATGCCATCGGCACTTCGCTGCTCGTCGCGTCAGCACTGCATCGATACGACGATGCGCGCGAGGCCATGCGCTTCTATGATGAATTCGCCCGCCGCGCGCCTGACGAAGCGGATGTCGATGCAGCCCTGGTCACGCTGCCGTCCGGCGAACGGTTCTTCAGCATCACCGGATGCTATGTCGGCTCGCATCATGACGGTGAACGCGCCCTTTCGCCGATCGTCAGGTTCGGCTCGCCCGTCGAGACCCGCCTCACACCTGTCCCTTATCTCGAGGTTCAGTCGGGAGGCGATGCCCTGTTTCCGCGCGGACGTCGCTATTACTGGAAGGCGCAGTTCCTGCGCGAGATCAGTGCGGGCGCGATCGACGCGCTGCTCGACGCCTATGCGAAAGCGCCCAACACCTCGTCCTTGCTGGTTTTTCAGCACGTCGGCGGCGCAATCGCGCGGGTTCCAACGCCCGACTCGCCTTACGCAAACCGCGACGCAGCGTTCGACTGCTTTCCGGTCGCGATCTGGGATGATCCGGCCGACGACGACGCCAACATGCGGTGGGCGCGCGAGCTGTGGAGCGCCGTCAGGCCCTATTCGACCGGCGGCGTCTACGCCAACAATCTCGGCGATGAGGGCGAGGATCGTGTCCGCGACGCCTATGGCGAGAACTATGCGCGGTTGGCCGCGCTCAAAACCAGATATGATCCGACCAATCTCTTCCGCCTGAATCAGAATATCCGGCCGGCGACATAGTTCACGGCATCGGGGAAGATCCAAATGCGAAGCCGCTGGACCATTCTTGCTGTCCTGTTCATCGCGCGGGCCGCCATCGCTTTCCAGTTTCAGAGCATCGCGGCCGTCGCGCCACAGCTCAGCCAGAGCCTGGGTGCGAATCTGGCCGATATCGGCGTTCTGATCGGGCTCTATTTTGCGCCCGGCGCTGCGCTCGCGTTGCCCGGCGGCGCGATCGGCCGCCGCTATGGCGACAAGGTGACGGTTCTCGCCGGGCTCCTGCTGATGCTGGCAGGCGAGCTGCTGATGACCACGTCAACGTCATGGAGCACGCAGATCGCGGGCCGGCTGACGGCCGGCATCGGCGGCGTTCTCCTGAACGTTCTGATGACCAAGATGGTCGCGGACTGGTTTGCCGGTCGGGAAATCGCCACCGCGATGGCCATTTTCATCAACTCATGGCCGGCTGGTATCGCAGCCGCTCTCATGCTGTTGCCCGCCGTCGGAGCCACGTTCGGGCTCCATGCCGTCAATCTCGCCGTCGCAGGGGTGATCCTGATCGGCCTCTGCCTCATCGCTTCGGTCTATCGCGCGCCAGATGCGACCGCCGCCGTTGAAGGCGAGCGCGGCAGCCTGACCGCCGACACGATCTGCGCCGTGATTGCCGCCGGCCTGATCTGGTGCCTCTACAACATCGGTTTTGCGATGATCTTCAGTTTCGGCCCGTCGATGCTCGTCGAGCATGGCTGGTCGGGCGCAGCAGCCGGATCAACCATCAGTATCGTGCTCTGGCTCGCCGCCCTTTCGGTTCCGCTCGGCGGCTTCCTCGCCGATCGGACCAAGCGCGGCGAGGCTGTCCTCGCGACAGGCTGCATCGCCTTCGCCCTCCTGACACTTCTCCTGTCGCGAAGCGGCACGGTGCTTCCCATCGTCATTGCTCTTGGAATCCTCTGCGGCCTGCCCGCCGGTGCGATCATGAGCCTGCCTGCGCGTGTGCTCGATCAGAAGATGCGGCCGATCGGAATGGGAATATTCTACACCGTCTTCTACGCCGGCATGCTGGCCGGACCTGCGATCGGAGGAAAGCTCTCCACGTCGGCCGGCTCTGCGCGCGCCGCGCTCGACTTCGGCGCCGTCGTGCTCCTGGCTTGTCCGGTTGTCCTCTGGCTGTTCCGCCGTATCGTTGCCCGCCTCTCCACAAATGAGGCGGGTCGTTCCTGAGCAGGCAATGGCGCATCCGGGCCAAACCAAACACGTCTCTGCAGTTCTCGCGGTCTTTGCAGGTCGCCCGCCGATCAGAGATGTAAGCCAGGGCGCGTGCTCACGAATTCGTCGAGACGGCGATTTATTGCCGTCAACCTCTATCGATCATCCAACGGTTGACCGCTTGGTGGAAGTTGAGAGGGCCCGGAACGGTCATGTGCGTCTTGACGTACGTGAAACCCGCCTTTTGAAGCGTGCGGTTCGGAGCCACATTAAACGCATTGGGCTCACAGAAGAGTTGCTTCAACTCCAGAACCTGGAAATAGAGTTCGACGGTCTTTCGGACACACTCTACGCCAATCCCCTGCTTGCGCAGCGAGGGATCCGTGATGCGCAAATGCATATTTGCGTGCTGGCCAATGCGGATCTTGTCAGCGGTCGAGAACCCCAGGAACTGATCGTCGGAGAGCCAGCTTACCAGAAAGCCGTTTCTCTGCTCGACAGGCCGGTCGAACATTTGCTCGTAAAGTCGCTGCCATTGCAATGCCGGTGGCAGTCGCGTCGGGTCGACCCCGAGCATTTCCAGGTGCCCGGACCGCCCGCGGATGCCGTCGAGATGCTCCCCTCGTCGCGGTTCGATGGTCTATTGACGAGCGCCGATCGACTTAGGATACGTGAGGGCTGGGGCGCGGAGGCGGATGCCGCGAGCCGGGCATGAGGGCACGTATCCTTCGGGGTACGCCACCCGTCCTGGGCACGTCGGCGAAGGCGCGATCGGATCGGACGGGCGATCGCAGGCGTGTGATCTGGAGGCAGTCCTTCGAATGACAGCGATCGACAACGTTGAATGCATAACGCTTTTCGTGCCGGACCTGGACAGCGCTAAAGCCTTCTACGAGGCTGTATTCTGCGGCAATTTTATCTACGAGGACGAGACCTCCGCGGTGCTCAAGCTGCGGAACCTGATGATCAATCTTCTCGACGAGCGCGCCGCGCCGGAGCTCATCAGGCCGCGTCCGGTGGGGGGGCCGGGGGCACCTCCGCGCCTCCCGTTGACCGTGTTGGTTGACGACGTCGATGCGTGTTGCGTGAAGCTTGCCGAGCGGCAAGTGCCGATCCTGAACGGACCGATCGACCGACCGTGGGGACGTCGGACCGTAGCGTTCCTGGATCCCGCCGGCCATGCGTGGGAGCTGGCTCATCCACTCTAGGCAGCAAGGTTGCCGCCGGTCAGAGAGATGCAAGCTCGTCGAACGCCGGGCTATTCCGGCAATCCGGCATCCCGCAGCGCGCCGCCGAGAGCCTCCGCGAGCGCTGGCGCACAGTTTACGCCAGCAAACTGACGGCTGTAGCGAAAGGCCGGCTGAAGCTCGAGCACACGCGCGGCGGCCGCCCTTGCTTCGTCCAGCCGGCCAAGTTTGGCCAGCGCGGCGGTCAATTGCACATAAGTGATGCTGTGGGCCGGATTGGCTTGAACGGATTTGTAGGCCGCACGACAAGCTTCGTCGTAACGTCCGCGCAGCAGATGGCTCATTGCTTGCGCGTCAAACGCGGCCCAGGCCCACGAATCGAACGGGCTCAGCCGCAGACCCTGCTCGCTCCACTCGATCGCGCGCTCCGCTTCGCCGCCCCATCCCAGGATAACGCTGCCGAGAATGTAGGTCAGCGCCGATGATGGGCTGATGGCGAGGGCAGCTTCCAATGCTGCAAATGCGGCGGCGCGATCGTGCGCATCCATGCCGATGGAAAATCCGGCCCATGTCAGCGCGAGCGCATCGTCTTGTCCATGGACAATGGCCGATCGGGCGTGGCGGATCGACGCGGCGCGGTTGACCTCCTGCAAGCCGGCGCGAAGGAACAGGCAATGGTGACACATCGCGGCATTGCCATGCGCCAGCGCATAGGCCGGCTCGCGTGCGATCGCACGCTCGAGAAGCGCAAGCGCTCTCGTCACTTGCTCCGGCATGCCTGAATCGACGTCAGGCTGGGCCCGCAGTACGAGATCGTAGGCATCGAGACTGTCAGGTCGTTTCCGCCTGACACGTTCGATTTCGGCTTTCCGCACGCTCGGCGCAATCGCGCCCACCGCCGACAGCGCGATCTCGTCCTGAATTGCGAAAATATTGTCGGAGCTGCGGTCGTACCGCTCGGCCCAGACGTGGGCGCCGGTCGAGGCGTCGATCATTTGGCCGGTCACGCGCACGCTACCGCCGGCCTTGCGCACGCTGCCTTCGAGCACATAGCGCACGCCAAGCTCGCGGCCGACCTGCTTCACGTCCACGGCACGGCCCTTGTAGGTGAAGGTCGAGTTTCGCGCGATGACGAAAAGCCAGTTGATGCGTGCGAGACCGGTGATGATGTCGTCGACCATCCCATCGGCGAAGTACTCCTGCTCCGGATCGCCGCTCAGGTTCGAGAACGGCAGAACGGCGACGGACGGTTTGTCAGGCAAAGCCGGAGCCGACGCGGCGCGGGCGGCAGCCGATGCATCGGGAGCATTGGTGACGACGGCCGGTCCCACATACCGGTAGCCGCGCCGCGGCAGTGTTTCGATCCAGCTCTCGGCATCCGCCTCCGCCAGCACCCGGCGCAAGGCTGCGATCTGAACCGTGAGATTGTTATCGGCAACTGCCAATCCGCCCCAGGCGGCCTCGACCAGGGCGTCCTTGGACACCGGTACGCCCGCGTTTTCGAGTAGCCGGCGCAGCAGCGCGACGGCGCGCTGCCCAAGCATGGTCGGCTCGGCCCCTCGGTACAGAATGCCCGCCTCGGGGTCGAGGCGGAACGGGCCGAACTGGTAGAGGTCGCCCCCGACTGTCATTCGACGCTTTTAGCAGATTTTTGGGAACGGATTCACGACATCCCGGCACGAACGGCCGATGTTGCACAAGTGCTTGCAGGAATTAGCATTTGGTCGATGGAGGATCACATGAGCGCCGATGCCGTCATTCGCATGCCCAATGAGACGAAGGGGGTCATCCTGCGTGGTCATCCCATGGTGTTCCTCGTCACCGGCGAAAATACCAGGCACACGAGCATGTTTGACTGGACCATCCCGGCAGGGTTCGCCACCGGGCGGCATGTTCACCGGGTGCAGGAGGAGACCTTCTACCTGCTCGAGGGCGAGTGTGAATGGCATGTCGGCGACAGGACGATCCGCGCAACGCCTGGCACCTATCTGTTCATCCCGCCAGGGGTGCCGCACAACATCACGAATGTCAGTGCGAAGCCGGCTCGCGTGCTGATGACCGTTTCTCCGCCCGGCCACGAGCATTATTTCGAAGAGCTCGCGAAACTCGCAGCGCAAGGTGCACCGGATCCAAAGGCGCTCGCCGATCTGCGAAACCGCTACGACACCGATCAGCTGACGACTTTGACGACGCGCGCGTAAGCCTCGTCCCGGCAGGGTTCGTTTGCCGCTAAGGCTAGACGCACACCCCTCCGGTAAGACGACCGGGTCCCGGGCGCCATGATGACATCATGCCTGTGTTTTGCCCGACGAGTCAAATTTGTTTCGTAAAATCAGAAATAGCCAAACCGCATGCGTTGTCATAGCTGCGGGCCTTGCAACGATTTTTGCTATTGTTGACGGTCTTGCGCCGGCGAGGCCGGATCAACATCGAAGATCTGATCGATCTCTGATCCTACTCTGTCTTCACCGGTACACGAATGCCAGTCTGCGCGTTGCTCGGTTCATAGACCGACATTCATAAAAAGACCGAGTTGCTCTACGTCCGCAAATGTCCGGAGCCAGCGTGCAGTTTTTTAGGATAGCTGAGCTCTCGCTTATCAATTCTGCGGGGCTCCATCCCTTGTCTATGCTGCGATGCAGTGGTGGTCTTTGAACTGAGGCGCGACAGGTATCGCCCAGGAGAGCAATTGCTCGCCAGGCGAAAATCTGATCCTATTCTTTTTCGTTGGGAAATACTCCTCTGACAACGATTGAACGAAGGAGACAATGATGCGCTCGATCCTCCTCGCCGCGCTAGGCATTACCGCCTTCTCCGCAACCATGGCCATCGAGACACCCGAGGCAAATGCTGTTGTCTATTGTGCCGCTGGTGTCTACCGCGCCGGCTGCGTGGTCCGGCCTGTCGTCGCGCCCGTCGTCGCACCAGTAGTCGGTGTCCGAGGTGTTGCACGGCGGACCACCCGCCGTGTCGTCCGGAGATCGGACATGATGCTCAAGCACGACATCTTCCTTATCGGTTACCTCGAAAACGGCCTCGGCTTCTATCGCTTCACCTACAATGGCGGCAACAAATCCTATGTCGGCGTGATGGCGCAGGAAGTGCAGACGATTATGCCCGCCGCGGTGCTGCGCGGCAGCGACCACTACCTGCGAGTCTCTTACGACATGCTCGGCGTAAAGTTCCAGACCTACGACCAGTGGATTGCGTCGGGTGCTCATGTCCCGGCCGGCACGCCAGCGCCGACTTGCCACTGCGAGCTGGCCACGTCCGCCCCAAGGGAAGAACGGACACCGCATGCGCGGCTGAATTTATCAGTACAGCCCTGGTTTACGGAAGGTTCGACCGAACACCCATGATGACATCATGCCGGTGTCTTGCCCGACGAGTCAAATCGGCTTCGTAAAATCAGCAATCGCCACGCCGGCAGCCAAGCCGTTGATATCGCCGGCCCCGGCTACTGTGCATGGGGTTGTTTTCGCGTTTTTTAGTTTGCAGCGCGCCCATCGCCGGCTTCACGGCGGCGAACCCGCTGCTATCCCGCCTTGGCGGTGCGGGCATCCGACCGCAAATTCTGGAAGAACTTCTCCACCTCGCGGGACAGCGTCTCGGCGGTCGCAGTCAGGCTGCTCGCCGCGGTCAGCACGGAGGATGCCGCCGTATCGGTCTCGCCGATGGCGTCGCGCAGCGAGGTGATGTTGGCGACCAGCGTCTCGTTGCCCTGGGCAGCCGATTGAGCGTTGGAGGAGATCTCGCGCGTGGCCTGGTCCTGCTGGCCGACGGCGCCGGCAATCGCCGTGGTGACCTCGTTGATCTCGCGCACCGCGCCGCCGATCTCGCGCACGGCGTCGACCGCGTTGCGGGTGGAGGCCTGGATCATGGAGACGTTCTCGCCGATCTCGGCGGTCGCCTTGGCGGTCTGGCCTGCGAGCGCTTTCACTTCGTGCGCGACGACGGCAAAGCCGCGGCCGGCATCGCCGGCGCGCGCGGCCTCGATGGTGGCGTTGAGCGCGAGCAGGTTGGTCTGCTCGGCGATCGCCTGGATCAGGTTGAGCACGCCGTCGATGCGCTGGGTGGCGGCGGCGAGGCTCTCGATCTCGGAGATCGATTTCTCGGTGCGCTGGCCAGTCTGCTCGACCGCGCCGGCGCTCTGCCGGACCTGCCGGCCGATCTCTTCGACGGAGGCCGACAGCTCCTCGGCCGCGCCTGCGACCGCCGTGACGTTGTGCGAGGCCTGCTCGCTGGCGTTTGCCGCCATACCGGCCCGGTTGCTTGCATCCGCGGTGACGCGCGTGATGGTCTGCGCGGTCTCGCGCATGACCGAGGCGTTGTCGCTGAGGCCGCGCATGATCGCGCCGATCGCATCGCGAAACTCCTCGACGGATTGCTCGATATGGCGGGCGCGCTGCTCGCGCGCGGCGGAATCCTGCGAGACCTGCGAGGCGAGGTTGCGGTTGCGCCCCATCGCGTCCTGGAAGATCTGGATCGCGCGGGCGAGCGCACCGATCTCGTCGGCGCGGTGGCCGTACGGCACCACGACGTCCTCGGCGCCATCGGCGACCTGCTTGATGGTGGCGGTGATCGAGGCGAGCGGCCGGGCGATCGAGCGGGCGATGATGACGATGCCGATCACGACGAGCGCCAGCGCCACGCCGGCAAGGCAGGTCAGGACGAAGGACAGGGTGCGGTTGGTTTCGATCTGCTGGGCGATCTGCCTGGCGCGCTCGGCATAGACCTTGGACAGCGCCTCGAGATCCTTGTTCAGCGCCGAGCGCACGGCGCGGTTGGCGTCGTTGTCGCCCCATTCGCGGCCCGCGGCCGCGTTGATCTCGATGCCGCGGCGGACCAGCTCCTTGCGGAACTCGACGAACTGCTCGATGCGCTTCCTGAAGGTGGCGAACTGCTCGGCATCGTCGTCCCTGACGATGGTTTCCCAGCGCTTCACGACGTCGAGGATCTGCGCGTTGAACTTGAGCAGGCCCTCGCCGTATTTCTTCACGACGGCGGGCTCCGTCGACATGTAGACGCCGCGCGATTCCATCACCACCGCATAGACCAGCGAGTTGACGCGCTCGACGTTCAGCGCGGCCGCGTTCGCCGTCTCGATCGCGCTGGTCAGGTCGGCGTTGCGGCGGCTGTTGTAGTCGGACAGCATCGCGATCGCCGCCGTGAGCAGTGCGAACAGCGCGAAGATCGCATAGAGCTTGGTCGCAAGCGTGAAGCGGCCGGCCATGCCGGCGGCATTCCCAGATTGGTCGATGGTCATGGTTTTCAGGGGCCCGAATGGCCTGAAGCGGCCGGTGAGCGCGGTCGTGTAGAATCTATGCAAAATTATGCGGAACGAAGATGGACGCGGCGTTAACGCGCGGCTCAGGAGCGCTTGCCCCGGCTTGAAGGAATGTGAGATATCTCAGTGATTTGGAGCGGCCTCATCGGTTTCCGGCAGATCGGCCCCGCGGATCGCTCGGCATGCCCGAAACATTGGCATGCGCGCCGGCCGCCAGTCGCGTATTCCTGACGCCGGGCCGCCCTTGAGATCGATCTGGAGTCGGCCGTTGGCCGACGAACCCCGGAGGGGACCTTGGTCTACCGCCATACAATCGACGCCACGACCTATGCCTTCCCGGATCTGCGCGACCTGCTCGCCAAGGCGACGCCGCCGCGCTCCGGCGACCGGCTGGCCGGAATTGCCGCTGCTAGCGCCGAGCAGATGATCGCGGCGCGGATGGCGCTCGCGGATGTCCCGCTCGGACAATTCTTGCAGGAAGCCCTCATCCCCTACGAGACCGACGAGGTCACCCGCCTCGTCATCGACAGCCATGACGCAAGGGCCTTTGCGCCGGTGGCTTCGCTGACGGTTGGCGCCTTCCGCGACTGGCTGCTGTCGGACGCCGCGACGCCCGAGATCCTGCATAAGCTCGCCCCCGGCATCACGCCGGAAATGGCGGCCGCGGTCTCGAAACTGATGCGCAACCAGGACTTGATCCTGGCGGCGCGGAAATGCGAGGTCACCACCGCCTTCCGCAACACCATCGGGCTGAAGGGCCGGATGAGCACGCGGCTCCAACCCAACCATCCGTTCGACGATGCCCGGGGCATCACCGCCTCGATCCTCGACGGCATCCTGCTCGGTGCCGGCGATGCCTGCATCGGAATCAATCCCGCCAGCGACGATCCGGCCGTCATCGCCCAGTTGCTGCGCCTGCTCGACGAGATCATCGCGCGGCTGAAGATCCCGACGCAAGGCTGCGTGCTGACCCATGTCACGACGACGCTGTCGCTGATCGGGCAGGGCGTGCCGGTCGACCTCGTCTTCCAGTCGGTTGCCGGCACCGAGGCTGCCAACCGCAGCTTCGGCATTGACCTTGCCTTGCTCCGGGAAGCGCAGCAGGCCGGGCTGGCGCAGCGGCGCGGCACGGTCGGGCAGAACGTGATGTATTTCGAGACCGGCCAGGGCTCCGCGCTGTCCGCCAATGCCCATCACGGCGTCGACCAGCAGACCTGCGAGGCCCGCGCCTATGCGGTCGCGCGCGCCTATGCCCCGCTCCTGGTCAACAGCGTGGTCGGCTTCATCGGCCCGGAATATCTCTACGACGGCAAGGAAATCATCCGGGCGGGGCTGGAGGATCACTTTTGCGGCAAGTTGCTCGGCCTGCCGCTCGGGATCGACATCTGCTATACCAACCACGCCGAGGCGGACCAGGACGACATGGATAATCTCCTGACGCTGCTGGCCGCCGCCGGCGTCACCTTCATCATGGGCGTCCCCGGTGCCGATGACGTCATGCTGAACTACCAGTCGACGTCTTTTCACGACGCGCTCTATGTCCGCGACGTCTTCGGCTTGCGCCGTGCGCCGGAATTCGACGACTGGCTGGCGCAGTCGGGCATCGTGGGCGCCGATTTCCGCCTTGCCGGCGATGCAGGCCTGCTGCCCGATTTTGCCTCCCGGCTGATCGCGTGAGGTGAGGGAGGCGCCAACTCGCCCCAGGAAACCATTGGCCCCTCTCGGAATTATGCTCACGCCACAATATTGAGAAATTCCGGCGACAGCATTACGCTATATGTCTGGCTGGCAATTTCCGCAACCAGGTCGAGCGTGGCGGGGGAGCTTTGATGCGAGCTGAAAGCAACGGTACGTCGCGGCGGATTCTTTGCGTGTTTCCGCGTTACACATCGTCGTTCGGTACGTTCGAGCATTCCTATCCGCTGACCGACGGCGTCAGCGCCTTCATGCCGCCGCAGGGATTGCTGCTGATCTCCGCCTACCTGCCGAAGGACTGGCAGGTCAAATTCGTCGACGAGAACCTGCGCCGCACCACGAAGGAGGAGTTCAGCTGGGCGGAAGCTGTCTTCGTCAGCGGCATGCACATCCAGCGCCAGCAGATGAACGACATCTGCCGCCGCGCCCATGAATTCGATCTTCCGGTCGCGCTCGGCGGGCCCTCCGTCAGCGCCTGTCCGGATTATTATCCGTCGTTCGACTATCTGCATGTCGGCGAGCTCGGCGACGCCACCAACCAGCTGATCGAGATCCTGTCGCGCGACATCTCGCGCCCCGAGGCCCAGGTGGTGCTGACCACCAAGGACCGGGTGCCGATGACGGAGTTTCCCATCCCGGCCTACGAGCTTGCCGACGTGAAGAAGTACTTCCTCGGCAGCATCCAGTATTCCAGCGGCTGTCCCTATCAGTGCGAGTTCTGCGACATCCCCGGCCTCTATGGCCGCAACCCGCGCATCAAGTCGCCGGGGCAGATCATCGCCGAGCTCGACCGCCTGCGCGAATGCGGCATGACCGACACGGTCTATTTCGTCGACGACAATTTCATCGGCAACCGCAAGGCGGCGCTGGACCTGTTGCCGCATCTGATCGAATGGCAGAAGCGGACCGGCTACGTCGTGCGGCTCGCCTGCGAGGCGACGCTCAACATCGCCAAGCGCCCCGAGATTCTCGAGAAGATGCGCGAGGCCTATTTCATCACCATCTTCTGCGGCATCGAGACGCCCGATCCCGATGCGCTGAAGGCGATGCAGAAGGACCACAACATGATGGTCCCGATCCTTGAGGGCATACGCACCATCAACTCCTATGGCATGGAGGTGGTCTCCGGCATCATCATGGGGCTCGACACCGACAAGCCGAACACCTCGGAGGCGCTGCTCGAATTCGTCGAGGAGTCCCGGATTCCGCTGCTCACGATCAACCTGCTCCAGGCGCTGCCGAAGACGCCGTTGTGGGACCGTCTGGAGCGGGAAGGGCGCTTGATCGAGGACGACGGCCGCGATTCCAACGTCGACTTCCTGCTGCCCTATGACGACGTCGTCGCGTCCTGGAAGCACGCCATGGGCGTCGCCTACGAGCCGGAGAAAGTTTACGCGCGCTTCCAGTATCAATGCGACCACGTTTATGTGCATCGTCTCAAGATGCCGGTGCCGGACGAGATGAAGACCTGGCCCAACATCAGGCGCGGTCTCGTCATGCTGCGCAACATCTTCTGGAAGGTCGGCGTGCTCGGCGACTACAGGCGCGTGTTCTGGAAATTCGCGCTGGGTCGCATCAAGCGCGGCGACCTCGAGGGCCTGATCGGCTGCACCTTGATCGCGCACCATCTCATCACCTTTGCGCGCGCGGCCTCCAGCGGCAAGCAGAACGCCTCGAACTACTCGATCCGGCTGCGCGAGGCTTCCGTTCCCGCCGAATGACGCAACATGTCTGATCCGGCCGTCCCGCGCCGCCCGACCCTCGATCTGCGGTCGTTCACGCCCGCGCGCGTTGCGCTGGGCCGCAGCGGCGCGAGCGTTCCGACGCGGGCGTTGCTCGATTTCACGCTGGACCACGCCCGCGCCCGCGATGCCGTGCACGCGGTCCTCGATGCGCCGCTTCTGGTCGGAGATCTCGACGCGCTCGGTCTCGCCGTCACCGAGGCGAGGAGCCAGGCGGTCGACCGCAGGGACTATCTGCGGCGGCCGGATCTGGGACGGCAGCTTGATGCCGGCTCGGTCGAGGCTCTGGCGCGAATCGCCTCAAGGCCATGCCAGCTTGCGATCGTGATCGGCGACGGCCTGTCGGCGGCGGCGGTCCACGCCCATGCGGTTGCGCTGGTGATGCGCCTGCTGCCGCTGCTCGCAGCCGACGATGGTGTCGCACTCGGCCATGTCGTCGTCGCCTCAGGCGCGCGCGTCGCGCTCGGCGACGAGATCGGCGCCATTCTCGGCGCGCGCATGGTCGTGACGCTGATCGGCGAGCGGCCCGGCCTGTCCGCGCCCGACAGTCTCGGTGCCTATCTGACCTTCGCGCCGAAGCCGGGCCGCACCGATGCCGAGCGGAACTGCGTGTCGAACATCCACCACGCTGGGTTGAGCTATGACGAAGCCGCCTTCAAGATCGCCTGGCTCGTCCGCGAGGGGCTGGCAAGGGAGGTCACCGGCGTCGCGCTGAAAGACGAGAGCGCAGACCGCTCACCGCGTCGAATTGGCACGGCTTTGCCCGAATGACGGGCATTCCGGCAAATTCGCCACATCTTGATCGGTTTGGCCACACTTCGCCGGCTTGCGAGACAGGCTATGGACCTGCTAAACCCCTCGCGGCGATTTTCCGCGCATTTTCAAGGGGCAAGCCTCCCATTGGTATGGCGTTTTCAAGCCGTTCGCGGGGCGCAATAAGCTCACTGACCGAGCCGATTTAGGAACTGGATAAGGCATGCTCGAAAAGCACCGCGAGAATGAGGTTCATGTCGACAAGGTCGAGCAGGGACCTGCGTCCTCCATCGCCTTCGGGCTGGAGCGCATCGGGCTGATCGCCGTCCGGGCGCCGATCGTCTCCTGCATCGTCCTGCTCGTCCTGATCGTGGGCGCCGTATTCGGCATCCACCGGATCAAGATCGACGATTCGCTGTCGCAGCTGTTCCGCTCCGACACCCGCGAATTCCACCAGTACGAAGAGGTGACGAAGAAGTTTCCAGCCGAGGAGTTCGACGTCCTCGTGGTGGTCGAAGGCAAGAACCTGCTGGCACGGAACAACCTCGAGAAGCTGCGCGACTTCATCACCGACATGCAGCTGGTCGAAGGCACGCGCGGGCTGGTCTCGCTGTTCTCGGCGCGCCAGGCGCCGGCGCCGGGCAAGCTGCCGGCGGCGCTGTTCCCGCCCGAGCTGCCCGAGGGCGCGGCCTATGACAAGTTCATCGAGACCGTCAAGAACAACGAGATCATCCGCGGCAAGCTGTTGTCGGAGGACGGCACGCTGGCCCTGGTCGTGCTGTCGCTCGATCCGGAGGTGGTCGCCTCCAGCAAGCTGACCAAGACCGTCGCCGACATCCGCGCGCTGATGAAGGAGGATCTCGGCGACACCGGGCTCAACGTCCAGCTCTCCGGCGTGCCGGTGATGCAGCTCGAGATCCGCAACGCGGTCGAGCGCGACGGGCTGACCTACAACATCCTCGGCATTCTCGCCGGCTGCGTCATCGCCATCATTTTCTTCCGCAAGATATCGTTCATGATCGCGGCGGCGTTCCCGCCGATGATCGCGATCCTGCTGGCGCTCGGCGCGCTCGGGTGGGCGAACTTCAATCTCAACATGTTCCTGAACGTGATGACGCCGCTCATCATGGTCATCAGCTTCTCGGACTCGATGCAGCTCACCTTCGCCGCGCGCGACCGGTTGATCGCAGGCCAGGACAAGTTCACCGCGTTCAAGAACGCGGTGCTGGTGGTGGGGCCGGCCTGCGTGCTGACGCACGGCACCGCCGGCATTTCCTTCATCGCGCTCCAGTTCTCCAACTCCGACCTGATCCGCAAATTCGGCGAGGCAGGGCTCGCCGCCACCATCATCGCGCTGGTCGCGGTGCTGTCGCTGGTGCCGGTGTTCGGCGTGCTGTTCGTGCGCAACGAGAAGGTCTTTGCGGTCAAGTTCCAGAGCGCGGATGCCGGCGTCCAGGCGCTGCGCAATTTCTGCTACTGGATCGCGGTGCGCATGGTCGGCCGGCCCGGCCTGTTCAGCCTGATCGCGGTGCTGTTCGTCGGCGGCCTCGGCGTCATCTACGCCAATCTGGAGCCGCGCTACCGGCTTGCCGACCAGGTGCCGGACAAGCGCCAGGCGGTCGCCGCCAGCGACCGGCTCGATGCCAAGCTCACCGGCGCCAATCCGGTCAACGTGCTGATCCAGTTCCCCAAGGGTGAAACGCTCTATTCGCCGGAGACGCTGCAGACGATCGCCGACGTGCATGCGACCGTGGAGAAGGCGGCCGGCGTCGGCAACGTCTGGTCGGTCGAGACCCTGCGCCGCTGGCTCGCGGAAAAGGCCGGCAGCGCTGACGTCGCGACGCTGAAGGAATATGTCAGCGTGATTCCCGAGCATCTGGTGCGGCGGTTCATCGACGCCGAGCAGGATGCGGTCGTCGTCGCAGGCCGCGTGCCGGACAAGGATTCCAGCCAGCTCCTGCCGATCGTCGACAAGCTCGACACCGAGCTCGACGCCGTCCGCAAGAAGCACCCCGGCTACGAGGTCGCGGTGACGGGCCTTGCCGCCATCGCCGCGCGCAATTCGGCCAGCATGATCGAGAAACTGAACCGCGGGCTCACCGTCGAGTTCGCGCTGGTCGCGATCTTCATCGGCCTCGCCTTCCGCTCCTGGGTGGTGATGTTCGCCTGCGTCCTGCCGGGCATCTTCCCCGTCGTGATGTCGGGAACGGTGCTGTGGGCGATGGGCGAGGGGCTGCAATTCGCCAGCGTCGTCGCGCTCACCGTTTCGTTCGGCCTGGGGCTGAGTGCGACCATCCACTTCCTCAACCGCCTCAGGCTGGAGAGCAAGCCGGGCGTCGGCTCGGCGCTCGCGGTGGAGCGGGCGACCGTTCTGGTCGGACCGGCACTGATCCTGACCACGGTGGTGCTGGCCTGCGGCCTCGTCGTCACCGTGTTCTCCGACCTGCCGTCGCTGCGGCTGTTCGGCTGGCTCAGCGCCTTCTCGATGGTCATGGCCCTCGTTGCCGACCTCTTCATCCTGCGGCCGACAGCGATGTGGCTGATCAACCTGCACGCCAAGCTTCAGGGCGCGGACAAGCGCGCGATCTGAGCGTGGGGCGGCGGACGCCACGCCTCGCTCACGCTTCGACGCGTATGATTCCGTACGGGTTGAACTTGAAATCGTCCTCGGCGTAGTCCTGCGCCCGCGTTAGCGTGAGCTTGCGGTCGCGCAGCGTCGCTTCGATGCCGCGCTCGGCCATCGCGTTGGCGAGCTCCTCCATCAGCATGACCGCGGCCCATTCGTTGCCGCGCGATTTCGCGACATAGATCTCCGGCAGGCCAACGAGGTGATAGCCGACGGTTTCGTTGTAGCGATCACCGCCGAGTGGGCGCTTGGCGAAGGCAAGACGACATGCTTTGGCGACAGCGAGAGTCACGGCAAGACCCTGACCGGTGCTCGCGCCCTTGCGCGCCTGGCCGGCCAGTTGCCGCCATCGATCGAGGCCGTGGGCAACGCCCGCGCTTTCGCCCTTCACGGCGGTGGCGCCGGCCTCGATCATCTCCTCGACGATGCGCAAGGCCGCCGCCGAATAGGCGACCGTCTTCTGCTGCTCCATCGGCGGGCTCAGCACATAGAGCACTGATTTGTGGTTGGCCACGGCGGCTTCGTCGGTGGCGGACCAGGCTTTCGGGAAGATGCGGTCCCAGCACACGCCAAACGAGCGCTCCATATGCGGATCGGGTTGGGCCTGCGAATAGGTGCGGTCGATCTCGAAGCCGAAATCCGCGATCGTCCTGGTCACGGCCTCCGGCGGGTGCAGCAGGCTTTCGTCCTTGCCGAGGAAGCAGAGCACGTGACGCGGCATCACGGATGAAGGCTGCATGTCCGTCCTTCGCTAGCTTGACGGTTGATCATTGGCCCATGCGCGACTGGTTGCGAACAGTCCGGCGGCCTTGAGCAGGCTTCTGCGAATAGGGTCCATGTCAGCAAAAAGCCCCCGGCTCGCGAGAACCGGGGGCGTGTTCCTCTCGACGCGGGAGGGGCGTCAGCCCTTCGTCATCGTGATGTTGACGCCGCGGATCTCGCCCTTGGAGCTGATCTGCACCGTCTGCTTGGTGCCGTTGGTGCGCAGCGACAGGTTGGCGGCGAAGCCGTTGGCCTCGACGAACACCTCGATCTGGCCGCCGCCGGCGGTGCCCTGGAGATTGCCGAAGATGTTGCGGCTGGCCTCGCTCCAGTTGCCGGAGATGCGGTCGCCCTGGCTCGTCACGTCGCTGGTGAGGTCGAATTTGTAGCTGTCGGACGCGCAGTGCAGAGCCTGCTTCAGGCTGAGACCGCTGCCGGCGACCTTGTAGTCCGCCTTGCAGCGGATGCGCTCGGTGGAGCCGTCGGACAGCGACACCGTGCCGGTGCCGGTCCACGCGCCGTCGAAACCGGCAAACGGTCCGGACGACTGTGCGTGGCTTGCCGAAACCGAGAAGAGCAGCGCCGCCCCAATGCCGGCCGCCTTGATTGCCAGTCCAGATCGCCCAAAGAATTTCATCACAAATATCCCGTTTTGGAACGACGTCCGCTCAAGATCAGAACGTCTCGCCACATCGAAGGTTTAGTGTCCCGAGCCTGTGTCAGGTTCAAAGCCTGGCCGCCAGAGACGGTGGTTCACGAAGCCCTTGCGCCACGCCCGGCGGCTGCGATTTCCCGTGTTTCGGCGTGTTTCCGGCCGAAACGGAGGGGCAGAGAGATGCAGCTCTGCAACAGGCGTGCAGTAAAATGCGGGCTACCTGAATTATGACGTAGTATCAACCTCTTACATCTGCCAATGAAGGCGCAGGGAAGACCTGATTTGGTCGGTGTGGCGCCAATTTGGCCGCATTTGCCAGTGCTTGTGCCTTCTCCGAGGCCGCTACCCCGCGGCGACTTGCCATCAGAACACTCCGTTCCGGTCGTCCGCCCTGTGCTGTCCGGGATCGGTGCGATTCTGCCGTCAGAATGAAGGAATACAATGCGTAAGCTTCTCGTCGCTCTCACCCTGCTGTCGGCATCCCTTTCCACGGCGGCATTCGCCCAGGCAGGACGCGGCACGGACAGCGAGCAGAAGGCCTGCACGCGCGATGTGCAGAAGTTCTGCCGTCCGGTCATCGATCAGGGCGATTTCACCATCCTGGCCTGCCTGAAGGAGAACCGGGCCAAGATCTCGCAGGCCTGCGACCAGGTCCTGAAGAACCACAACCAGTAAGCTCGGCCACTGGCCCACAAGGGCGGCCCCCCCCGGGGCTGCCCTTTCGGGGCCGATCCGCGAAGGGCAGCCATCGCGAGACAGGATTGGTTTTGCGGCCGTATTCCCCTATATGGGGGCCGCGCCGGCATGAGCCCGCGCGAGCGAAAAAGCCCTTCCTGTCCAAACGATTGTAAACCAGCCCTCGATGACCTCTGCGAGCGAATTGCGATCCGGCAAGGGTGACCGCGACGAGAATTTTCCCGTCGCGTCCTGGATCATTCATCCGCGTCATCGTGCGCTGATCCTGGCGTATTACAATTTCGTCCGCACCGCCGACGATATCGCCGACCACGCGACGCTGCCACCCGACCAGAAGCTCGCCTATCTCGACCTGCTCGAGGCGGAACTGCTCGGCAAAGGCGACACCCAGGCTGAAGCCGTCAGCTTGCGGCGCGCGCTGGCCGAACGCGGCATGGCGCCGCGCCATGCGCTCGACGTGCTCATCGCCTTCCGCATGGACGTGACCAAGCTGCGCTACGAGAATTGGGACGAGGTGATCCACTATTGCCGCTACTCGGCGATGCCGGTCGGCCGTTTCATGCTCGACGTTCATGGCGAGAGTACCTCGACCTGGGCTGCATCGGACGCGCTTTGCGCGGCGCTCCAGATCAACAATCACCTCCAGGATTGCGGCAAGGATTTTCGCGAGCTCAACCGCGTCTACCTGCCGCGCGATGCGCTGGCCGCGAGCGGCGCCTCCGTCGAGCAGCTCGGCCTTGCCCAGTCGCCGCCGGCGATGCTGGCCTGCCTGCAGGCGCTCGCCGTGCGCAACGAGGCGCTGCTGGGCGAAAGCAAGTCGCTGAGCGCGGAGGTGAGGGATTTCCGCCTCGGCGTCGATATCTCGGTGATCCAGGCCTATGCTGATCGCATCGTGCGCCTGCTCAAGGTGCGCGATCCCCTGCGCGAGCGCGTGCACCTGAACAAGTTCGAGCTTCTCACCTTCAGCCTCGCCGGCATGATCGGCGAAGTCGGCCGCCGCGCGATCGGACGCAGGGCCGTTTCCAGACCGGGGACTGCACATGACGCTTGAGGCGACCTCGCCCGGCGCCAGTTATGGCTCGGCCGCATCCGGCAGTTCGTTCTACGCCGCGATGCGCATCCTGCCGCATGACCAGCGCGAAGCGATGTTCCAGATCTATAGCTTCTGCCGGCAGGTCGACGACATCGCCGATTCCGACGGTCCGCGCGAGGAGCGGCTCGCCGCGCTTCAGGAGTGGCGCAACGACATCGACGCGCTCTATCAGGGCAATCCGCCGCCGCGGCTGAAGGACTACGTCGCCTCGGTGAAGACCTTCGGGCTCAAGCGCGAGGATTTCCTGGCCATCGTCGACGGCATGGAGATGGACGTGCCGCAGGACATCCGCGCGCCCGACATGGCGACGCTCGATCTCTATTGCGATCGGGTCGCCAGCGCCGTGGGACGGCTGTCGGTGCGGGTGTTCGGCATGCCGGAAGAGGACGGCATCCTGCTCGCCCATCATCTCGGCCGCGCACTCCAGCTCACCAACATCCTGCGCGACATCGACGAGGACGCGGGCCTCGGCCGGCTCTATCTGCCGCGCGAGGCGCTGCTGCATGCCGGCATCACCTCCAACGATCCGAACCGCGTCATCGCCGAGCGGGCGCTGCCGAAGGTCTGCCTGCCGCTGACGCAGCGTGCGAAGGTGCATTTCGAGAAGTCGGACGAGATCATGAACCGCAACAAGCGCCGCGCCGTGCGTGCGCCGCGGATCATGTCGAAATACTATCATGCCATTCTGGACCTCCTGATCGCGCGCGGCTTCAACGCGCCGCGCGAGCCGGTGCGTGTGTCGAAGGTCACACGCATCCTGATCCTGCTCCGTTACGCTTTCATCTGATGCAAAACACAGCTCACATCATCGGCGCTGGAATTTCCGGCCTCTCCGCCGCCGTGCGGCTCGCCAATGCCGGCTTCAAGGTCGCCGTGCACGAGGCCACGCACCAGGCCGGCGGCCGTTGCCGTTCCTATTTCGACGGCGCCACCAACCTCACCATCGACAACGGCAATCATCTGCTGCTGTCGGGCAACAGCCATGCGCGCGCCTATGCGCGCGCGATTGGATCCGAGGCGGGCCTCGTCGGCCCTGACAGCGCGCAGTTTCCCTTCGTCGATATCAAGACCGGGCAGCGCTGGCAGATCGATCTCGGCGCCGGCCGGCTGCCGACCTGGGTGCTCGACGAGAGCCGCCGCGTTCCCGACACGGGCCTCACCGACTATCTCAAGCTGGCGCCGTTGATCTGGGCGTCGGAGGCGACGCCGGTCGGCAAGTCCATTCCCTGCGAAGGCGTGCTCTATCAGCGCCTGGTGCAGCCGCTGCTGCTCGCCGCCCTCAACGTCGATCCGCCCGAGGGGTCGGCCGGGCTCGCCGGCGCGATCGTGCGCGAGACGCTGCTTGCCGGCGGACAGGCCTGCCGTCCGCTGATCGCGCGCGACGGCCTCAGCGCCGTGCTGATCGAGCCCGCCGTGAAGTTCTTGCAGGAACGTGGCCACTCGGTTCAGCTCGGCCATGAGCTGCGCTCGTTCGTGACCAGTGACGGCAAGGCCGGCGCGCTGAATTTCGGCGGCGAGGATGTGATCCAGCTCGCCGAGGGCGATGTCGTCGTGATGGCGGTGCCGCCGCGTGCCGCCTCAAGCCTGCTGCCGGGCCTGAAGACGCCGACCGAATTCCGCGCCATCGTGAATGCGCATTTCCGTTTTGAGCCGCCGCCGGGTTCGCCGCCGATCCTGGGCGTGATCGGTGGTGTCGTGGAATGGCTGTTCGCGTTCCCGAACCGGCTCTCGGTGACCATCAGCAATGGCGACCGTCTCGTCGACATGCCGCGCGAGGAACTCGCGCAGGCGATCTGGAACGACGTCTGCGAGGCAGGCGGCGTCTCCGGCGAGCTGCCTCCCTGGCAGATCGTGCGCGAACGCCGCGCCACCTTTGCCGCCACGCCGGCGCAGAATGCCCTGCGTCCGGGGCCGGTTACGGCGCTGAAAAACCTTTTCCTCGCCGGCGACTGGACTGCTACGGGATTGCCTGCAACCATCGAGGGATCGGTCCGGTCCGGTGATCGCGCCGCCGATCTGGTGATGGCTGCGCGGCGGCCCTGACGGGAATTTGTCCCGGTCAATTCAAATCAACTATCGGAGTAATCGAGCGAGATGGATTCCGTGAACGCGACCGCCCGCGAAGCCCAGGAATCGAGGATCTTGGAATCGAAGGTCTTGGAATCGAGCATTGCGTCAGCCACGCAAGGCGTCCTCGGCTTGCAGCAATCCGACGGCCATTGGGTGTTCGAGCTCGAGGCCGACTGCACGATTCCGGCCGAATATATTCTCCTGCGCCATTATCTCGCCGAGCCGGTCGACACCGTGCTCGAAGCCAAGATCGGCAACTATCTCCGCCGCGTGCAGGGCGCCCATGGCGGCTGGCCGCTGGTGCATGACGGCGAGTTCGACATGAGCGCCAGCGTGAAGGCGTACTTCGCGCTGAAGATGATCGGGGATTCCATCGACGCGCCGCACATGGTGCGCGCGCGCGAGGCGATCCACGCCCGCGGCGGCGCCATTCACAGCAACGTCTTCACGCGCTTCATGCTCGCGATGTTCGGCGTCGTGACCTGGCGCGCGGTGCCGGTGCTGCCGATCGAGATCGTGCTGCTGCCGTTCTGGTCGCCGTTCCACATCAACAAGATCTCCTACTGGGCGCGCACCACCATGGTGCCGCTGATGGTTATCGCCGCGCTCAAGCCGCGCGCGAGGAATCCGAAGGGCGTCGGCATCGACGAGCTGTTTCTCCAGGATCCGCGCTCGATCGGCATGACCGCGAAGGCGCCGCACCAGAGCATGGCCTGGTTCATGCTGTTTCGTTCGCTCGATGCGATCCTGCGCGTCATCGAGCCGCTGTTTCCGAAGAGCCTGCGCAAGCGCGCGATCGATGCCGCGCTCGCCTTCACCGAGGAGCGGCTCAACGGCGAGGACGGCATGGGCGCGATCTATCCGCCGATGGCCAACATCGTCATGATGTACGACGCGCTCGGCAAGGACGAGAGCTTTCCGCCGCGCGCGATTACGCGCCGGGGCATCGACAAGCTGCTCGTGATTGGCGATGACGAGGCGTACTGCCAGCCCTGCGTCTCACCGGTGTGGGATACGACGCTGACCGCCCACGCGCTGCTGGAAGCCGGCGGCGACAAGGCCGTGCCTGCGGCCAAGCAGGGCCTCGACTGGCTGATCCCGAAGCAGGAGCTCAGCGTGAAGGGCGACTGGGCGGTGAAGCGGCCCGACGTGCGCCCGGGCGGTTGGGCCTTCCAGTACAACAACGCCCATTATCCCGATCTCGACGACACCGCGGTCGTGGTGATGTCGATGGACCGGATGCGCCGGGAGCACGGCGTCACCGGCTATGACGTTGCGATCGACCGCGGCCGGGAGTGGATCGAGGGCATGCAGAGCGACGACGGCGGCTGGGCCGCCTTCGACGTCAACAATCTCGAATACTATTTGAACAACATCCCGTTCTCGGACCACGGCGCGCTGCTCGACCCGCCGACCGAGGACGTCACCGCGCGCTGCGTCTCGATGCTGGCCCAGCTCGGCGAGACCGCCAAGACCAGCAAGCACGTGGCCGACGGCGTTGCCTACCTCCGCAAGACCCAGCACCCGGAAGGGTCCTGGTACGGCCGCTGGGGCATGAACTTCATCTATGGAACCTGGTCGGTGCTTTGCGCCCTGAACATGGCCGGCGTCAGCCACGACGACCCGATGATCCGGAAGGCCGCCGCCTGGCTGGCCTCGATCCAGAACAAGGACGGCGGCTGGGGCGAGGACGCCGTCAGCTACCGGCTGGACTACAAGGGCTGGGAAGCCGCCCCCTCGACCGCCTCGCAAACGGCATGGGCCTTGCTTGCCCTGATGGCGGCAGGCGAGGTTGATCACCCGGCCGTCGCCCGCGGGGTGGAGTACCTGATTGCAACACAGAACGAAAAAGGACTGTGGGACGAGCAGCGGTACACCGCCACAGGCTTTCCCCGTGTATTCTATCTACGGTATCATGGTTACCCAAAGTTCTTCCCGCTGTGGGCGCTGGCGCGGTATCGGAACTTGCGGAACACCAACAGCAGGGTGGTAGGGGTCGGAATGTGACTTTGGGGACGGGGGACTATCTTACCGCGGGCAACGCCATTGATCCGCGGCCAATACTTATTGTGACCGGTCTGGTTCAGGAGGCCCGCATCGCGGCCGGGCCCGGGATGGCGGTGATCTGCTCGTCCAGCAGCCCGACCCAGTTGCGGGCGCTTCTGACCGTGGTGGACCCTGAAACGATTCGCGGCGTGATCTCGTTCGGCGTGGCCGGCGGGCTCGACCCGACGCTGCGCTCCGGCGACGTCGTGCTGGCGACCGAGGTGCTGTCAGGCGATACCCGCTGGGCCGCCGGGCTGTCGCTCGGCGACGACCTGATCGACCGCCTGACGTCGGGGCGCCGCCGTGTCGTGCGCGGCAGCCTTGCCGGCGCCGAGGAAGTGGTCACCGGGCGGTCCTGCAAGGCCGCATTGCATTCGGAGACCGGCGCTTCCGCCGTCGACATGGAAAGCCACATCGCGGCCGCCTACGCCGCCGAGGCCGGGCTGCCCTTTGCCGCGGTCCGCGTCATCAGCGATCCCGCCCATCGCGCGCTGCCGGCGCTCGCCCGCGCCGCCATCAAGCCGAACGGCCAGATCGACCTCGCGGCCGTGCTGCGCGGCATCGTGCGCAATCCGACGACGCTGCATGCGCTGGTCTCGACCGGCCTCGACTTCAACCGCGCGCTGCGCTCGCTGCGCGGCTGCCGCGACTATCTGATCGGCACCGAGCTCGTGGAGAGCAGCGCGCTGGTCTCCGAGGCGGCCTGAGCGGCGTCTTCGATCCAATCAAGAAAAGGCCCGGTCGCGCGACCGGGCCTTTTTCGTTTTGATGTTCGTAGCCCGGATGGGGCGTGGCGTCGCGAAGCGTGCGCATTGCGATCTGCTCACAAGGCTGACATCGCCTCTTCGAGGATATCGAGCGCCCGGTCGAGTTCATCGCGCGAGATCGTCAGCGGCGGGCATAGCGTGACCACGTTGCCGCCGCCGAGCTTGAAGCTCAGGCCTGCCTCCAGGCAGCGATACAAGAGGCGCTCCGCGAGCGCGTTGGCCTCGGCCTCGTCGCGGCGGCCGATCTCGACGCCGAGATAGAGACCTGCGCCGCGCACCTCGGAGATCAGGGGGTACCGGTCTGCCATCGATCGCAGCCGTTCGAGGGCGTGCGCGCCGAGGACGCGCGCTGCCGCAAGCAGCCCTTCCTCCGCGATCACATCGAGCGTGGCAAGGGCTGCAGCGCAGCCGACCGGGCTCTTCTCGTGGGTGTAGTGGCCGAGCGCTCCCTCGGGCACCACGTCGAGATCGGCCCGCGCCACGATGGCCGCCATCGGCATGATGCCGCCGCCCAGTCCCTTGCCTAGCACGAGAATGTCGGGCGCAGTTTCGGCCTGCTCGCAGACGAACATGGTCCCGGTGCGGCCGAGGCAGCTCGGCACCTCATCGAAGATCAGGAGCGCCCCGTGCCGATCGCAGCTCGCGCGCACGCGGGGCCAGAAGCCGGGCGGCGGCAGTTCGACCGTGGTCCAGCGCATCGGCTCGGCGATCACGGCCGCGACGTCGCCCTGCACCTCGAGGACATAATCGATGTAGTCGGCGAGGCGCTCATGCGCGCGGCCGTCCTGTCCGAAGAAGCGCGCGGCCAATCCCGGCGGCGGCACATGCTCCGTGCCCGGCAGCAGCGGGCCGGCGCCGCGCCGAAACAGGGCTTCGCCGCCGACCGAGACCGCGTCGAGATTGGCGCCGTGGAAAGCATCCCACATGGACAGCGTCTTGTGTCGCCCCGTTGCGTAGCGGGCGAGCTTCAGTGCCATGCCGATTGCAGCTGACCCGCTGGGTGCCAGCAGCACCTTCTCCAGGGGCGCCGGCGAGAGTTCGGCGAGGCGCCGGGCGAGGTCGATGGCGGACTTGTTGGTGTAGCGGCGCGGGCAGAAGGGCAGGGTATCGAGTTGCGACTTGATGGCCGCCACCACGCGAGGATGACCGTAGCCGACCTGATGCACACCGTTGCCGTGGAAATCGAGGATGCGCCGCCCCTGGAGATCGACGATGTGGCTGCCTTCGGCGGCGGTGGCCACGTTCAGGCACGGCGTTGACAGCGACTGTCGCAGGAACCAGCGCTCGTCCTCGTCGAGGCAACTTTGGGTCTCTGCGTCGAGGTGGCGCTTCTGAAACGATCGCCGCTCCGCCGACAAATTGACGTCGCCCTCAGAGGCGCTCATGCCGGACTCGCTTGTCTCGGACACGCTCATGTTAGACTCCTGGCCGCTCTCCGCGGGCCAGCCGGCCCTCGATCGCAGCGATCACCGGGATGATGTCGGCGACGCCGTCGATCACGTAATGGGCGCCGGCGCCTGCCAGCCGCTCGACTGCGGCCGCGCGCCGCTCGGCGAAGGCTTTCGGCGGCAACGCTGCCGTGTCGGCGAGCGACAACCCGAACACGTTGCCGGTGACGGCAACGCCGACGGTCCAGCAGCCGCCGTTGAGACCTTCGTTGATACCGACCTCGGTGTCGTCGACCTTGACGCAACTCCAGGCCGGCCAGACGGCGAGCTCCAGAAAGGCCTTGTAGAGCATGAAGGGCGTGGGTCGGCCGTCGGGCGTGTCCCCGGTGCAAACGATGCTGTCAGGCGCGTAGCCTTGCGCGGCCGCGACCGGAATGACCTCGGCCATGATCTCGCGCGTGTAGCCCGTGCTCGAGCCGATCTTCAGGCCGCGGCGCCGCAGGCCGGCGACAGCTTCGGCCACGCCCGGGATCACGTCGGCGTAGCGGGCGGCGACCTCGACATTCATCGGCACGAACACGGCGTAGAGCGCATCGATGTCGGCTTCGGTAGGCTCGCGCCCATGCTTGTTGCGCCAGGCGGTGGCGATCCGGGGCAAGCGCAGGAGGGCGGCGATGTGCGGGCGCTTGGCCATGCCCATCGGCCCGCGCGCCTCGTCGACGGTGATCGTCACTCCGAAGCGCGCGAATGCCTCGACGAACACGCCCATCGGCGCCAGCGAGCCGTGATCCACCGTCGTGCCGGCCCAGTCGAACACGACGGCCCGGACGTGCTGGAATTTATCGGTCATGTCGTTCGGCTCCCGGACGTTAATTCGTCAATCACTTCCTCGGCGATCGCAAACGAGGTGCTGGCGCCAGTGCCGCTGGTGATCATGACGAGGCGTACAGTTTCAGAAGGGCGGTCGATCAGCATCAGCCGGTCGGACGCCGAGGCGTAGGTGCCGATCCAGCGCTCGCGGATGATAGGCGTTGGCCAGGCCATAACTTGCCGGAATTCATCCATGATCAACTCGTCCACCGTATCCGGACCGAACGGGTCCGGCGTCGCGTCGTAGTGGTGGGAATCACCGACGACGAGCGAGCCATCCTCGCTCTGCACGGCGATCAGATGCACACCGTTGGCCAGATGCTGGCCCTGCTCGGATTCGAGTCGCTGCTTCAGTGCGGCGGTCTCCGGCAGTTCGGCGTAGCCGAGATAACGCACGAGGCCGAGGTCCGACATCACGGCCGCGTTGAAGCGCGGCATCGCGCTCGCCGATGCGACCCGCAGCATGTGCAGCTTGCATCGGACGAGGCCGTAGCTCGCCAGGCGTTCCGGATAGAGGCTCAGGAAATCGTCGCCGGGGCAGACCACGCAGAGCCGGGCCCTGACCGGCCCTCGTGTGGTGTCGATGACCGGCGGTGTCACCGCCTTGGCCAGCGTCTGATACAGGAAGGTGACGCCGTGCACTTCGGCCAGCCAGCGCGCCAGTGCCGGCACCGCGATGCGCGACTCCACCCGCAAATCGTGCGGGCTCGCCAGCACGGCTAGCAGATCGTCGGTCCGCAGCATCGGGAAACGACGGCCCGCCTCAGCCGGGTTCAGAAGCTCGCAACCCTCGCCCATCTCGGTGGTGCGGAACGCCTCGAGCACGGCCACGGCTTCCGGTCGTCGCACCGCGACCGCCAGTCCGACATGCTCGATCCTGATGCCCGCGGCCGGGGCCACTTCGGCCCAGACCTGCCGCGATCGCATCGCCCGCTGCCAGCACTGGCCGCGCTGCTGCCCGGTGACGGTGACGAAGCCGAAATTGCGGATCGAGGCGCCGTTCGCCCTCGCATCGCGCTCGATGACCACGACCCGCAAGCCCCGGCGCACGCCCGCAAGCGCATGGGCGAGACCGCAGATGCCGCCCCCGATAACGGCCAGATCGAATTCGTCTCCTGACACGCTCACCGCTTCCTCCACATCTGCGCGCGCGCAAGATAGCCCTGTGTGAGTAACATGTAGATGGCTCGTGTGACGGCGGCGGTGGCGAACACGACCATGGCCATGGCCGCCGCCGGAGCCACGTCGCCAGCGTCATCCATATTGAGCACGGCGATGGCCGCAAGTGTCGTGTGCGGCGCGTAGATGAAGACCACCGCGGAGACTGTCGTCATCGCGTTCACGAACAGATACATGGCGATATCCAGCACGGCCGGCAGGCAGACCGGCAAGGTCACTCGCATGAAGGTACGCCAGAACGGCACCCTGAGCGATGCCGAAACGGTCTCGAATTCCTGGTCGATCTGCTTGAGCGCCGTCACCGCGGTCAGGTGCGAGACGGAGTAGAAATGCGAGATGGTGCAGATGACGAGGATGGCCATCGTGCCGTAGATGAAGTTCAGCGGATTGGCCGGGTTGTTGAAGAAGAAGATGTAGCCGAGGCCGAGCACCAGCCCGGGAACGGCCAAAGGAAGCAGCGCGAGAAACTGCACGAAACCGCGAATGGTGCGAAAGCGCGGGGTCTTCTCGACGAGATAGGCGCCGGCAAAGATCACCGCAGTCCCGAACAGCGCGGTGAGGCCGGCCATGACGAGTGAGTTGAAATAGCTGCGCCAGCCGCCGCCATCCATCATGTCGAAGTCGAAGTTCTTGAAGCTGGGCGTCAGATTGTAGGGCCAGAACGTCGCGATCGAGGCGAAGAAGGACACGCCGAGAATGACCAGGATCGCGAACGCGATCAGCGAGCAGATCGCCAGCATCGCGCGATCGATCGTGGAGTCGGGCCTGGGCGCATACGGTACGGCGCGCGCGGAGAGCAGCGCCAACTGGCGTCGCTGCATGAGCTGATCGACGACGAAGGCCAACCCCGCGGGCAACAGCAGGATCAAGCCGACCACCGCGCCCATCTGGAAATTCTGCTGCCCGACCACCTGTTTGTAGATGTCGGTCGCGAGCACGTTGAACTTGCCCCCGATGACCTTCGGCACGCCGAAATCGGTGATCACCAGGGTAAAGACGACGAAGACCGCGCTGATCAGGCCATAACGTGCTCCGGGAATGGTCACGGTCCAGAAGGTGCGGCGCGGGCTTGCCCGCAGCGCTTCCGCCGCCTCATACAGACGCGCGTCCGAAATCGCCAGCGCCGCGGTGATGATGATGAGCGCGTGCGGGAAGGTCCAGAACACCTCGCCCATCACGATGCCGATCGGACCGTAGATCGACGCGCCGAACAGCATCCATTTGACGAGGCCCTGGTTGCCGAACAGATAGACAAGGCTGATCGCAGGCAGCAGCGAGGGTGCGAGAATCGGGATCTGCGCGATGATGCGGAACAGGCCCCGTCCTGGCATGCAGGTGCGGGTGAGTCCGTAGGCGTAGACGAAGGCGAGCAGAACGCAGATGACCGTGCTCAGCAGCGAGACCCAGACCGAGTGCCAGATCGAATTGGCCAACGCCGGGCTGGCGAAATAGGCCTGGAAATTGGCCAAGCCGACGAAGCTGCCATCAGCCGCCTGGAAGCTCTTGGACAGCAGCGCCCAGAGCGGCAGCAACACGGTGACGATCAACCAGAGGCCGAGCGCCACGACCGCGCCGCGCATGATCCAGTCGTCGTGCCCCAGCTTCTGCCGCAGGGGCGCCACTGCGGCGGTGCGGTCCGGCAGAATCAGCGTCTCGGTCGCCATCGCTGGTTTCCCGTGTCAGGCAGTCGCAGAGCGCGGCTGGGCAAATACGCGCAACCGCTTCGGCGGCAGCGCGACCTCGATGGTCGCGCCCGAGGAAATGCCGAGGTCGCGCACGGCGTTGATCGAAAAGTCGGCCGAGAAGTTCAGTCCCGTGCCGCTCGCATGCAGGGTCGTCGCGAAATGATTGCCGATGAATTCCATGACGCCGACCTGGACCGACAGGCGATTGTCCGAATGCTCGCCGATGTCGCGCACCGCCACGTCCTCCGGCCGAAGGCAGACCGTGACGGCCGCGCCCTCGCCGAGCGGCACCTCCTCGCTGAAGTCGAGCACGGCACCCCTGACATTCGCGCGCTTGCTGGTGACGAGGCATCCCTCCAGAAAGTTCATCTTGCCGACGAAGTCGGCGACGAAAGCGGTCGCGGGTCGGCCGTAGATCTCGTCGGGCGTGCCCACCTGCTCGATTCTGCCATTGCTCATCACCACGATCCGGTCGGACATGGTGAGAGCCTCCTCCTGGTCGTGGGTCACCATGATCGTGGTCAGCTTGAGACGTTGCTGCAGGTCGCGGATCTCGCCGCGCAGACGCGCCCGGACGCGCGCGTCGAGAGCGGATAGCGGTTCGTCCAGCAGCAGAAGGCCGGGCGATAGCGCCAGCGCCCGGGCGAGCGCGACGCGCTGCTGCTGCCCGCCTGAGAGCTGGGCCGGATATTTGCCGGCTTGCTCGGGCAGGCCGACAAGTTCGAGAAGCTCCTTGACCCGTCTGTCGATCTCGACGCGAGGCGTGCCGGCCGACACCAGGCCGTAGGCCACATTGTCCTTGATCGTCAGGTTCGGGAACAACGCATAGGACTGGAACACGATGCCGAAGTCGCGCTTGGCGACCGGCAACGTCGAGATGTCCCGCCCGCCTTGATGGATCGACCCGGCGGTCTGCACGTCCAGTCCGGAGATGGCGCGCAACAGCGTGGTCTTGCCGCAGCCCGATGGCCCGAGGAACGAGACGAACTCCCCGGGCATGATGTCGAGGTCGATAGTGTCGAGCGCGGTGAACGCACCGAACTTTTTCGAGAGGTTGCGGATGCGGAGATAGGGCACCGTCGTCGGCGTGCTGTCCATTGTACTGTCCCGCATTGACCGGCGGCGCCCATGCACCTTGGTCGCTCCTGGGATCCCCGGCAGGATCCTCAGTTCAGGTCCCTCAGTTCAGGTTCTTCAGTTCAGTTCTTCAGTTCTTGGGCTCGGACTTGCCGTCGTAGCGCTTGCTCCACTCCGCCAGGATCTTGTCGCGGTTCTCCGCGGCCCAGGCAAAGTCGTTCTTGATCAACATCTTGTTGATGTCACCCTGGATGAACTCCATGGAGCTTGCGATGCCGGGCAACGCGACGATGGCGAAGTTCTCGGCGTAGAGCTTGTTGGCCTCCGCCGTCGCGGCCCAGTCGGCAAGCTTCTTCGCCGCCTCTGACTCCTTGGTGGTCTTCATGATCCCGATAGCTTCCATATCCCAGCCGAGGCCTTCCTTGGGCAGGACAATGCTGATGGGCGCTCCACCCTTCTTGGTCTTGTTGGCGCGATACTCGAACGAGAGGCCTATCGTGTACTCGCCGGCGGCGGCCTGTCGGCACGGCTTCGAGCCGGAGTGCGTATAGGCCGCGATGTTCTTGTGAAGCTCGTCCATGTACTTCCAGCCCTCGTCCCAGCCGAACATCTGGAGCCAGGCGGAGACCATCAGAAAACCGGTCCCCGAGGAGGCCGGGTTCGGCATGGCGATTTGTCCCTGATAGACCGGCTTGGTCAGATCGGCCCAGGAGGCGGGCTCCGGCAGGTTCTTCTTGCTCGATTCCACGGTGTTGACGCAAAAGGCCGATGCCCAGACGTCCATGCCCACCCACTCCGGCGAGGCAGCGGGATCGCGCATCTTGGCGTCGACCTTGTCGAGACCCGCCGGCGCGTAAGGCATCAGCATGCCTTCCTTCTGCAGCAGCATCAGCGAGGTTGCGGCAAGACCCATGACCACATCGGCCTTGGGGTTTGCCTTTTCCGCGAGGAGCTTCGCGGTGATGATGCCGGTGGAGTCGCGGACCCAGAGGATGTTGATGCCCGGATTCGCCTTCTCGAACGCGGCCTTGTAGGGCTTGATCTGGTCGGCCTCCAGCGCCGTGTAAACGGTGAGGTCCGCCGCGCGAGCTGAAGTGCTGAGGCAGAACATAGCGGCGGTGATCGACACAACAGCGCATCGCAAACCGCTTGTCGTGCACAGGTTCATGTCGGGCTCCATCGATGTTGGCCACGGGCTGGCACCGTCCGGGCAGGGAACCGATATTGTTAGATGACATTTCCGTCACGTACATGTCGGATTTTGTGCACGGCGCGCCTCGATCGCGGTGCCTCTGCACATCTTGAGTGCAATGTCCCCAATGCAAGCGTCTGCTCCGAGCCTTCTTCAGCGACTCCGCTTGGCGTGAGCAATGATGCGCGTTTGCCGCTGATTGTGTTGCGGTCGTCGTGGCTTAGCCGAATGGACATTGCTCCGTCCGGCCGGCGCGTTTCTACTTTGCATGGGGTTGTTTTTCGCTTTTTTGCGGGAGCAACCACCTCTCGCGAGCACGCACTCTGCGATCGCCCTGGGGCGCTCGCGCCGAACAACGAAAAGGCCCGGTCGCCATCGGCGACCGGGCCTTTTGTTCTTGTCGATACCGCGCGTGCTTACGCGGCGGTCGAGGCCTTCCGGGCTGCCTTCTCCTGCGCAGCCGCGGCCTCGTCCTTGCGGATCTCCGACAGCTTCTTCTGGACCTGCTCCGAGAAGATGTACTGCGCCGGACGCTGCTTGGACATGTCGATCTCGGGCGCCATCGGGCCCGTGGTCTTGACGCCGCGCAGCGACACCCACATCGCCTTCAGCGGGTTGTTGAGGGCTGCGGTCGCCGCCGTCGGCTCGTAGCCGCAATGGGCCATGCAGTCGGCGCACTTCTCGTACTTTCCGGTGCCGTAGGTCTCCCAGTCGGTGGTGTCCATCAGCTCCTTGAAGGTCTTCGCATAGCCTTCACCGAGCAAATAGCAGGGCTTCTGCCAGCCGAAGATGTTGCGCGCGGGCATGCCCCACGGCGTGCACTCGTATTCCTGGTTGCCGGCGAGGAAGTCGAGGAACAGGCCGGAATGCATGAAATTCCACTTCTTGCCCTTGCCCATCGCGAAGACGTCGCGGAACAGCTTCTTGGTCTTGGTGCGGTTGAGGAAGTGCTCCTGGTCCGGCGCGCGCTCATAGGCGTAGCCCGGCGACATCGAGACGCCGACACCGAGCTCGACGGTGAGGTCGAGGAATTTTGCGATCTCCTCGGCCGGATGGCCGTCGAAGATGGTGGCGTTGACGTTGACGGTGAAGCCGCGCGCCTTGGCCGCCTTGATCGCGGAGACGGCGCGGTCGAACACGCCCTTCTGCGACACGGCCTTGTCGTGATGGTCCTTCAGGCCGTCGAGATGCACCGAGAAGAACAGGTACGGCGAGGGCTCGAACAGATCGAGCTTCTTCTCGAGCAGCAGCGCGTTGGTGCAGAGCGAGACGAACTTCTTGCGCGCGACGAGGCCGCGCACGATCTCGCCGATCTCCTTGTGGATCAGCGGCTCGCCGCCGGGAATGGCCACCATCGGCGCGCCGCATTCGTCGGCTGCGTCCCAGCACTCCTGCGCCGTCATGCGGCGGTTGAGGATCGCGTCGGGATAATCGATCTTGCCGCAGCCGACGCAGGCGAGGTTGCAGCGAAACAGCGGCTCCAGCATCAGCACGAGCGGATAGCGCTTGCGGCCAACCAGTTTCTGCTTGAGCAAATAACCGCCGATACGCATTTCCTTGAAGAAGGGGATAGTCATTACACGTTTCTTTCTGGGCTTGAAATTCGGGTGGGTCAGCTCGCAGCCAGTTCGGCCGGAAGCCGGAATTCGATGTTCTCCTCGCGGCCCGGCAGCACCGAGACCTTGACTGGTCCGATCCGCCGCATCGCTTCGATCACGTCATCCACGAGTACCTCGGGCGCCGAAGCGCCGGCCGTGACACCGACGGTCCTGGCATCTTTCAACCACTCCGGATTGAGCGCGCTGCCGTCGGCAATCAAATAACTCGCGACGCCGGCCTCAGTGCCGATTTCGCGGAGCCGGTTCGAGTTCGAGCTGTTGGCAGCGCCCACCACCAAGATCACGTCGACCAGCTTGCTCAAGTCCCTTACCGCAGATTGGCGGTTCTGTGTCGCATAGCAGATATCCCGGATATCCGGGCCTTGAATATCTGTAAAGCGGGCCTGGAGGGCCGAAATGATGTCCCGGGTGTCGTCGACCGACAGGGTGGTCTGGGTGATGTAGGCCACTGGCGTATCCGCCGGCAGCACAAGGGCCTTAACCTCTTCAACGCTTTGGACAAGCAGCACCGGCCCCGGAACCTGGCCCATCGTGCCCTCGACCTCGGGGTGGCCGGCATGGCCGATCAGGATCAGCGTGCGGCCCTTGGTGATATAGCGCTTCCCCTGATTGTGAACTTTCGTGACCAGGGGGCAGGTGGCATTGAGCACCGGAAGGTCGCGCGCGGCGGCCTCTTCCTCGACGCTGCGGGCGACGCCATGGGCGCTGAAAACGGTCACCGCCTTCGGCGGAACCTCGGACAGCTCCTCGACGAAGATGGCGCCCTTGTTCTTCAGGCTCTCGACCACGTATTTGTTGTGCACGATCTCGTGGCGCACGTAGACGGGCGGGCCGTACTTCTCCAGGGCCCGTTCCACGATCTCGATCGCGCGCACCACGCCAGCGCAGAAACCGCGCGGCTGCGCTAGATAAACTTCCATGGGACGCCCATCACGCAAGTTGCACCAATCCGCTTCAAAGTTCCCCGGCGGCACCCCGATACTGACCAATGAGTTGCAATATCCGCACCATTGGTTTCAGCACGCGGTAGCCACCCACCCCCGTCGGGGCTCCGGCGCATGGAGGCGCAATACTTTGTGTCAAAAAATCGGCAGAAAGGAAAGGTCGGATGGACCTATGGTTCCCCGCCGGTTCAATTAAACGGTAATATAATACAGAAATTGCCGTGAGCAAAATGGCGACATTTGTGCTCACCCCTTCGTCACTTTCCCGCCTCAACTCCCCGGCTATACCGACCGTCCCGCATGATTTTGCCATGGTCTGCGCCGTTTACCTCGAACCTTCCGGCGGCGAGAACCACTCAAAACAGCAATAGGTTTCGCCCAGGAACTCCGATAAAGAGCGGGCGTTTCCGGCAAGCTGTTAACAGCAGAAAGAAAAGAAGTGCTGCAAAGCGTCGTCGTTGCCATCGTCAGGGCCTGCACCCGGTTTGCCTCCCTCGTCGTCGTTCTCGGGCTCCTGCTTTCGGTGGGGGCCGGCTATTACACGTCCCAGCACTTCGCCATCAACACCGACATCAATTCGCTGATTGCCCAGAATCTGGACTGGCGCCAGCGCGACCAGCAGTTCGATCGCGCCTTCGACCGCGACGCGACGATCACGGCAGTGGTCGAGGCCAGGACGCCGGAGATGGCGACCGCGGCGTCGGACGCGCTCTTTGCCAAGCTGAAGGACGACAAGACCAATTTCCAGTCGATGCAGCAGCTCGGCACCGGCGAGTTCTTCGAGAAGAACGGCCTGCTGTTCCTGCCGACCGAAGAGGTCGGCAAGGTCACCGGCCAGTTCGAGGCTGCGGCGCCCCTGATCGAGATCATGGCGGGCGATCCTTCGATCCGCGGCCTGACCGGCGCGCTGGAGACGGGACTTGCCGGCGTCAAGCGCGGCCAGGTCAAGCTCGACAATACCGCGCGGCCTTTCAACCTGATCGCGCAGACGGTCGAGACCGTGCTCAACAAGGGCAATGCGAGCTTCTCGTGGCGCGAGCTCGTCAGCGACGAGCCGCTGTCGGCTTCCGACAAGCGCGCCTTCATCGAGTTCAAGCCGATCCTCGACTACAACGCGCTGGAGCCCGGCAAGGGCGCCACCGACGCGATCCGCAAGGCCGCGGCGGAGCTCGATTTCGCGACCAAATACCAGGCGCGGGTGCGACTGACCGGCCCGGTGCCGATCGCCAATGAGGAATATGCCACCGTCCAGGAAGGCGCCGTCGTCAACGGCATCGGCACCGTCCTCGTCGTGCTGCTGATCCTGTGGCTGGCGCTGCATTCGGCGAAGATCATCTTCGCGGTGTTCATCAATCTCTTCGTCGGGCTCGCGATCACGACCGCCGCCGGCCTGATGATGGTCGGCTCGCTCAATTTGCTGTCGATCGCGTTCGCGGTGCTGTTCGTCGGCCTGGGCGTCGATTTCGGCATCCAGTACAGCGTCCGCTACCGCTCCGAGCGCTACAAGCACAACGATCTTTCGGGTGCGCTGGTGCTGGCCGCGAAACGATCGGCCGTGCCGCTGTCGCTGGCGGCGATGGCGACCGCGGCGGGCTTCCTCTGCTTCATGCCGACCGACTACAAGGGCATCTCCGAGCTCGGCCAGATCGCCGGCGTCGGCATGCTGGTGGCGTTTCTCTCCAGCATCACGATTCTGCCGGCGTTGCTCAAGCTGCTGAACCCGCCCGGCGAGCAGGAGCCGGTCGGCTACGCCTTCCTGGCGCCGCTCGATCATTTCCTGGAGAAGTACCGCGTGCTGGTGGTGGGGGGCACGCTGCTGCTCGCGCTCGCCGGCCTGCCGCTGCTCTACTTCATGAAGTTCGACTTCAACCCGATGAACCTGCGCAACCCGAGGGCCGAATCGATCGCGACCTTCCTCGACCTGCGCAACGATCCTAACACCGGCGCCAACGCCATCAACGTGATGACGACGTCCGAGGAGCAGGCAAGGCAGGTCGAGGCGAAGCTGGAGAAGGTGCCGGAGGTGCTGCGCGTGATGTCGCTCGACAGCTTCGTGCCGCAAGACCAGCAGCCGAAGCTGAAGCTGATCGCACAGGGCGCCAAGGTGCTGAACCCCGCGCTCAATCCCGACCAGATCGATGCCGCGCCGTCGGACAAGGAGAACGTCGATGCGCTGAAGTCCTCGGTCGACAATCTGCGCCGGACCGCCGGTGATGCGAAGGGGCCGGGCGCGGTCGCCTCGCGCCGCCTTGCGGACGCGCTCGATAAGCTCGCCAATGCCGACGAGGCCACGCGGAACAAGGCGCAGGACGTGTTCGTCACGCCGATGAAGATCGTGTTCGACCAGCTCAGGAACGCGCTGCAGGCCGAGCCGGTCACCCTGAAGTCACTGCCGCCCGATCTCGTTAGCGCCTGGAAGAGCAAGGACGGCATCATCCGCGTCGAGGCGCTGCCTAAGGGCGATCCCAACGACAACGACACGCTGCGCAAATTTGCGGCGGCGGTGCTCGTTGCCGAGCCGACCGCGATCGGCGGGCCGGTCTCGATCCTGAAGTCCGGCGACACCGTGGTGAAGGCGTTCATCCACGCCGGCATCTACGCGCTGCTGGTGATCGGCCTTCTGCTGTGGATCACGCTCCGCCGGTTCGTGGACGTGCTGATGACGCTGGTGCCGCTCCTGGTTGCCGGTGCCGTGACGCTCGAGATCTGCGTGTTGATCGGCCTGCCGCTCAACTTCGCCAACATCGTCGCGTTCCCGCTGCTGCTCGGCGTCGGCGTCGCCTTCAAGATCTATTATGTCGTGGCCTGGCGCTCGGGCAGAACAAACCTGCTTCAGACCAGCCTGACACGCGCGATCTTTTTCAGCGCGCTGACGACGGCGACCGCGTTCGGCAGCCTGTGGCTGTCGAGCCATCCCGGCACGTCCAGCATGGGCAAGCTGCTGGCGCTCTCGCTGGTGACGACGCTCGCCGCCGTGCTGCTGTTCCAGCCGGCCCTAATGGGCAAACCCCGCAATCTCAGGGAGTAGGCAGATGTCGCCGACGGGGTCGGCGGCGCCCTTCTGACCGGGCTTGGCCGCGGTGGCGGTCTTCGGGGCCGGCGTGGGCGCAGGCACCGTGGCGCCCGTCGTGCCTTGGGACGTGCCTTGGGGCGCTGTGCCTTGTGGTGCCGTGCCTTGGGCTTTCGGCGCCGCGCCGGTGGGCTTTGGCGCGCCCTTGGCCATGGCGTTGGCGGGGCTCAAGGGGATCGGCGGGCCAACCCGGGTCCAGGTCTCGCCGCCGCAGAGGAAGCCCATCACGCAGCCCTTGATCTCGAGCTGGTCGGTACCGGCCGGCGTGATGGTGGCGCTGTAGAGCTGGCCGTCCTTGGCGTTGTAGACCTGTCCTTCCCACTGATCGACGCCGGGCTTCTTCTTCATGTCGATCAGGGTCGCCATGCCCAGCGTCGGCCTGCTCTGTTTCGAGACATCCGGATTGTTCTCGTCGCGGCCGCCGGGCTGCTTTTCCCAGGAAACCGCGCCCCACATGCTGCCATTGCATTGGGCAACGCGAATGTTGGCGACGCCGTCGGCGACCCGCCAGTCGCCGGTGGGATCGGCGGCGAGAGCAGGAGTCAGGCAGGCGTAACCGCCAGCCAGTATAATTCCGGTGTAAAGGGCCAAACGCATGAGTGTTCCTTGGCAGTGCAACATGGTTTAAAGCTGTGCTTGCGAAGATGGTCCGAAAAAGGGCAAAAGGCCGCACAGACCGTTTTGAGTAACGGTCCGTTTTCAGTTGACGAGACGGCCCTCAACCGAAGTATGTAGCGGATGCACAGCCCAAATCCAGACATGTCTCAACTGTTCGCGGACCGTCAGGCCCAGCGCAGTGCCATGCATAATCGGTATCTGAACGAGCAGTTCGTTCGGGTTCTCAAGACCATCGGCTACGATGTCGGCTTCCAGAAGGGGCAGGGGCAGTACCTCTACGACCGCGACGGGGCGCGCTATCTCGACCTGTTGTCCGGCTTTGGCGTGTTTGCGATCGGGCGCAATCATCCGGTCATGCGCGAGGCGCTCAAGAGCGTCCTCGATGCCGACCTGCCCAACCTCGTCCAGTTCGACGTCTCGACGCTCGCCGGCGTGCTCGCCGAGCGCCTCCTGAAATACGTTCCCTATCTCGACAAGGTGTTCTTCGCCAATTCCGGGGCGGAATGCGTCGAGGCCGCGATCAAGTTCGCGCGAGGGGCCACGGGGCGTCCCGGCATCGTCTATTGCGCCCACGGCTATCACGGCCTGACCTATGGCGCGCTGTCGCTGACGGGGGATTCGAACTTCCGCACCGGTTTCGAGCCGCTGCTGCCCGGCTGCACCCCGGTCCCCTTCAACGATCTCGCCGCGCTCGAAAAGGCGCTGGCCTCGCGCGAGGTTGCGGCCTTCGTCGTCGAGCCGATCCAGGGCAAGGGCGTCAACATGCCCACGGACGAGTTCCTGCCCGGCGCGGCCGCACTCTGCAAGAAATACGGCACGCTGTTCGTCGCCGACGAGATCCAGACCGGCATGGGCCGTACCGGCCGCTTCCTCGCGGTCGAGCACTGGAACGTCGAGCCGGACATGGTGCTGTTGTCGAAATCGCTGTCGGGGGGCCACGTGCCGGTCGGCGCGGTGCTGACGCGCAAGGGCACCTTCGACAAGATCTTCAACCAGATGGACCGTGCGGTGGTGCACGGCTCCACCTTCTCCAAGAACGACCTGGCGATGGCCGCGGGCATCGCCACGCTCGATGTCATGGAGTCCGAGAAGCTGATCGAGTCCGCCGCCAAGCGCGGCGCCGAGCTGCGCCTTGCGCTGACGCGCATGGTGCCCGGCTACGAGCTGATGAAGGAAGTGCGCGGCAAGGGCCTGATGATCGGCGTGGAGTTCGGCCCGCCGAAGTCACTGCGCCTGCGGGCGTCCTGGAACGTGCTGGAGGCCGCCAACAAGGGCCTGTTCTGCCAGCTCATCACCGTGCCGCTGTTCAAGGATCACAAGATCCTGACGCAAGTGGCCGGCCACGGCAGCCACACCATCAAGCTGTTGCCGCCGCTCACCATCACCGAGGAAGATTGCAGCTGGATCGAGAAGGCGTTCGACGACGTCATCGCCGGCAGCCACAAGGTCCCCGGCGCGATCTGGTCGCTCGGCAAGACGCTGGTGGACAACGCGGTGAGAAGGTCGGCTTAGGCGCAATCGGCTACGACGCGCTTCCGCTCCGGTAGCGGCCCGGTGATCGCCCGTACACGCGGCTGAACGCCTTCGAAAACGCTGGTCCGGACTCATAGCCGACGGCCCGCGCGATCTCGTCGATGGAACGACCGGTTTCGCGCAGTGCTTTCGCGGCGAGATTCATCCGCCAGCGCGCGACATAAGCGAGCGGCGGCTCTCCGACCAATCGCGTGAAGCGACGTGCAAATGTGGCGCGGGAGAGCAGGACACGATCCGCCAATGCTGCAACGGTCCAGGCGTCTTGCGGCTGCTCATGGATCAGGCGCAGGGCGCGCGCGATGGCGGGATCGCTCAATGCACCGAACCAATTGCCGCTGCCCGCGGGCTGGATGTCCATCCACGCGCGCAACAGCAGAACCAGCGCGCTGTCGAGCAGGCGTGAGGCGATAACATCGGCTTCGTTGCGGCGGCCCTGCGCTTCGACGCGGAGCAATTGCAGCGCCAATCGCAACGGTTCGTTGTCCTCGACCTGCTGCGCAGTGAGGTGAATCAAGGGCGGCATCACCGACATCATCCGATGAGGAGCGGCCTCATCGAGCTGATACTTTGCGCACAGCAGCGTCGTTGCATCCGGTGCTGGCTCACGGCTTGGTGCGCCGGCCAACGCATTGCGAATGGGAACGATCGCGGCATCCGGTGGGTCGCTCAGCGCGTGGCCGATGCCGCTCGTGACGAGGACTGCGTCGCCGGACGAAAGGCAGATGGGGTCGTCACGGCCTGCCAGCCTCAGCCAGCAGCTGCCCGCGAGGATGACATGAAGGGCGGAGTTGCGCTGCGGATCCACGCCGATGCCCCATGGGCGACGCAATATCGCGGTCCCGAGGAACGCGCTGCTGGTGCGATACGACGTCAACACGTCCCACCCGGCATCCATGCTTCCGCTCCCGCGCTCCGACGCCTGCTGTTTGAGACGATCGGACATGACTTTGCAAGTCTGGCGCATCGACAGTGCAGCTGCGCCAGTTCAGAACGCGTTGCGGCGATCTCATGGAGACAACGTAATGAATCAGATGATCCCGGCCAACAAGGCCATCGTGCTCGATTTTCTGGAGAAGGCGATCAATCAGGGGGACTTCGATGCGGCGGCGACGTATTTCGGGCCGCGCTATGTCCAGCACAATCCCATGATCGGCGACGGCATCGAGGGCATTCGCAACCACATGTCCGAGCTTCGCCGTCAATTCCCGGAGTTGCGCGGTGAGGTCAAGCGCATCGTTGCCGAAGGTGATCTCGTCATCGCCCATGTTCACGCCAGACGCACTCCCGCCGACCCCGGGCTTGCTATCGTCGATATCTTCCGCCTCGATGATGGCAAGCTCGTCGAGCATTGGGAGGTGCGGCAGCCCGTGCCCGACGGTGCGGTGCATGACAACGGCATGTTTTGACGCGAAAGCGGCCGGGTGCAGCGAGCAAAGCAATCCAGACTCCCGTGGTGGCGACAATCTGGATTGCGTCGCTCCCGCTTCCCACGATCTTGGCGCGAAGACTACCCCTCCACATTCGCCTTCATCGCTGTCTCGAACTTGTCGACGAACTCGGCGAGCTCGTCGGCGCCGATGTCGCTGACGGCCCAGAAGTTCAGGCCGCGATTGCCCCAGCGGCGGCAGTTGAAGCCCTGCATCGTCTCGGTCTTCGGCGCGCGATATTCCGTGCTCGAGGTTTGCGACACGAACAAATTGACCACGTGCTGCCGGCGCTTGTAGACGACCGCGCCGATCGCGCGTGCGTCGATATAGTCGAGCCGGCCGCCGACCAGTGTAAAGCCCTGCGCGGTGAGGTCGATCACGGGCGGAGCGACGTCGAGCTTGCCGTTGAACCAGGGCTTGACCGTGTGCTGGTCGGTCGAGATCACGTCGGTGAGATGGCCGGCCTGGAGCGAGCGCAGATGGGCGGAGACGACCTCCGACAGGATGCGCTGCTGATCGTCCTGGCGCAGCACCACGGCAACGACGCCGGTTGCGGCGAGCGCGGAGACCGCCGAGCCCATCGCAAAACCGCGCAGCACGGAGCGGCGCGTCGGCTGCTGGCGCTGTGGCTGCGGCAGCGACGCCTCGATCCGCGTGCGCAGGCTTGCCGGCGCGGTATAGCGCAGATTGGTGTCGGCGAGCACGCGCTGCATCTCGCGCTGGGCTGCGAACTCGGCAGCGCAGGCCGGGCAGCTGGCGATATGCGCTTCGACCTCGCGCGCATGGCCGGCGTCGAGCTCGTTGTCGAGCAGGGCGTGAAGCAGGATCCTTGCTTCGTCGCAGGTCATCTTGGATGCTCCTCTTCCGCCGTCCAGGCCGCGCGCAGCATGGCGCGGGCGCGGGCGAGGCGGGACATCACGGTGCCGACGGGTGCGCCGACGGCCTCGGCGATTTCACGATAGGACAGGTTGTTGATCTCGCGCAGCACGAAGGTTTCCTTGAACGGCTCGGCGAGCGCGTCGATCAGCTTGCGAATGGCGCCGGCATCGCGGCTGCGCAGCACTTCGGTTTCCGGGCTTGCCTCGGTCTCCTGCCAGATCGGCGTCTGTTCGGCGGCGCCGGGCGTGTCCTCGATCGCGCTGGGCCTGTGCGCGCGACGCGCATATTCGGCGTTGCAGACGTTGCGCAGGATCGCGAACAGCCAGGGCTTCATCGCTGGCCCGCGATAGCTGTCGAAGTGCTTCAGCGCGCGCAGATAGCACTCCTGCACTGCGTCCTCGGCATCGGAGGCGTCGCGCAAGAGATAGCGCGCGAGCGTGTAGACGTCGTCGAGATAGGGCAGCGCCGCTTCGCGGAAGCGCTGCGCCTTCTGCAGATCGTCGGTGGCGGGCATCGCTCCTCGCTTTGCCTCTTGTTCTGCCTGTGGCTTCGTTCCGTCCCTGTGTGTGACGGAACGCACACGAGCCCGGCCGGCGTGGGACCACCGGCCGGGCAAGACGTTGATGCCTTGGTTGGAGACGTTACTCAACCTTGATCATCCCCGTCATGTGCGGGTGCAACGAACAAAAATATTTGTAGTCGCCCGCATTGGTGAAGGTGAACGAGAACTTGTCGTCGGTGTCCAGGGTCTTGGACCTGAACTTGCCGGCCGAGACGATCGTGTGCGGGATGTCGTCCCGGTTGGTCCAGGTGACGGTGGTGCCGGCCTTGATCTTGAGTTCGGCCGGCTGGAAAACGAAATTGTCGATGTGCACGTCCATGTCGTCGGCCCGGGCGGTTGTTGCGGGCAACAGGACGGCCGCGGCCAAAGCGAAACCGAAGTCGCGGCGATTGAGTGTCTTCATTGTCAGCTTCCGTTCAACCCTGGATTCAGCCCCGGAGCGGCGTGTCGATGATCGCGAGCCGCTGCTCGTTCTGCTTGAAGTTGATGCTGGCGACGCCAAGCATGGAGCGGAGCCTTGCGTCCTCGACCTTCATCGGACCGGGCGAGGGCGCGGCCCCCGGCGCCGGCTGCGGGAAGGCGGTCGAGCGCGCGGTGTGGAAGGTGACGTTGCCCTCGACCTTCTGCATCACCTGGTGGATGTGCCCGTTCAGCACGGTGACCGAGCCGAAACCCTTGACGTGTTCGAGCGCGCGGCCGCCATCCTCGGTGCCCCAGCCCCATTCCGGATAGACGGTCCAGAGCGGGATGTGGGCGAACAGCACGATCGGCGTCGATTTCGACTTGCCGCGCAGGTCGTCCTCCAGCCAGGCGAGCTGCTCGGCGCCGAGATTGCCGAGGCCGCCGGCCTTGAGGTCGACGACGTTGACGAGGCCGATGAAGTGCACGCCGCCGGCGTCGAACGAATACCAGCCCTGGCCCTTGGTGCCGCGGCCGTAGCGCTCGCGATAGAACTTCACCTCCTCGTCGAGGAAATCATGTTCGCCGGGGACGTAGTGCACGTCCAGCTTGGCCTGCGAGATGATGCGATCGGCATTATCGAACTCGGCGGCTTTCGACAGATGGGTGATGTCGCCGGTGTGGATCATGAACGACGGCTTGGCCGGCATCGCGTTGATCTTGCCCACCGCTTCCTCGAGCGTGCCGAGCGCATTGGGATTGGCCGGCTTGTCGAAGCCGACATGGCTGTCGCTGATCTGAAGGAAGCTCATGCCGGGCGCTGCCGCGGTCGCGGCTTGCGCGGAATCGATGATGCCGAGCGAGCGCGGCACGCCGCCCGTGACGGTCCAGAGCACCCCGGTGCCGGCCCAGGTCATGCATTCCAGCACCTTGCGGCGGCTGACGCCGTCGTCCCCGTGATCGTGTCCGCTCATCGCGCATCTCCGCTTCGCCCGGAATTGGGCTTCGGGGAGGTGATTGGGGGAGGGGTGGACTTATTCCCGGATACGATGACGATTTCGTGAGGTGGCGAGATCTCGTGTCCCGGACGCGGTGCAGCGCCCAAAAGCGCGTTCACGCGCGTCTTCGACGCGCTATGGCGGTGCGCCGCAGAGCCGGGATCCACGCGGCTCGGGTAGTCTGGGCCCCGGCTCTGCGCAGCAGCGTTGCACGCTGCAGCGCGTCCGGGGCACGAGACTTACTTCGCGAATTCGCGCATCGTTTCCACCACGGCTGCCGGCACTTCCTGCGCCACACAGTGCCCGGCGCCCTCAAAGACCAGCGTACTGACGCGCGGAATCAGCGACACCGCACGCGACGCCATCTCCTTGTAGATGGGCCCGGACTTCACGGCGGTCGTGATGCGCACCGGGCAATCGATCTCGGCGAGCCCCATAAACGGATTGCCACGCGCATCGCCGGTGTAAACCTGCTCCATCGCCTCATAGATCGGACGCAGCATCGCGTACTCGATCTCGGGCGTGCAGCAGAGTCGGACCCGGCCATCGTCGAGTTGCATGAAGCCGTGTTGGACATAGGCGCGTAGCGAGGTCTCGGTCCAATCCGCAAACGTCGGCGCGGTGCGGTAGCGCTCGAACACAGCATCGGCACTGTCGAACTCGGCGCGTCGGCGCAGCGTGCCCTCGACGCGGGCGAGGGATTCGTCGTTCAATCCCCCGGAGCGCGCCGCGCGCGGATCCATCACGGTCGGCTCCATCACGAACAAGCGCGTGAAAAGTCCCGGCCGAAGTTTCGCCGTAAGCAGAAGATCGGTCGCGCCCGCACTGTGGCCGATGCCGTAGACATCGTGCAGACCGAGGGCATCGATCACGCGGCAGACGTCCTCGGCAAAATCCAGGAAGTGATAGGTGTCGGGCTTGTGGCTCGCGCCGTGGCCGCGGCGGTCGAGCGCGTAGACAGTGTAGGTCGTTGCAAGCTCGCGCGCGACCTCGTCCCAGACGTCGGCGACGAAACCGGTGCCGTGCAGGAGGAGGGCGGGCGGCTTCCCGCTCTCGCCCCATCGCAACAGCGCGATCTGCGCATCAGTGGGGCCGATGGAGAAGCGATGTGGATTGATCATGGGGACAGGATGCTATTTCGCATCCTCCAGGATCATCGCCGCGCCCTTCTCCGCAATCATCGCGGTCGGCGTGTTGGTGTTGCCCGACGTGATCGTCGGCATGATCGAGGCATCGACGATGCGAAGGCCGTTGAGGCCGTAGAAGCGCAGCCGTTCGTCCACCACCGCCATCGGATCGCTCGCCGCGCCCATCTTCGCGGTGCCGACGGGATGGAAGATGGTGGTGCCGATATCGCCCGCGGCTTTGGCGAGTGACGCATCGTCGTCACCGACGGAAGGGCCGGGCAGATATTCGCTGGGGCGATATTTTGCGAGTGCCTTCTGCTGCATCAGCCGCCGTGTGGTGCGGATGGCGTCGGCGCCGACCTGGCGGTCGTCGTCGGTCGACAGATAGTTCGGTGCGATGATCGGCTTCTCGTCCGGGCTCGCCGCGCGCAGCCGTACGGTGCCGCGCGAGGTCGGCTGGAGATTGCAGGCGCTCACCGTGATGGCGGGGAAGCGGTGCAGGGGATCGCCGAACTTGTCGAGCGACAGCGGCTGCACGTGAAACTGGATGTTGGCGCGTGCGCGTGTTGCATCCGAGCGCGTGAAGATGCCGAGCTGCGACGGCGCCATGGTCAGTGGACCGCGGCGGCGGAAGGCGTAGTCGAGCCCCATCAGGCCGCGGCGGAACAGGTTGTAATAGGTCTCGTTCAGCGTGCGCACGCCCTCGACCTTGTAGATCGCGCGCTGCTGGAGATGGTCCTGCAGATTGCGGCCGACGCCGGGCTTGTCCATCACCACGTCGATGCCGAGCGGCGACAGCCAGTCGGCAGGACCAATGCCGGAGCGATGCAGCACCTGCACCGAGCCGATCGAGCCCGCCGACAGGACCACCTCGCGCTTCGCGCGCGCCTCGATGACCTCGCCGTTCTGGATGAAGCGCACGCCGACGGCGCGGCCCTGCTCGATGATGAGGCGGTCGACCAGTACGTGCTTCTCGAGCCGCAGATTGGGCCGGTTCAGTGCCGGCTTGAGAAAGCCGCGCGCCGACGACCAGCGCCGGCCGCGCTTCTGGTTGACGTGGAAATAGCTCGTGCCTTCGTTGTCGCCGGTGTTGAAATCCGGGATGCGCTTGATGCCCATTTCTTCCGCGGCATCGCCGACGGCATCGAGAACGTCCCACGACAGCCGCGGCGCCTCGATGCGCCAGCCGCCACCCGCGCCGTGATGCTCGCTTGCGCCAAGAAAGTGATCCTCGAGCCGCTTGAACAGCGGCAGCACGTCGTCATAGCCCCAGCCGGTCATGCCGAGCTGGCGCCAATGGTCGTAGTCGGCGGCCTGTCCGCGCATCGAGATCATGGCGTTGATCGCCGAGCAGCCGCCGATCACCTTGCCGCGGGGGTAGGCGAGCGCGCGGCCGTTCAGGCCCGGCTCGGCCTCGGTCTTGAACATCCAGTCCGAGCGCGGATTGCCGATCGCGAAGAGGTAGCCGACCGGAATGTGGAACCAGATCCAGTTGTCGTCGCCGCCGGCTTCGAGAATGAGGACGCGGTTTTTCGGATCGGCCGACAGGCGGTTGGCGAGAATGCATCCCGCCGTGCCCGCCCCGACGACAATGTAGTCAAACTCACCTTCGAGCCGCCTTGGCATTCTGCTTCCACCCAAACAGGCGTCATGCCCGGGCTCGTCCCCGGCATCCACGCGCTTTCTGTCCTAATAGGCAGACGCGGATGGCCAAGACAAGTTGGAGACAGCTGGCGGCAAGTCCGGCCATGACGAGAGGACAGGGCTCCCCCCGATCCGCGGCGGTTAGGTGGACTGCGGCTTGCATGGTAGACAGTTCTGTATTCCCAACAAAGCTTGAGACCCCCATGCCCATCGTGAACCGCGTCGCCGACCTTCAACCCGATATTCAGGCCTGGCGCCGGGACATCCACCAGCATCCCGAGTTGCTGTATGACGTTCACCGCACCGCAGCATTCGTCGCGGACCGCCTGCGTGAATTCGGCTGCGATGAGGTCGTGACCGGCCTCGGCCAGACCGGCGTGGTCGGCGTGATCAAGGGCAGCAAGCCGGCCGGCGAGGGGCTCAAGACCATCGGCCTGCGCGCCGACATGGACGCGCTGCCGGTCGAGGAGCAGACCAACCTGCCTTATGCCTCGAAGAATCCGGGCAAGATGCACGCCTGCGGCCATGACGGCCATACCGCGATGCTGCTTGGGGCGGCCCGCTACCTCGCCGAGACTCGCAATTTTGCCGGCGATGCCGTCGTGATCTTCCAGCCGGCCGAGGAGGGCGGTGCCGGCGGCGCGGCCATGGTCAAGGACGGCCTGATGGAGCGCTTCGGCATCGAGCAGGTCTACGGCATGCATAACGGCCCGGGCATCCCGATCGGCTCGTTCGCGATCCGGCCGGGCCCGATCATGGCGGCGACCGACGAGGTCGATATCATGATCGAGGGTCTCGGCGGCCATGCCGCGCGTCCGCACAAATGCATCGATTCCGTGCTGGTCGGTGCACAGGTGATCACGGCGTTGCAGTCGATCGTGGCGCGCAGCGTCGATCCGCTGGAATCCGCAGTGATCTCGATCTGCGAATTCCATGCCGGCAATGCCCGCAACGTCATTCCGCAGACCGCGACGCTGAAGGGCACCATCCGCACGCTGTCGCCGGAGGTGCGCAAGCTGGTCGAGAAGCGCGTGCACGAAGTGGTGGCGGGCGTGGCGCAGATCACCGGCGCAAAGATCGACCTGCACTACAAGCGCAACTATCCCGTCGTGAACAACCACGCCGCGGAGACTGAGGTGGCGCGGCGTATCGCGAGGCAGGTCGCGGGCGAAGCCAACGTGCACGAGATGCCGCCGCTGATGGGCGGCGAGGATTTCGCCTATATGCTGGAAGCGCGCCCCGGCGCCTTCATTTTCTGCGGCAACGGCGACAGCGCCGGCCTGCACCACCCCGCCTATAATTTCAACGACGAGGCGATCGTGTTCGGCACGTCCTACTGGGTCAAGCTGGTCGAGGAATCGCTCGCGGCGTCTTAAGGCCAAGCCAGAAGCACATATGAAAAGGGCCCGTGCATCGCACGGGCCCTTTGTTTTGAGGGATCTGATCGGCTTCAGAAGATACGCGAGAAGATCACGTAGAGCGTGGCCGACAGCATGATCGCGCAGGGCAGCGTCAGCACCCAGGCCATCAGCAGGTTGCGGATGGTCGACCATTGCAAGCCCGAACCGTTCGCCGCCATGGTGCCGGCGACGCCGGACGACAGCACGTGGGTGGTCGAGACCGGCAGGCCGAACACGTCGGCGGCGCCGATCGTGGCCGCGGCGACGAGCTCGGCGGAGGCGCCTTGCGCATAGGTGAGATGGGTCTTGCCGATCTTCTCGCCGACCGTGATCACGATGCGCTTCCAGCCGATCATGGTGCCGAGACCGAGCGCGATGGCGACCGCGATCTTCACCCAGTTCGGGATGAACTTCGTGGCGGCGTCGAGCGAGCCCTTGTAGGCGTTCAGGGTTGCGACCTCTTCCTTGCTGAGATCGTTTTCCTTGTCCTTCATCAGGAAGCGGATCGCTTCCGAAGTCAGGTACATGTCGTTGCGGGTGTTGCCGACGGCTTCCGCCGGCACCTTGTTCAGCGAGCCGTATTTGGCGACCTGGTCGCCGACATCCTTCACCAGCACGGCGAGCGAAGGATAGGTGCCCTCGTTGATGTGATGCAGCGCGATGTACTGCGTCACCGCCGGACGGGGATCGCCGATGATGCTGTGGCCGGCGCCCTTGGCCGAGATCACCCTGGAGGCGGCCTCCGAGGTCTTCTGGAACTGGGCGACCTGGGATTCCGGCAGCGCGCGGTTGAGCGCGTAGGCGGTCGGCACGGTGCCGATCAGGATCAGCATGATCAGGCCCATGCCCTTCTGGCCGTCATTGGAGCCGTGGGCGAAGCTGACGCCGGTGCAGGTCGCGATCAGCAGGCCGCGGATCCAGAGCGGCGGCGCCTTGTTGCCTTCGGGCGCAGAATAGAGTGCCGGGTTGCGCACGATGAACTTGAGCACCAGCAGCAGCACGGCGGCGCAAATGAAGCCAAACAGCGGCGACAGCAGCAGCGCGTAGCCGATCTCGGTCGCCTTGCTCCAGTCCACGCCCGAGGTGCCGTCGCGGCCGCGCATGACGGCGTTGGCGATGCCGACGCCGATGATCGAACCGATCAGCGTGTGCGAGGACGAGGCGGGCAGGCCGAAGAACCAGGTGCCGAGATTCCACAGGATCGCGGCGATCAGAAGCGCGAACACCATCGCGAAACCGGCGCTGGAGCCGACCTGAAGGATCAGCTCGACCGGCAGCAACGAGACGATGCCGAAGGCGACCGCGCCGGAGGACAGGAGCACGCCGAGGAAGTTGAAGAAGCCCGACCACATCACGGCGACTTCGGCCGGCAGCGAATGGGTGTAGATCACGGTCGCCACCGCGTTGGCGGTGTCGTGGAAGCCGTTGACGAATTCGAAGCCGAGCGCGATCAGCAGCGCGACGAACAACAGGATATAGGGCAGGTAGGTCGTCACCCGCGTGCCGGTCGCGTTGACGTCGGCATAGATGCTGTAGGCGACGAATAGCAGGCCCGCGGCGAGGATGCCGAAGAACAGGATCATCGTCAGCGGATTGAAGCCCTTGTCGAGATTTGGCCGCGAGGCCGGCTGGATCGGCGCGGGATCGGCTACCGCGCGGTCGAATGCTACATCGGTCATGTCAGGACGCCCCTTAACTTTCAGGTAAGGGTATTGTCCGCGATGGATTTGAAGGCTGGATGACAAGCGGCGGTTGCAAGACGTTTTCCCGCCGCTATTTAGGCGATTTAGGCGGCGCGCGCGGATTTCTTCTGCAAGTTGGCCGCGATCTTCAGATCTTCGACAAAGCGCCGATATTCCAGCACCTTGGCTTCCGGATCGGGCAGCCGCAGCAGATAGGACGGATGCACCGTCACCAAAGCCTTGCGGCCGTCGGGAAGGTCGATCAGCCGGCCGCGGGTCTTGCCTACAGGAGTGATCTTGCCGAACACGCTTTGCGCGGCGGTGGCGCCCATCGCCACGACGAGATCGGGTTGAACGGCCGCCAGCTCCCGCTCATACCATCGCCGGCATGCCCGGATCTCCTGTGTATTCGGCTTCTGGTGCAGGCGGATTTTTCCGCGCGGCACGAATTTGAAATGTTTGACCGCGTTGGTGACATAGACCTTCCTGCGATCGACGCCGGCTTCCTCCAGCGCGCGGTCGAGCATCTGGCCGGCGGGGCCGACGAAGGGATGGCCGGCGAGGTCTTCCTTGTCGCCGGGCTGCTCGCCGACCAGCATGATGGTGGCGTCTTTCGGGCCTTCGCCGAACACGGTTTGCGTCGCGTCCTTGTAGAGCGGGCAGGCACGGCAATGCGCGGCCTCCTCGCGGAGCGCTTCGAGATCCTTGGCGGCTGCTTTGTGTCCCATGATGGCTTCCGGACGTGGGGAGATCCGTCCGCCGGTCCAGCGTTCGGCATCGGCGAGCAGGGGTCCAAGTATCGATCCAAGTGTCGATGCGTCCTGGAGGTTCCTCCGGCGCTTCACCGGCGTGTCAGTCGTCGTCAGCCGGTCGGGCTGGAAATGGCGCCGCCAGGTTTCCTCCAGGCGGCCTGGGGCCGGCCACTCCGCCCGGCTGATCCCTGGCGTGAAGGAGATCGCGTGACCGTTCCAATGGGCACAAACGTCAGGCGTGAGGATCGACCAGGGCATGTCGGCAAAACGACGCGCGAAGAACGGCGCGGCGAATGCGACGATGTGATGCTCCGGCTCGAACCAGGCGGCGTAATGCGCCTTCTGCTCGCGCCCGATCTCGCGGAAGCGGACGAGATCGCGCATCCGCTGCGCATCGCGCTGCACGCTGCCAGCCATCGCGGTTGCCTGCGCCACGTCGGGATCGCTCATCGTTGCGAGCAGGTCGTGATCGGCCTTCAACCGCCAGAGCAGGCGATAGAGCAGCGCAAAACGCTCGCCGTCGCGATGCAGGATCGCGATGCGGGCAAGCTCGATGAAATTGGCCGGCACGGTGAACGTGCTTTCGGTCTCGATCGGCGGAAGGCTCGGCGCTTCGGACAGGCCGGGCGGCATCTGGTCGTCCGTCTGGCCTTGCACGTGCCACACCACGTCCGCCGGGGCGACGTGATGCAGGGCGAATGCGCGTGCGGCTTTGCGCCAGCCGTCGAAATCGGTCTCGCTGTCCAGGGTGACGAGGTACATGGCACTCGAATCCTCTTGATTCCGCTCATGAATCCGAAGGCGCGCCAATTCGATTGACTCCTAGGGCGCCGTTAGCTTTATATTAGAACATATCATGAACAAATGAGCCAGCCGCGGGTTCTTATTTTTGAGCCACGGCACCCATCTCAAAGGAGCGGCGAGCATGAGCGGCGCACGCATGAGCGCGCTTGCGACCTTGCGCGGCCAGATCGAGCGCATCGAGACGGCGGAGGTCGTGCATCAGCGCGATCGCGTCGCGCTTGGCCACGGCGAGGTCGACAGCGCGCTGAAGGGCGGGCTTGCGCGTGCGGCGATCCATGAGGTGTTTTGCGAGGGGCGCCAGGGCGCCGCCGCGACCGGGTTTGTCATGGGCGTTGCGGGACGCGTGACCGCGCGCCGGCCGCTGCTATGGGTGCGGCAGGATTTTTCGGAACTGGAAGCCGGCGCGCTGTCGATGAGCGGGCTCGCCGAGCTCGGCCTCGACCCGCGCCGCGTGGTGATGGTGCGCGCGGCCGATGTGGAGAGTGCGCTGCGCACTTCGGCCGATGCACTCGCCTGCGATGCGCTCGGCGCGGTCGTGCTCGAGCTCTGGGGCGAGACGCGGCAGTTCGATCTCGTGGCGAGCCGCAAGCTGACGCTGGCCGCGCAAGGCTCCGGCGTCACCGGCCTGCTGCTGCGGATGGCCGCGCAGCCGCTGCCCTCGACCGCGGAGACGCGATGGATGCTGCGCGCGGCGCATTCGCCGCCGGGCACGATGTGGGATGCCTGGGGCGCGCCGCGCTTCGATGCCGAGCTGTTGCGCAATCGTCATGGCCCGTGCGGCCGGTGGATCATGGAATGGAAGTGTGATGAGTGCCAGTTCAGTGAACCGTCGACGTATTCTCAGCCTGTGGCTGCCGCGCCTGCCCATCGACCGGATCCAGCGGTTCCTTGGCAGCGCCGGACTGCATAAGGACAACGAGCCCAGCGTCGTCGTCATCAAGGACACCAATGCGCTGGTGATCCATGCGCTTGACGATGCGGCGTCGCGCCTCGGCCTGCATATCGGCCAGCCCCTGGCCAATGCGCGGGCGATGTGCCCGGACTTGCGGGTGTTCGATGCCGATGTCGTTGCCGATGCGAAGACGCTGAGCGACATCGCCGACTGGTGCGACCGCTTCACGCCGCTGGTTGCGCTCGATCCGCCGCACGGGCTGTTCCTTGACATCACCGGCTGTGCGCATCTGTTCGGCGGGGAAGCCGCGCTGTTGCAGACGCTCGTCCGCGCGCTCGGCCGACAAGGCTTTGCCGTCAGTGCGGCGATTGCCGGCACCTCGGTCTGCGCGCGGACGCTGACGCGCCAGGTCACAGGCACCATCGTCGCCGATGGCGGGGAGGCGGAGGCGATCAGCCGGCTGCCGGTGTCCGCGCTCGGCGCGGGCGAAGCCATCACCACCGGCCTGCGCCGCGCCGGCCTGAAGACCATCGGCGATGTTGCATCGCGCAGCGCCCACGAGATCACGGCACGGTTCGGCGCGCGGTTCTCCACGCTGCTCGCGCACGCGCTGGGACAGGGCGATGCGCCGATCAATCCGCGAAAGCCGCTGCCTGATTACATCGTGGAGAAGCGCTTTGCCGAGCCGATCGCGACCGATACGATGATCGCGATGACGCTGTCGCGGCTCGCCGACACGTTGATCGCGTCCATGGAGAAGCAGGGCAAGGGCGCGCGCCGGCTGGAGGCCGCCTTCTTCCGCACCGATGGCGTGGTGCGCGCGATCATGGTCGAGACCGGACGTCCGGTGACGCGAAGCGCTGTCATCGACCGCCTGTTCCGCGAGCGGCTCGATGCGCTCGCCGATCCCCTCGATCCCGGCTTCGGCTTCGACATGGTGCGGCTGTCGGCGAGCCGCACCGAGATCGTGGTGCAGGAGCAGCGTGATCTCGACGCCCATGTCCACGACAATGACGAGCTCGCCGCGCTGATCGACCGCATCGCCGCGCGGATCGGTGGCAAGCGCGTCGTCGTGCACCTGCCGCAGGACACGCATATCCCTGAATGTGCGGTGCTGGCCGCGCCGGCGCAGCATCATCTCGCCGCCGCCATGCAGGCCGAATGGCCGGCACGTGTCGAGAGCGAGCCGCCGCTGCGCCCGCTCAGGCTGTTCGACAAGCCTGAGCCGATCAAGGTGCCGTTCGCGACCGTGCCTGATGGTCCGCCGCATCAATTCACCTGGCGCCGCGCGCTGTATGCGGTGGTGCGCGTGGAGGGGCCCGAACGCATCGCCATGGAATGGTGGCGGCAGGACGGCAAGCAGTTCACGCGGGACTATTTCCGCATCGAGGATGCCGAGGGGCTGCGCTTCTGGATTTTTCGCGACGGTCTTTACGAGGGAGAGGTGTTCGACGACGACGGCAAGCCGGCTCCTCCCGGCTGGTATGTGCACGGTCTCTTCGCATGACCGCGTCCGCTTATGCCGAGATCGGCATCACCACCAACTTCTCGTTCCTGCGCGGCGGCTCGGATCCGCGCGCCTATGTGCATCAGGCGAGCAAGCTCGGCATTGCCGCGATCGGCATCGCCGATCACAACACGCTCGCCGGCGTGGTGCGGGCCTACAAGGAGCTCGACAATGACAAGGTGCTGCACAAGCCAAAGCTGCTGATCGGCACGCGCATCGTCTTCATCGACGGCACGCCCGACATTTTTGTCTATCCGCGCGACCGCGCAGCCTATGGCCGGCTCTGTCAGCTGCTCACCAGGGGCAAGCGCGGCGACGACATCACGCGGATCGAGAAGGGCGAGTGTCGTCTCACCTTCCCTGATCTCCTCGAGTTTTCGGAAGGCCAGCTTCTGGTCCTGACCCTGCCGCATCGCTTCGAGCCGGCGCAGGCGCTGGATGTTCTTGCAAAGCTCAAAGCGACCCGCGCCGATGGCGTGTGGCTGGCGGCGAGCCTGGTCTATCGCGGCGACGACCGGCGTCGCCTGGCGCGGCTCGATGATCTCGCGGGAAAAGCAAAGGTGCCGCTGCTCGCGACCAACGAGGTGCTCTATCACGATCCCGGCCGCCGCCCCCTCCAGGACGTGCTGACCTGCATCCGTGAAAAGACCACGATCGAGGCGGTCGGACGGAAGCTCGAGGCCAATGCCGAGCGCTTTCTCAAAACTCCACGAGAAATGTCGCGGCTGTTCCGTGACTTCCCCGAGGCGATCGCGGAGACCATGCGCTTTGCGAACAAGATCGACTTCTCGCTCGACCAGCTCAAATATCAATATCCTGACGAGCCGGTGCCGCCGGGCAAGACCGCGCAAGGGCATCTGGAGGATCTGACCTGGGCGGGCGTCGATAAATATTTTGCCGGCGAAATCGATGACAAGCTGCGTGCCACACTCAAGAAAGAGCTCGCGCTGATCGCCGAGCTGAAATACGCGCACTACTTCCTCACCGTGCACGACATCGTCCATTACGCGCGCAGCCAGAATATTCTGTGCCAGGGCCGCGGCTCGGCGGCGAATTCGGCCGTCTGCTACGTGCTCGGCATCACCTCGGTCGACCCGACCAAGGTCGACCTCTTGTTTGAGCGCTTCATTTCCAAGGAGCGGCTGGAGCCGCCCGACATCGACGTCGATTTCGAGCATTCGCGGCGCGAGGAGGTGATGCAATATGTCTATCGCCGCTATGGCCGCCACCGCGCCGCGATCATCGCCACCGTCATTCACTATCGTCCGCGCAGCGCCATCCGCGACGTCGGCAAGGCGCTGGGCCTGACCGAGGACGTCACCGCCGCGCTCGCCGACACCGTCTGGGGGAGCTGGGGCAGTGGCCTCAACGACATGCAGGTCAAGCAGGCCGGGCTCGATCCGCAAAACCCCATGATCAACCTCGCGGTCGAGCTTGCGACCGAGTTGATCGAATTCCCGCGCCATCTCTCCCAGCATGTCGGCGGCTATGTGCTCACCCAGGATCGGCTCGACACCTATGTGCCGATCGGCAACGCCGCCATGGACGACCGCACCTTCATCGAATGGGACAAGGACGACGTCGACGCGCTCAACATGATGAAGGTCGACGTGCTCGCGCTCGGCATGCTGACCTGCATCCGCAAATGTTTTGATCTGATCGCGGACCACAAGGGCGAGCACTGGGTTCTGGCGAGCGTTCCGCAGGACGATCCCAAAGTCTACGACATGCTGTGTGACGGGGAGTCGCTCGGCGTGTTCCAGGTCGAGAGCCGCGCCCAGATGAACATGCTGCCGCGCCTGAAGCCGCGGACGTTCTACGACCTCGTGATCGAGGTCGCGATCGTGCGGCCGGGGCCGATCCAGGGCGACATGGTGCATCCGTATTTGCGGCGGCGGAACGGCCAGGAGAAGGTGAGCTATCCCTCGCCATCGCCCGAGCATGGTCCCGCGGACGAGCTCTACAAGGTGCTGCACAAGACGAAGGGCGTGCCGCTGTTCCAGGAGCAGGCAATGCGCATCGCGATCGAGGCGGCCAAATTCACCTCCGAGGAGGCCAACGGCCTGCGCCGCTCGATGGCGACCTTCCGCAATGTCGGCACCATCGGCACATACGAGGACAAGCTGATCGGCAACATGGTCGCGCGCGGCTACGATCCCAACTTCGCCAGAAGCTGCTTCGACCAGATCAAGGGGTTTGGCAGTTACGGCTTTCCTGAGAGTCATGCGGCGAGCTTTGCGCAGCTCGTCTATATTTCGTCGTGGCTGAAATATCATCACCCCGACGCGTTCTGCTGCGGCCTGCTGAACTCGCAGCCGATGGGCTTCTACGCGCCGGCGCAGATCGTCGGCGATGCCCGCAAGAACGGCGTCGAGGTCCGCGACATCGACGTGTCCTACAGCTTTGCGCAGAACACGCTGGAGAATACCGGCGGCAAATATTGCGCCGTGCGCCTGGGCTTCCGCCAGATCGACGGTTTCCATTGGCTCGATGAAGACGAAGAGAGGTTGAAACGTTCTCAGCTGTCATTCCGGGGCGCGCCGCTTGGCGCGAGCCCGGAATCCATTGGGCCGCATACGCCTGGCGGAATGGATTCCGGGTTCGTTGCTGACGCGACGCCCCGGAATGACGGCGGGGAGTTGGACTGGGCCGACCGCATCGTCGCCGCCCGCAACCGCCGTCCCTTCACCTCGCTGGAAGACTTCGCCCGCGACACCGGCCTGCCGAAGCGCGCGCTGATCCTGCTCGCCGATGCCGACGCGTTCCGCTCTCTCGGGCTCGATCGCCGCGAGGCGCTGTGGCAGGTGCGGCGGCTGCCCGACGGCGTGCCGTTGCCGCTGTTCGAGGCCGCCACCGCCCGTGAGCAGCCCGACGAGCACGCAAAGCCATTGCCCGTGATGCCGCGCCCCGAGCAGGTGGTCGCGGACTACCAGACCATCCGGCTGTCGCTGAAGGGCCACCCGATGGAATTCCTGCGCGAGATGTTTTCGCGCGAGCGCGTCGTCGCCTGTAAGGACGTCAATCATCAGAACGAGCGGCGCCGTGTCCGCTGCGCCGGCGTGGTGCTGGTCCGGCAGCGGCCGGGCAGCGCCAGCGGCGTCGTGTTCATGACGCTCGAGGACGAAACCGGCATCGCCAATGTCGTGGTGTGGCCCAAGATCATGGAGCAGTACCGCAAGGAAGTGATGGGCGCGCGTCTCATCCTGGTCGAAGGCTATATCCAGAGCAGCCCCGAGAAGGTGACGCATCTCATCGCCCAGCGCATGGTCGACCGCTCGCACGATCTGGTCGGCCTTGCCAACGACTCGCTGACCCGCAAGCATCCGGTGCCATCAGGCGCCGCGCTGATCGAGCCTCTCAACGACGACCGCCGCGATCACGCGGACGCGCCGGCGCAGAAAATCCGCCACCCCCGCAACGTCCGCATCCTGCCGCCGTCGCGGGATTTTCATTGAGGATGTCATCTCTCTCCCACGTCGTCCTGGCGTACGCCAGGACCCATTACCCCAACGGGTCGTTGTTACGCTCGCCGATGGCCACGTAACTGGGAGTTTTCGCCAAACTGCTCTCGGTGGCTATGGGTCCTGGCGTTCGCCAGGACGACGCCGAGTTTGTTGAGCGATCGTGCATCACACTCTCAGTCGTCATGCCCGGGCTTGACCCGGGCATCCACGTCTTTCTGCGCGCGGCAGCGCGTGGATGGCCGGGTCAAGCACGGCCATGACGGCGGAGGGAGTCCCGCGCGCCAGCCCCTAAAAATTCACCCGGTTCGAGATCGCGCCGTCGACGACGAGATTGGAGCCGGTGGTGAACGACGACACCGGGCTGGCCAGAAACACCGCCGCGCTTGCGATCTCCTGCGGCGTCGCCATGCGGCCGGTGGGGTTGCGCTTCATCGCATCCTTGTAGCGCTCGGGCATGTTCTGCTCGATCATGTTCCAGACGCCGCCCTTGAAATAGACGGTGCCGGGCGAGACCACGTTGACGCGGATCTTCTTCTTCGCGTATTGCCGCGCCAGCCCCTTGGCCATGTGGATCAGCGCCGCCTTGATCGGGCCGTAGGAGCTCGCGAGATCGGCCTGCGCGGCCGAGATCGAGGAGATGATGACGAAGGCGGCGTCACCGCTTGTCTCGCCGCTCGCTTCGAGGAACGGTCGCGCGGCATCGAATGCATGCACGGCGCCGAGCACGTCGAGCCGGAAGTTCTGCTCCCAGGACGCCGCATCCTGACCTTGCGCCATCGCGCCGGCATTGGAGAACAGCATGTCGATGCCGCCGAGCTCTTTTGCAGCGCCCTCGACCCAGGATTTCAGCGCCGCGCCGTCGGTGACGTCGACCGGGCTGCCGGTGGCGCGGATACCGCTCGCCTTCAGCTCAGCGACGGTGGACGCAACCTGATCCGCGTTGCGCGCGCATACCGCGACATTGGCGCCTTCGCCGGCCAGCGTCGCCGCAATCGCCCGCCCGATGCCACGCGTGCCGCCGAGGACGATGGCGTTCTTTCCCTTGAGACCGAGATCCATTGTTTTGTTTTCCTTGTTGTTGGTTGTTCGACTTTAGCGGTTTACGCGACGGCGTTGAATACGGTCTCCGCGTCATACCCCGCGAAAGCGGGGTATCCAGTACGCCGCGGCGTCTCGGTTCTATCTCTGGCGTCTCTGGAATACTGGATCATCCGCCTTCGCGGATGATGACACCGTGCTAGACGGCTAAGACCGCGACTATCTCACTCCGGCGCCGCACCCACCGGCGGGCCGCCGGGCGGGCGGTGCAGGAAGGTCAGCGACGTGTAGGCGCCGACCCAGGAGCCGATCGCGGCGAAGGCAACATAGAAGGCGTTTTCGGTGTAGCTGATCACCGCGTAGGAGGAGAGCAGATACCAGATCGCGCTCCAGCTCGCCGCCGGCACGCGCTTGCGCGCGACCACGGCGGAGGTGAACATGACGTAGACCGCGTCGGTGGCCGCCGTTGCGATGAACACGGCGCCTGCGGTGAGGGGATCGATGGCGGCCATTGCATTCCTTTCTGCGATCATGACATGGTCGCGAAAAGTACAGCAGGATCAGGAAAAATGCGCAGCGGTTTTCCGGAAGGATCCGTACTTAAAACAATAACCCGAAAGAGAGAGAAGCGGCCATGCAAAGCCCCGCCGATATTCTCAAGAACATCTGGACCTCCGCCGGCGGTGACGCGGCTGCGCTCGCGTGCGTGCGGCTGACCGGCGAGGAGCCGCAGATCCCGTCCTCGTTTCGTGTCGCTGTCGCCGGCCAAACCACAATCGCTGCCGCAGGCCTCGCCGCCGCCGAAATCTGGCGACTGCGCAGCGGTGAGGCGCAGGACGTCCATGTCGACATGCGCCATGCCGTGGCCGAATGCCGTTCGGAGCGCTATCTGCGCCTCGACGACAAGCCGCCGCCACCGGCCTGGGACGCCATCGCCGGCGTCTACAGGACCGGCGATGGCCGCTTCGTCCGCTGCCACACCAACTTTCCGCATCATCGCGATGCGGTCTGCAAGGTGCTCGCTTGCGAGGCGGAGCGCGAGAAGGTGCAGGCCGCGTTGATGCGGTGGAAGGGCGAGGATTTTGAATCCGCGGCTTACGCTGCAGGCGGCGTCGTTGCCCTGATGCGCTCTTACGACGAGTGGTCCGCACTGCCGCAGGCGCGTGCGCTCGCCGAACTGCCGCTGATGTCGATCGAGAGGATCGGCGAGGCCCCGCCAAAGCCTTGGCCTGAAGGCGATCGCCCGCTGTCCGGCCTCCGCGTGCTCGATCTCTCTCGCGTCATCGCAGGGCCAGTCGCCGGCCGCACGCTCGCCGCGCATGGTGCGGATGTGCTGCTGGTGTCGGGGCCGGAACTACCCGCCATTCCCTGGCTCACCATCGACACCGGCCGCGGCAAGCTCACCACATTCGTCGAGCTGAAGAGCGAGAGGGGCAGGGCGCAGTTGCGCGAGCTGCTCAAGGACGCCGACATTGTCTCGCAGGGCTATCGCCCGCGTGCGCTTGCCGCCCTCGGCTTCGGGCCCGCGGAGGCCGCGAAGATCAACCCCGGCATCGTCTACGTGACGCTGTCAGCCTACGGCCATGCCGGCCCCTGGGCCGAGCGGCGCGGCTTCGACTCTCTGGTGCAAACCACCACCGGTTTCAACCATGCCGAGGGGCAGGCCGCCGGCATCGACGGTCCCAAGGAATTGCCGGCACAGATACTCGATCACGCCACCGGCTATCTCATGGCGTTCGGTGCGATGATGGCCAGGGCGCGCCAGGCCCGCGAAGGCGGCAGCTGGCACGTGCGCGTGTCGCTGGCGCAGACCGGCCGCTGGTTGTGGAATCTCGGCCGGCTCGACGGCGGACTGGACACCCCGGATCTTACGGGCGAGGCCGTACATGCAGCGTTCATCGAGAGCATGCCATCTGGCTTCGGTACGTTGAAAGCGGTGCGCCATTCGGCGCTGCTGTCGAGAACGCCGGCGCAATGGAGCCGTCCGGCGATGCCGCTCGGCAGTCATCCGGCACAGTGGCCGGTGAGAAGCTGACGTGAAGCTGACGCGTCGCAAAATTTTAACGCAAACGGAAAGGTGCCTGGCGTTTTTTAGGTTGTTTGAAATCTGAATTCGGCACTATTAGCGCGACCGATGAGGCAGTCATTTGCCAAGATCGTCGCAGATACGACCGGGCCCCATGGTAGTTGAAAATACCAAGCGATTGCAGTTGCTTACAAAACAACGGGTGATCTCATCCGTAGTTTTACTGGCATTCGCCGGTGCCGGTGCCTACGGCTTCCTCTATGCGGGGACCAGGGAAAAGAGTCATTCCGAGGTCTCCAGCCAGTCGCGCAGGAATGCGCAGAACTTCACGCCGACGCCGTCCGAATGGGCGACGCTGACGATCGAGCCGGTCAAGGCCAAGACCTTCCGCGCCGAATATGTCACCGAAGGCAAGGTCGCGGTCGACGAGGACCGCTCGACGCCGGTGTTCTCGCCCTATGCGGGCAGGGTCACCAAGTTGCTCGCCAAGCCGGGCGAGATGCTGAAGCAAGGTCAACCGCTGTTCACGATCGAGGCCGCCGACACCGTGCAGGCCCAGAACGATTTCATCGCGGCGATGACCACGCAGAACAAGGCGAAGTCGGCGATCGATCTTGCCGACATCCAGTTCAAGCGGGCCAAGGATCTCTATGAGGGCCACGCCATTCCGCTGAAGGACTATCAGCAGGCGGAAGCCACCCAGGTTCAGGCGCAGAACGACATGCGCTCCTCGGCGACGGCGCTGGAAGCCGCACGCAACAAGCTGCGGATTCTCGGCTTCACCGACGAGACCATCAAGGCGTTCCAGGACAAGGGCGTCATCGATCGGGAGGTCACGATCTACTCGCCGATCTCCGGTACGGTCGTGCAGCGCAAGATCGGCCCCGGCCAGTACGTCAATTCCGGCGCCAGCGATCCGGTCTTCGTGATCGGCGACCTCTCCACGGTCTGGCTCACCGCCTTCGTGCGCGAGAGCGACGCGGCCGCCGTGTGCATCGGGCAGGACATCACCGTCAACGTGATGGCACTGCCGGGCCGGCCGCTGACTGCCAGGATCAACTACGTCGCCGCCGCGATCGATCCCAGCACCCGCCGTCTGCTGGTTCGCGCCACCATCGACAACAAGGACGGCCTGCTCAAGCCGGAAATGTTCGCCAACGTCACGATCTATTCGGCTGGCGACCGTGCGGCACCGGCGGTGCCGAAACAGGCGCTGATCTATGAAGCCGACAAGGTTCGCATCTGGGTGGCGCGCGAGGACAAGTCGGTCGAGCTGCGCCAGATCAAGATCGGCCTCATCAACGGCAACCTCGTCGAGGTCACGGGCAACCTGAAACCCGGCGAGCAGATCGTCACCAAAGGCAGCCTGTTCATCGACCGCGCGGCGTCCGGCAGCTGATCGACGACCCAAAAAACTGAAAACAAACTGAAGAGTTGAATGGATCGTCTCGTCGCCCTTGCCGTCAACCGGCGCTTCCTGATGGTCGGCATGTTCGTTGCCGTGCTGATCGGCGGCCTGATTGCGTTCAACCAGCTCAACATCGAGGCCTATCCCGACCCGACCCCGCCGATGGTCGACATCGTGACGCAGAGCCCGGGCCTGTCGGCCGAGGAAATCGAGCGTTACATCACGATCCCGATCGAGACCCAGGTCGCCGGTCTGAAGAACCTCACGACCATCCGCACCATCTCGCTCTACGGCCTCTCCGACATCAAGCTCCAGTTCTCCTTCGCCTACACCTATGACGAGGCGTTGCAACAGGTCTTGAACCGCCTGGCGCAGCTCGCGCCGCTGCCGGGCAATGTGCAGCCGCAGATCTCGCCGCTCAGCCCGATCGGCGAAATCTTCCGCTACCGCCTGGTCGGCCCGCCGAACTACAGCGTGCTCGATCTCAAGACCATCCAGGACTGGATCCTCCAGCGCCGCTTCCGCGCCGTGCCGGGTGTCATCGACGTCACCGGCTGGGGCGGCAAGAGCAAGACCTACGAGCTCCAGGTCGACTTCAACAAGCTCGTCGCCAACGGCCTGACGCTGCCGCAACTGCTCCAGGCGGTCGGCAATGCGAACGTCAATGTCGGCGGCAACACCGTCAATATCGGCCAGCAGTCGGCCGTGGTGCGCGGCGTCGGCCTGATACGTTCGATCGACGACCTTGCCAACACCATGGTCTCGCAGACCAACGGCAACCCGGTGCTGGTCAAGGACGTCGCCACCGTCACCGTCGGTCAGAAGCCTCGTCTCGGCATCGCCGGCCTCGACGAGTCCGACGACATCGTGCAGGGCATCGTCCTGATGCGTCGTGGCGAGCAGAGCTCGCCAACCATCAAGCGCGTCCACCAGCTCGTTCAAACCATCAACGACTCCAGCATCCTGCCGCCCGGCGTGCGCATCGAGCGCATCTACGACCGCGGCGACCTGATCGAGCTCACCACCCACACCGTGCTGCACAACATGGTGGTTGGCATCCTCCTGATCGTGCTGTTGCAGTGGATCTTCCTCGGCGACCTGCGCAGCGCGCTGATCGTCGGCGCCACCATTCCGTTCGCGCTGTTCTTCGCTGTGATCATCCTGGTGCTGCGCGGCGAATCGGCGAACCTGCTGTCGGTCGGTGCGATCGACTTCGGCCTGATCGTCGATGCCACCGTCATCATGGTGGAAGCGATCTTCCGCCGCCTGACGCAGACGACGCCGGTGTCCGAATCCGAGCACATGTCGCCCGAAACGCTGTTCGGCATGAAGAGCCACGCCATCCTCAGCGCCGCGGCCGACGTGTCGCGCTCGATCTTCTTCGCCGCCGCCATCATCATCGCGGCCTTCCTGCCGCTGTTCACGCTCTCCGGCGTCGAAGGCAACATCTTCGGACCGATGGCCCGCACCTACGCCTATGCGCTTGCCGGCGGGCTGCTGGCCACCTTCACGGTGACGCCGGCGCTGTCCGCGATCATCCTGCCCGCGCATGTCGAGGAAACCGAGACCAGGGTCATGTTGATCCTGCACCGGATCTACACACCGATGCTGCATTGGGCTGTCGCCAATCGCAACATCATGCTCGGCGGCGCGGTCGGCCTCGTGCTGATGACGGTGGCGCTCGGCCGGCTGCTCGGCCTCGAATTCCTGCCCAAGCTGGAAGAGGGCAATCTCTGGATCCGCGCCACGCTGCCGCCGACCATCTCGCTCCAGGAAGGCAACAGCTACGTCAACGAGATGCGCAAGGTGATCCGCGCCCGGCCCGAGGTGGAATCCGTGGTGTCGCAGCACGGCCGTCCCGACGACGGCACCGACGCGGCCGGCTTCTTCAACGCCGAGTTCTTCGCGCCGCTCAAGCCCGTCAGCCAATGGCCCGGCACACGCGACAAGGAAGAGCTGACCGCGCAACTGCTCAAGCAGCTCGACGACCGCTTCCCCGGCGTCGAGTTCAACTTCTCGCAATATCTCCAGGACAACGTCTCCGAGGCCGTCTCGGGCGTGAAGGGCGAGAACTCGATCAAGCTGTTCGGCAGCGATCTCCAGGCGCTCACCGACACCGCCAACAAGATCAAGTCGGTGCTGGCCACCGTGCAGGGCGTCACCGACCTTGCGGTGTTCACCTCGCTCGGGCAGCCGACCATCCAGATCGACATCGACCGTGCCAAGGCCGCGCGCTACGGCCTCGCGCCGGGCGACATCAACGCCACCATCAAGGTCGCGATCGGCGGCGACACTGCGGGCGATCTCTACGAGCCCGGAAGCGACCGCCATTTCCCGATCATCGTCCGCCTTGCGCCGGAATATCGCAGGAGCGCGGAGGCGATCCAGAACCTGCGCATCGGTGCGCCCGGGCCGAACGGCACCGTCACGCAGATCCCGTTGAGCGAGGTCGCCACCATCAGCCTCGTCTCGGGTGCGGCCTACATCTATCGCGAGCAGCAGGAGCGCTACCTGCCGATCAAGTTCTCGGTGCGCGAGCGCGATCTCGGCAGCGCGATCCGCGAGGCGCAGCAGAAGATCGCCGACCAGGTGCAACTGCCGCCCGGCTCGCACATGGACTGGGTCGGCGAATTCGGCAATCTCCAGGACGCGATCCGGCGCCTGTCGATCGTGGTGCCGATCTCGCTGGCGCTGATCGGCGTCCTGCTCTGGTTCAATTTCGGCTCGATGACCGACACGCTGCTCGCGATGAGCGTGATCCCGATGGCGATCTTCGGCGGCGTGCTGGGCCTCCTGATCACCGGCACGGCGTTCAGCGTTTCCGCGGCGATCGGCTTCATCGCGCTGTTCGGCATTGCGGTCATGGACGGCATCATCATCCTGTCGCAGTTCAACCAGCTCATCGAAGAAGGCATGGATCGCGTGAGCGCGGTGATCCGCACCGGCGAGTTGCAGCTCCGGCCCGTGCTGATGACCTGTGTCGTTGCCGGCGTCGGCCTCTTGCCCGCTGCGCTGTCGGAGGGCATCGGCTCGCAGGTGCAGAAGCCGCTCGCGGTCGTCGTCGTCACCGGCATGATGCTGGCACCGGTCGTGATCCTGGTGACGCTGCCGGTGCTGATCTCCTTCTTCTCCCGCCGCGCGCGCTGATCGCGGGGGCTCGTCGCGCATCAGAATCCGTAGAGCTGCGCCGGATTGTCGACCAGGATCTTCCTGCGCACATCCGCATCCGGCGCCCACACCGGGAGCTGGTTGAGCAGACGACCATCGTCGATCTGGTAGAGCGGCGCGATGTCGGTGGCTTTCCGTCCCTCGACGCGGTTCGAATCCGGATGCGGCCAGTCGGTGCCCCAGACGATGCGATCCGGATTGGTCGCGATCAGCGCGCGCGCATAGGGCACCATGTCCTGATAATCAGGCGCGAGTTTTGACGAACGATAGGCGCCGGAGATCTTCACATAGGCCTTGCCGGATTTGACGAGCGCGACCAGGTCCGCAAATCCCGGCTGCTCCGGCCCGAGCGAAGCCTCGAGGCCGCCGAAATGATCGAACACCGCGGGCACGGGCGCGGCCAGCACCAGGTCCTTGATTGCCGAGATCATCGGCAGCGTGGTGTAGAGCTGCACGTGCCAGCCGCGCGCCTTCATGCGCTCCACGGCCGCAGTGAAGCGGGCCCGGCCGACATTGGGGTCGCTGATGCCGCCGGTCGCAAGGTTGATGCGAATGCCGCGAAAGCCGTCCTGCTGCATCGCGTCGAGCTGGGTCTCGGTCGTCTCGTCGTCGATCACGGCGACCCCGCGCGCCGTTCCGCCACGCGCCTTCATGCCGAACAGAGAGGAGGAGTTGTCGGTGCCGTAGACGCTCGGCGTCACGATCACCACGCGCTCGATATGCAGCGCCTTGTGCAGAGCGGCCATTTCTTCAGGGCTCGCCGGCTCCGGCGTATAGATCCGTCCTGCGAAGAACGGAAACTTTTCGGGATCGCCATGGATGTGGGTGTGGCAGTCGCAGGCATGGGCCGGAACGTCGAAATTGACCGGCGTCGCGGGCTGCGACGCGCGGGCGTGAACTTTGCTGGTCATGGCTACTCCGGCGGCAAGGGAGGCAAGCAGGATGCTGCGTCGGTCGAGCATGGTTTCTCTTCCTGCTTCGTTATTTGGAGGTGGGACCGGGACAGTATCACATCAGCCCGGCAATCGCTCCGCTTCGCTGCATAGCTGCTCGACAAGCTCCGCAAGCGGGTGTGAGCCGTCAACGCGCACGACCGGGCAGGGCAGGCCCGCGAGCCAGGCCTCATCTGTTGCGAGACTGCGGCCCTCGCGATCGCCGGCTTCGTAGCGCGAGGCCCATTCGACGAACGACTCCGTCTCCTCATGACGCCAGCCGCCCTGTGCGACGGCATCAGCTCCGAAATGCGCAGCCTCGCGGCCACGCAGGCGCTGCAAGCGAAGCTCGCGCGTCGTCGTCACAAAGACGACAAGATCGAAGAACGGGACGAGCTCGTTGCCCCAGCCGGTGACGGTTCCGCTCAGCACCCAATCGAGACGCGGCAGAAACATCTCGCGCATCAGGCGCAGCCGCTCGGCGGCGGGGCGCGTCGTCTGGTAGGGCGGCGCGGTCGGCAGCCAGAAATAATCATCGCTGTCGTGATGCGGAAGCGCAAGCCGGGCGGCGAGCGCGCGACCGAGCGTCGTCACGCCGGAGCCCGAAGCTCCCATCAGATGGATGCGGCGGCTTTTCATATTCACGTCCTGAGAATGCTCGAACCGGTATAGCGGCTGATGACGGCGATCGCGACGTTCCAGAGCGCCAGGAGTATGGCTCCCCTTACGCGGCGCGGCGGCGCTTAGACATTCGTCCGCTTGTCGCGGGTTGGGCCGACAATGTCAGGCCCAACGCTCCGACAATGCGCATGACCGTGCCGAACTCGGGATTTCCGCTCTCTCCGAGGGCCTTGTACAGACTTTCGCGATTCAAGCCGGCTTTTTTCGCAATCGCGCTCATGCCGCGCGCACGAGCGACGAGGCCAAGCGCGTCACGCACGAAATCGGCATCGCCGGTCTCCAACGCGACCGCAATATAGGCGGCCTGACGCTCTTCGGTGTTGAGATAGTCGGCGGCTTCGAAGCGCGTCGTCCTGGATGCCGTTTTGGTCCTCACTTTTGCTACTTTTGGCATCACACTGTCTCCGCTAGTTGCTGGGCCCGCTCGATGTCTTGCCGTTGTGTGCGCTTGTCGCCGCCACACAGCAGGATCACGATCTGCGCTCCGCGCTGCACATAGTAGATTCGATAACCCGGGCCATAGTCGATGCGTATCTCCCGGACGTTGCGACCGACGCTCTTGCTGTCGCCGGGATTGCCTATCTCCATGCGGCGAATGCGGACGGTGATACGGGCAACCGCGTTGGCGTCCTTGAGGCGATTCAGCCACGCCGAAAAATGCTCGGTTTGCCTCACCTCGATCATGAGGCATAACTGTAGTCCATGGGCTACAGAATGTCAAAGAGGCCGAGGTGGCGCGCCGGGACGGCGGGCGGTGCAGGGAGCTTGGAGGCGCAGCGCCGCGAACGTCTACTGCCCCGACGGCGTGCGCAGGCCGTGCCAGGCGTCGCGGACCTGCTGGTAGTGCACTTCGGGCAGGTAGTCCGGCGTGTTCAGGCTCAAGGTCTTGACGTCGAGATGGCCGACGGCGCTGAGCAGCGTGTAGGAGGCGATGACGCGGTCACGCAGCGCACCGATCAGGCGGGCCTTGGCCTGAATCAGGTCGGCCTGCGAGTTCAGCACGTCAACCGTCGTGCGCTGTCCGCCGGAGGCCTCGCGCTGCACGCCCTGAAGCGCGACGGTTGCCGCCTTCACCTCGGACTCCGAGGCCGAGACCGCGATCTTGGCGCCTTCGTTCGCAACCCAGGCGCTGACCGCCGCGGTGCGGGCCTGATTGCGCACCTGGTCGAGCACGAGCCGGCTCTGCGCCGTGATCTCCTTGGCCTGCCGGGTCTGCGCGGCGGCCTGGCCGCCGTCGTAGATCGGCGCGGTGACGTTGGCGACGATCGAGGCCTGGTCCTCGGAGCGGGTGCCGAGCGTCGGGTCGTTGTCGCGGCTGCGGCTGGCGCTGCCCTGGATGCTGGCGCTCGGCAGCAGCGCGCCTTCGGCGACGCGGATGTTGGTGGAGGCGACATCGACGTCGAAACTTGCGGCCATCACCGCCGGGTGCTGGCGGATCGCCATCGTCATCGCGTCTTCGCGGCTCTTCGGCAGGTAGCGGTCGACGACCTCGGCGGGCCGGAGCTGCGACGGCGCATTGCCGATCACCTGCGCGTAGATCGCCTGGCTCACGGCGAGCGCGACTTCGGCGGCGTTGAGATCGGCAAGGCCGCGGTTGAGACGGGCTTCGGCCTGCGCGGAATCGGTCGGCGTGACGTCGCCGGCGTTGAGGCGGCGCTGGGTGACGGAAAGCGTCTCGCGCAGGAAGGCGACGTTGGAGCGCTGCGCCTCGACCAGCGACTGGTTCGCCAGTACGTTGGTGTAGGCGGTGACCGCGTCGAGCAGCACGCCCTGGCCGACATTGCGCAGCGCCTCGCGGCCCGACTGGACCTGGAGTTCGGCGGCTCGCACGTTGTTGGCGGTGCGGAACCCGTTGAACAGGGTCTGCGTCACGGTGACGCCGATGACCCACGGCTTCAGATTGGCGGTCTGGATGGTGTTGTCGGGCAGCAGATTGCGCACCGATTGCAGGCCGGCGCTGAGGCTTGCCACGATCTGCGGCCGGTAGCCGGCCAGCGCCTGCGGCACGTTCTCGTCGGTTGCGCGCTGCCGCGCGCGCTCGGCATTGAGCTGCGGGTTGGTCTGGTAGGCCTTGGCGAGCGCTTCCGGCAGGGCTTCGGCCCATGCAGCGGAGGAGAGGGCGCAACACAGCGCCAGCGTGGTCCATGTCGCAAGCACAGGACCCACGCCCGATCGATGCCGCGTCATCACGCGACCAGCTCTGGCGGCACGCCCAATCATGTAATCCCGCTAACCCCGGCTGTCCGCCCCCGCCGACGGTGGCCTCTTAGCTGTTTAGCCAGCCGGGGTCCCGCAGGCAAACTGCCGCGGGGAAAACCCCCATGTATTCCGTGCTTGTTGCAGGTGCGTCACAGGGGTTCTGCGGCGAAGCGGCGGAGCCTTACACCGGCCTTACCGCTCGCCGGCGTTACCGGTTCTTGTTCACCGGCTTGCGCTTCTCGATGAACGCCGCCATGCCCTCGGAGCGGTCTTCCAGCGCGAAGGTGGAGTGGAACAGGTTGCGCTCGACGCTCATGCCCTCGGCGAGCGTGGTCTCGAAGGCGCGGTTCACCGCTTCCTTGGCCATGGCGACGGCGGGGCGCGACATCGAGGCGATCTTCTCGGCGGCGGCCATGACTTCGTCCATGAGCTTGTCGGCGGGCACGATGCGGCTGACGAGGCCTGAGCGCTCGGCTTCCGCTGCATCCATCATGCGACCGGTGAGGCAGAGGTCCATCGCCTTGGACTTGCCGATGGCGCGGGTCAGGCGCTGGGTGCCGCCGATGCCGGGAATGGTGCCGAGCGTGATTTCGGGCTGGCCGAACTTGGCGGTGTCTGCGGCGATGATGAAGTCGCACATCATGGCGAGCTCGCAGCCGCCGCCGAGCGCGTAGCCCGCGACCGCGGCGATGGTCGGCTTGCGGCAGCGCGCGACGCGGTCGCCGCCGATCGCGGCGAAATCCTCGGAGAACATGTCGATGAAGCCCTTCGGCTGCATCTCCTTGATGTCGGCGCCGGCGGCAAAGGCTTTCTCGCTGCCGGTCACGACGATGCAGCCGATGGCATCATCGCCCTCGAGATCGTCGACCGCAGCTGCAATCTCACGGAAGACGCCGAAGGAGAGCGCATTGAGCATCTTCGGCCGGTTCAGCTTGATGATACCGACCGCGCCTTTGCTTTCGACGATGATGTGTTCGAACGTGCTCATGCTCCACCCACGCTTTTGATTGGGCGGGCAATGTGCCCGCTAGCGCGGTGGGCTTCAAGGGGGCCCGAAAAGCTGCCGGAACAAGGGCGCCCGGAACGCGCAGCAAACTGCGCGTCCCGGACGAGGTCCGTCGGGCCAAAAGATCAGGCCAGGAAATCAGGCCATGAACATCCGCGCGGCGGAGGCCAGCGTCAGCAGCGTGCCGACGCCGATGAAGATCTTGCCGATCAGGGAGCTCTGGTCCCAGGCCGTGCTCTGCTGGCTGCTCGCCATCACCGGCGCGGGCCGCGGCTGCGCGTCGGTTGCGGCGATCACCGCGTTCTGCTTCTGCGCCGGCGGGCTGTCCTGTTGCAGGGCGCGGTCGAGATCGTTGAGCTGGTCGGGCGCCACCACCTGGTTCTCGGCATTCGGGGTGGCGGTATTATCGGCCGCTGCCTGGACGTTGTCGTTGGCGCGGCCCGTCATCGCGGAGGCCGCGGCCGCGGGCGGCGTGTCGGCGGCGAGCTGCGCATTGGCGTTGGCGACTTCCGGCGGCATCTGGCTCGAGGCCGCCACGTCGCCATCGGCCTTGTTGTCAGCCTTGTTGTCGGCCTTGGCCTCGTCGGTCTTGGCCGCGGCGTCCGTCTTGCCGGCCTTGTCGTCGGAGGACTTCTGCGCCGTCTTGCTGTTGGTGCGGCGAGCATCGTGGCGCCGGTGCTTGCTCGGCTGGACTGCATCAGCCTGTTTGCCTGCGCTGTCCGGTTGGTTGCTCGCAGCCGAAGCCGGCGCCGCCTGCGCAGCGCCTCCGAACAGCAGGAAAAGCCCGGCCAGAAGAATCAGGGCAGCGCGCCCGCTGGCTTTCATCATGTTGACGATCTCCCCAATCCACCCATCCCGGACCGAACAGAGACGCCGTGACGTGACGACAGCGGGGCAAAAAATGGGAATCTTCGGGCTACACCGGGCAAAAACGGGGCAAGCCACCCCTTCGGGGCTGGCCGCCGGGTGCGGACGGGACCGATCGGTGTTATGAGCCGTCGCGGATTTCCACGGCCGCGTGGGAGAGTTGGCACGTCGCCGATCACGAGTTCGTGATCATGCGGGTGCCGGTGTAACAAATTGAAAGAGCGGCCGAATTGCATGGTGAGGGCGCGCGTGCGCGGACGTGAGGACGAATGGACCGGCCTGATGCGGTCGGCCATGGCAGGCGATGATGCGGCGTATCATCGCCTGTTGAAGGCGGTCACGCCGGTGCTGCGCGCTGCCGCGAGGCGCGGGTTGGCGCGGGCCGGCCAGCCTCCCGACCAGGCCGAGGATATCGTGCAGGAGATTCTGTTGGCGGTGCATCTGAAGCGGCACACCTGGGACAGCGAAGCCCCCTTCGCACCCTGGCTGTTCGCGATCGCCCGCAACAAGCTGATCGATGCGCTAAGACGGCGGGGCCGCCGCGTCTTCGTCAACATCGACGATTTCGCCGAGACCCTGCCGGGCGAGACGCCGCAGGAGACGGCTTCGGCGGGCGAGGTCACAGCGCAGCTCAACACGCTGCCGCAGCGCCAGCGCGACGTGTTGCAGTCGATCGCGGTCGACAGCGCGTCGATCAAGGACACGGCGGCAAAGTTTTCGATGAGCGAGGGCGCAGTGCGAGTCGCGTTGCATCGCGGACTTACGGCGCTCACGGCCAAACTGCGGGACCACTAGTCATGGATACCGATCAACTCATTCGCTCGCTCGCGGCCGACAACGCCCATCGCGCACCGCGCGTCGGCGCTGTGCTGACCATGGCGCTGCTTGTGGCGGCGCCCTTGTCGATCTTGATCTTCGCCACCTTCCTCGGCGTGCGTCACGACGTGATGACGGCGATGCACAACCCGTTCTTCGACATGAAGTTCGCGGTCACGCTGTCGCTTGCGATCCCCGCGATCATCGTCAGCCTGCATCTGTCGCGACCCGAAGCCTTGCTGCGCGGCTGGGGCTGGCTGCTGCTGCTTCCCGTCGGCCTGCTTGCGGTCGCGATCGGCGGCGAGGCGATGATGGCGCCGGCCATGCCGATGACGATGCGGCTGATGGGCAAGAACTCCAGGGTTTGCCTGCTGGCGATCCCCGCGATGTCGCTGCCGCTGCTGGCGGGGGCGCTGTTCGGCCTGCGCCACGGTGCGCCATCGCACCCCGCGCTCGCCGGTGCGCTCGCCGGCCTGGTGTCGGCCGGGCTCGCCGCGACGCTCTACGCCTCGCACTGCACCGACGATTCCCCGCTGTTCGTCGCGACCTGGTACACGCTCGCGACCGCGTTCGTCGCGGCGGTCGGCGCGTTGGCCGGCTCGAAAGTCCTGAGATACTGACCGCGCAGCCAGGCCACGCGTTCCGTCGTCAGCGCTCAAACAATCCGCGCAAGTTTCGGCGTCATGACTTCCTGCGATAGAGGATGAACCGGGTCGATTCTTCGGAGCGTTCGAACTGCTCCTGCAAGATCTCGTCCACCATCCCCTTCATCCAATCATATTGGTAGGTCGCGCCGCGTTCCAAGAAGAAATAGTCGGCCCCGGCAAAACTCCTGATCACCTGGTCCCGGCTGAACGCGTCCCGGAAAGGCATGAATTCGCTCTTGGGAGCCCGGCCAAGCGTCGGGAGAACAGCCCAATCCTGGTCCGACAACAGCAGCATGCGGCCACCGGGTGGCACGACCTTGTTGACCAGGTCGACGTCGCTGGCGTCGAGCGCGACCTTGACCGGGTCCGCGCTTTGTTTCCATCGGAAGCTGGCGATGCTTGGATACTTCAAATACGACCGTAGGCCGATCGTCATCGTCTCTGTCTGTCGCCGATCCTGCGCACTCAGAAGCACGGCGACCGAGACGACGGCGACCGCCGCCAGCGACACGGCCGGGACCAACTGCGACTTCATTCGGCCGACAGCGGCACGAAATGCCGATCGGCCCCACCAAGCGCCAACGGCAAGATAAGCAAACGCGTTCTGCTGCCATACCGCATCGAGCGATCGGTTTACCCACTTGATCATGAACACCAGCGCGACGAGAGACAGAACCAGCAGATAAGCGCGCTCGATCGTGCGTGAGCCGGTCCACGCACCGGCGACGCTCACCGCCGTGCCGATGGCGATCGCGGGCATGACGATCTGGTAGACCGTCCCGAAGCCGGGATTCCAGATCAGGATCACCGCTACCCAGTTCGAGAAGCTGTGCAGACCGAGCGGGGCAAGTAAGACGTACAGGAAGTTCTTTGAAAGGACGGCTGGGCCGAATGCGGCAACGAACAATGCCAGCAGGAACACGATCGACATGCCGGTGAAAGCCGCGACCTCCCAAAACCGGCGCCGTTCCAGCAACCGCACGCATAACGCAGCACAAGCCACAGCCCAGGTATAGATCCCGGTCTCGGTGTTCCAAAAGATCGAGGCGGCGCAGACGGCGGACAGCGCCACCAGCAACCAGTCGGACGGTTTCACCATGAGGCGCGCCAGAATGCCCACGGCGATGAACACGAACATGTACCGGATCGCGAGCGCGGACGGCCCGCCGAAAGCGTCACCGTTGGCGTACTGGCACAGGGCGAGAAACACGACCGTCAAGACGAAGGGCATCGCCCGATTCTGGAAGAAGTCCCGCAGCACCCAATAGGCCGACAGGTGGAACACCACGAGACTTGCCGCAATGATCCGGATGTAGTGGCAATACAGGGCGTTGACGTCCGTGGTGAGGAACCTGCTCAACACGTAAGGCGGTCCGTATCCGTAGAACGACAGGAAGTCGCGGCCGGGCACCATGTCCTTTGCAAAGTGATAGAGCGCCGGCCCCGTCAGGTAGGATACCGGATGATTGCCGACCAACGCCCGCGTGGCCATGCCCTGCACGTCCCCGGGCAGGATCAGGGCCAGCAGCGCAGCGATCAGCGCCGCATCGACCCATCGAAATTCGAATAGCCTGATCGGCCTGGATTCCGCATCGCCATCGATGTGAATGCGGATCGGGAAGCGTTTCACGAAAGGGATGAAGCCGGCGACGACAAGGACGGTCAGCGCGACCCTTTGAAGTCTAGGCTCGAATGTGGCCCGCAGGAACGGATGCAGCTCTGTGACGATGATCACCGACGAGAGGTAGAACAGAACGAGCGAGCGGCCTTCGAAAAACTTTCGTAGCTTGAGGGCAGCAAACGCTGCGGCAGCGCCGAACGCGTAGAACAGGACATAGAAGATTTTCTCGGCGCGCTTGGTGGCCTCGCTGTGCGGGACGTCTGATTGAACGACCGGAAAGTCCTGTGCCAGGTTTACGGCAAGGTCCGGCCTGGCGGCATTCAGGATCAGATAGGCCGACAGGCCAGCTGCAACGGCGCCAACGCAAGCCCCCCAGAATGCCAAGCTCTGAAAACGCCAAAGCTCAAGTTCTGACCGTGTTATCGGCTTGACAAGACGCAACAATACCACCCCCCGGGGACGAATCCTCCGGAAGGCTAAAACAAAAAAATCGCCGGCGCCATAAGCGCCGCGCGCCGTGGATGGCCCGTGGGGAGAAGGCTCTGGAGCTTGATCCGGTCCGCCGGGCTCGCCGCGACGCCCTACGCCTCGCACTGCACCGACGACTCGCCGCTGTTCGTCGCGACCTGGTACACGCTCGCGGCCGCGCTGGTAGCGGCGGTCGGCGCGCTCGTGGGCTCGAAAGTCCTGCGCTACTGAAGCCCTGCGCGACTGAAGGCGTTCCGCGCAAATTGACGTCGCGTCACATGGCCGCGACTTCCGACTTTCGATCAGCCCGATCGCGCCTGCATTCATGAACGACGCACATAAGTTCATGCCATTGTGAAGGGCTAATCCCACTCGCCGTCTGTGCCGCAGGCCGGGTCCTCAACCCGAAGACGGCGCGCAGCCAGGTGATCGGCGCAATGACGATGGGCGTCGGCGCGGCGCTGATGGAAGAGCTGGAGGTGGACAAGCGCACCGGCTTCTTCGTCAACCATGATCTCGCCGGCTACGAGGTTCCAGTTCATGCCGACATTCCGCACCAGGATACGATCTTCCTGGACGAAACGGACCCGACGTCTTCGCCGATGAAGGCCAAGGGGATCGGTGAGCTCGGGCTATGCGGCGTCGCGGCGGCGCTCGCCAACGCCATCTACAACGCGACCGGGATACGGGTGCGCGACTACCCGATCACGCTCGACAAGCTGCTGCATCGCATGCCCGACGCCTGACGGCGGCGGCAGCACGTCTGCTCAGGCAGCGGGCGTCGTGCCGTGCTGCATGCGGTGGAAACGCAGCACCTGCTGCGCGGTCGATGAGCGCAGGGCTTCATAGGTGTCGCGCAGCGTCAGCATGTCGGTCTGCGAGCCGCCCGAGAGCTTTTCGCGCATGGCGATGATCGCGCGTACGCTCGACCACTGCATGCCCGCGACCTTGGCGAGGATCATCACGCCCTCGATGCGGCTCTCGATCATCATGGTCTCGGCGGTCTCGACCGCAACGCCGGCGAGCGCTGCGAGGCCCGCATTGGTCTCGTCGAACTTGCCTTGCTCGGCGAAGGCGGTGACCTGGAATTCGTTGAGGCGGCCGTCCTCGTGGAGCGACTTCACCAGCGCGCGCGCTATCTCGGTCTGCCTGGTCATGGCCGCGGCGCGGACCCGCTGGGCCGCTTCCTGGACCACGCTCGATACCTCGTCCGCGAGCTCCGGATGCGCGGCCTCGAGCTTCCTGCGCACGCTCAGGGACGCCTTCGCGACCAGCTTCAGGTAGTGGTGGCGCGGCAGGTCGGGCCGCAGGCCGATGCAGGTGGCGAGGTCGTCGTCGCGCTCGGCCCGCGTGACGAGGTCGGTGAGGCTGCCCTCAGAGAGCTGTGCGCCGGGATTGCTGACGGTCGATTGCACGACGTCCTCGTTGCCGCGCGTCACCAGCACGTCGGTGAGTGCTTCCGACAGCACCCGCCGCAGCGAGATCGCCTTCAGATGCGCCTGGCCCCGCATGCGCGCGATCTCGATCAGGGTCGCCTCGTCCAGCCGTTCCGATTTCGACAGCACCGGTCCTGCGACCTCGATGACCTCGTCGAGCGCGAGCGTGCGGATGATCTTCGGCGGTGCCGCCGCGATCGGTGCGAGGCGGTCGGCGAGCAGCGCCCTCGCCGAGGTCTCGATCTGTTCGATCAGGCACTGGAATACGTCGTCGAACACGCGGATGTGCTCGTCGGAGTAATCCACTGCATTGCCCACGAACAGATCGGTGACGCGGCGCAGCGCCTCGACCCGGCGCGCAACGGTGCCGTGCGAGAGCGCAGCCTGCAATTCCTCGAGCAGGTTCTCGGATGGTCTGGCGGATCTGGATATCATTGCCCTGTCCTGGAGCGTTCGGTTCGGCGGCGGCTTCTCACGCGCCGGAGAAAATGGGTTGGTCAGCTCGTTGCAATGCGGTTGCGCCCTTGCGCCTTGGCGGAATAGAGCGCGCTGTCGGCGCGCGCGAGAATCGTGTCGGCAGTATCAACGTCGCGCAGCGTCACGACGCCCGCGGAAATCGTCACGCGCATGCCCGGGGAGAATGCGCTCCAGTCGAGATCGGCGACGATGCTGCGCAAGCGCTCGAGCATGCGCGAGGCCGCCTCGCCATCGGTGTCCGGCAGCAACAGCAGGAATTCCTCGCCGCCGTAGCGGCCGAAGCAGTCGGCCGGGCGGATGTTGGCGAAAATGGTGATCGCGAAGGTGCGCAGCACCTCGTCGCCGACGGGATGGCCGTGAGCATCGTTGATGCGCTTGAACCAGTCGAGATCGATCAGCGCAATCGCGCAAGGTGTCGATGCCCGCCGCGACTTGTCCATCTCGGCGTCGAGCAGCCGCATGATGCAGCGGCGGTTGTAGGAGCCGGTCAGCTCGTCGAGCTCGGCCAGTTCCTCGATGCGCTGATAGGCGGCCTTCAGCTCGATGCTGCGCTGGTACAGGATCTTGCGCAGCGTGGCGCCGAACAGGCCGAGGAAGGCGCACTGGCCGATCACCAGCACGAAGCACAGCATCGAGGCGGTTCGCTGCAGCCGCGTTGCAACGGGCATGCCGATCGGCAGGTCGGAGGCGAGGAAGACGGCGGCAAGGCCGATGGCCGCGAGCATCCAGGTGATCATCGCCTGGGCCGAGGTCATGCGCAGCGTGCCGAAGGCGAAGATCAGGAACAGCACGCAGATGAAGGCGATGCCGATGGTCGGGACCGACAGCAGGAACACGAATTGCAGCGCCATATGCGCCGAGATCTGGAAGACGGTGAGATAGTGATCGGTGAACCTGTCACCGACGCCGGCCTCCGACAGCACGGTGAACGTGCCGATGATCAGGAGGCCGCCGAACCAGAACAGCGAGGCAATGTCGACCGAGATCGCGCCGTCATAGGCGTAGATCAGCAGGACCGAGGCGCCGAGCGAATAGCTCGCCACCTGGCCGATATACATCTGGCGGCGCTGCCGGGCCCGGCGCGCCCGGACTTCGGGGGCCGCCGCCTCGGGCGCGCGGACGAGTTCCGCGATCTCAGCGGCATTCCTCTCCGGAAAGGACGTCGCGGCCGTGTTCATGGTCCCGCCAATGGTGGATGTCAGCCCAAAAATCTACGTGGCAAGCCTTTAGGTTTGGTATCCTTTGGAAGCGAATCCGAACCGTGCAGCGCAGAACAGGGTGATGTCCGTCGCTGGGGGAATTTGCCGGCGATTAGGCATCGTTTGCGATGCGGTCGAGCCAAAGCAGGGCTTCGTGAGACATACGTCGTGCAGGACTGCTATGGAACCGAACTTGGTCGGCCCGCCCGTGTCCGGGCAGGCATTCCGTAGGGAAATATTGCAGTATTATGTTACCGATCTGGATCGAAACGGCCGACCCGCACGGGCGGGATAGGAAAAATCCGCGTATGTGGGGTAGATCACACAAGCTCCCGTATGACTGCGGTAGGTTGAACAATTTTGCACCTGCCGTCGAACCGTCCGCTGCATCGACCCGACCAACCTTGCGAGACGGCCTTTGAGCGTGACACAGGCGGCTTCGGACGAGATCCTCATCGCCAGGATCGCTCAGGGTGACCGGCTTGCCATGCAGGTGCTGTACGGGCGGCACCATGTCAGGGTCTACAGGTTCGGCCTCAGGCTCGTACGGGACGAGCAGGCGGCGGAAGACCTCATCAGCGAGGTGTTTCTCGACGTCTGGCGTCAAGCCGGCAAGTTCGAGGGTCGATCCGCAGTTTCCACCTGGCTGCTGGCCATTACCCGATTCAAGGCCCTCTCGGCGCTTCGGCGCAGGAAGGACTTTGAGTTGGACGAAGACGCCGCGAACGCGATCGAGGATACGTCCGACGATCCGGAAACGGTGGTGCAGAAGAAGGATACCAGTGAAGCGTTGCGGGGGTGTCTGACGGGCCTCTCGCCGGAACACCGGGAAATCGTCGATCTCGTCTACTACCACGAGAAGTCCGTGGAAGAGGTGGCCGGAATCGTCGGGATACCGGAGAACACTGTGAAGACGCGCTTGTTCTACGCGCGCAAGAAACTGGCCGAACTGCTGAAGGCAGCCGGCGTTGAGCGAGGCTGGCCATGATGGCTTTGAGCAAGAAGATGCTGGAGCAAGAGCCCAGTGAGATTGAACTGCTGCTGCCGTGGCACGCGGCCGGCACGCTGAACGCGCGCGACGCCCGCCGCGTCGAGGAAGCGCTGGCACGTGATCCCGAGCTCGCCAAGCAATATGCCGCGATCCGCGGCGAGTACGAAGAGACCATCCATCTGAACGAGAGCCTGGGTGCTCCGTCGGCACGCGCGATGCAGAAGCTGTTCGCCGCGATCGACGCCGAACCGGCGCGTGCGACCGGATCGCTGCCGCTGTCGGCGCGCATCTCGACCTTCTTCGCGAGCCTGTCGCCGCGGACGCTGGCCTGGTCGGCGAGCCTCGGTGCCGTCGCGCTCATGCTCCAGGCCGGCATCATCGGCGCGGTGCTGGTGAAGACCCAGCCCACGACCTTCCAGACCGCCTCGCTTTCGACCAGCGCGCCGATCACGCGCGAGCTTGGGGCTGCCGTTGCACCGGCGCGCGCACTGGTACGCTTCACGCCCGAGGCGCGGGTCGCCGACATCACGGCGCTGCTCGACAGCTACCAGGCCTCGATCATCGGGGATGCCAAGGGTGGCATGTTCCGCCTCCAGTTCGACAAGGCGATGAGCCAGGACGAGCTCGCCTCGCTGCTCGGCAGGATGCAGCGCGAGAAGTTCGTCAACCTCGCCGTCGCGGCGCCGTAAGGCGCCGCTGAACCGATGACGCGCAAGTCCGAGAGTAAGTTGCGAGCCGGGGCCTTCGCTTCGTCGGTCGGAGCCGCGCTGCTGCTCGCCGCCTGTCTCGGCGTCGAGGTTGCGCAGGCGCAGGCGATCATGCGCACGCCCACGATCAGCGTCCCCTCGCGCACGCCGACCATCTCTCCCAGCGTCGCTGCGCGGGCGGTGAGCATCGATCGCGGCCCGCGCACGATGACGACCGCACGTATTCCTTCGCCCCGGATGGGGCCGGCGCCGGTGCTGCCTTATGCGCGCTACTCGCCGAACCTCTATCCGTCCTGCACGGCACCCTACCGCGACGCCGACGGCGAATGCCTGGCACAGCCGAATGCAGGCGGTGACGGCGCCGGCAAGTCCGGCAAGAAGAGTGCGGGCAAGGGGCGCGGCAACAACACGCCCGTCGCGCTGAACCAGCGTATCTTCGCAGGCGAATTCGTCGCCGAGATCGACGGCGCGCTGTCGGTGACCGAAGCCGACCAGCTCGCGCGTCGCCACGGCCTTGCGCGCATCGCGTCCGAGAATTTCCCGCTGATCGGGGCGACCTTCGGCCTGTTCCGCATCACCGACGGCCGTCCCGCCGAGACGGTGCGGCGCGAGTTCGCCGCCGACGGCAGCGTGCGCTCGGTCCAGCCCAACTTCCGCTACGTGCTCCAGGACCAGAAATCCTCCGTGCCGACCGAGGGCGATCCGGCGCAATATGTGCTGGCAAAGCTCCGCCTCCCGCAGGCGCACACGCTGGCGCACGGCGCCAACGTGACGGTTGCCGTGATCGACTCCGGCATCGACGCCAAGCATCCCGAGCTCGCCAATTCCATCGCCGACAATTTCGATGCGCTCGGCAGCGCCGAGGGCCCGCATATTCACGGCACCGGCATCGCCGGGGCGATCGTGGCGCATGCCCGGCTGATGGGCAGCGCGCCCGAGGCGCGCATTATCGCGATCCGCGCCTTCGGCGGTACCACGGGCGGCGCCGAGAGTTCGTCCTATATCATCCTGCGCTCGCTGAACTACGCCGCCGAGCATGGCGCGCAGATCGTCAATATGAGCTTTGCCGGTCCGAAGGATGCCGTGATCGAGCGGGCCATCGCGGCGACCGCCGCGCGCGGCCTCGTGCTGATCGCGGCCGCCGGCAATGCGGGTGCGAAATCGCCGCCGCTCTATCCCGCCGCCAATCCCAACGTGATCGCGGTCAGCGCGACCGACCAGCAGGACAAGCTGTTCACCGCCTCCAACCGCGGCAACTACATCGCGCTGGCGGCGCCGGGCGTCGACATCTTCCTGCCGGCGCCGGAAGGCAAATACCAGATGACGTCGGGAACCTCGTTCTCGGCGGCCTATGTTTCCGGCGTCGCGGCGCTGCTGCTCGAGCGCAACTACGCGCTCAAGCCGGAGGCGCTGCGCATGACGCTTGCGAAGACCGCGCGCGATCTCGGCTCACCCGGGCGTGACGATCTGTTCGGCGACGGCGAGGCCGATGCGTTTGCCGCGGTCATGGCTGTTCCCGCCGACAGCGCGACGCCGGTGGCGGCTGCGTCCGGTACAACAAAACGTGAAGATGGGCAGCCACGTCGCGACGAGCCCGGCATCCGCGCGATCGAGCAGCCCTCGCTGTCGAGCGCGGATGATAAATCCACGATTTTTCAGGCGGATAGGCCGGCGGCGCGATAGGCGCTGCGGCAACTTTGCGCGCGGGCCGAAGGTTAAATAATCGAACGCGGCATTGAACGTTCGGCCGGCTGCCACGACCAAATTATGTGGGAGCGGTCATCCCTCCCCATCAGTCATATCAGGCGCGAGCGCCCATCCACCCCAAGCGCCCATATGGCTCGACCCGTCCGGTTGTCCCCCCGGACGGGTCTTTTCTTTTCGGGCATCCGATTCCTTGAAGCCGTGTTTGAGATCAGCTTCCGGTTGAAGGATCGCGTTTGCGTTCATCGCCATCGGTCGGCCGGCATCCCGCACGTCCGCTATGCTTGTGCGAAGCTTGACTCGAAAACACAGCAAATCTCCGCGCGACTACGGTATTTCACGACGAACGAGGTGTCGTTGCTGGACAAGTCAAAACTTTTCCACAAAATATTCATGTCGCGTCTAAATTGATTCGTGTGCGTTGCGTCCCCGCGTCCGTATTTTTCTCATGACGGGCTGGTTCATGACACATCGCCAGGAGTCTGTTCGCGAGTTTGTTCGCGGCGCGGCTGGTAGCCGTGAGATCGCGGCACGCTGGTGCGCTCTCGCCGAACAGCGGTTGGAACATCTCACCGAAATGTTCGAGACCGGACGCTGGCGCCGGTATCATTCCGAGATCGCATTCCTCGAAAACATCCAGGAAGCCAAGCGCGCCGTCCAGACCTGGCGCGCCATCGCCACCGGCGGGGACGTCGCCGCGGCGGCCGCGAGCGTCACTCCCGCATTCGGCTGGTCGCCGGCGACGATGCCCCGCGTGTTTCCGCGTGAGCAGCAGGCCCAGACCGTGCAGCCCAAGATGTTGCAGCCAAAGGCCGTCCACATCGCCCCCGAGACCGCCGTGCCGGTCAAGCTCGCCCCCACGCCGAATGTGCTCGCCGAGGTGACCGAAGCCCCGCTCGCGCCGCTCGCCGCGCCTGCCGCGATGGCGCCGCCCACGGCGCCTGCTGCGATGGCATCGCTTCTGCCGCAGTTCTCCCCACCCGCCGCCGAAATCGTCGCCGCCCCCGAGCGCGTCGTCGAATTCACCCTCAGCCTCGACGGCATCGAGGCGAAGTACCCGCTGCTGCGGAATACGTTCTAAAGGGAAGGGTGAGAAGGCGGCCGCGCCTTTTCAAACCCGTCATCCTGAGGTGTGAGCAAGCGGCGCAACGCACCGCAAGAGGGAGCCTCGAAGGATGAACGGCCCCATCTGCCAACCATGCAACTACCGCCGCACCGCATTTCCGCCGAGCACCACCTGCGCAAAGCGCTGCGCGCCGTCCGCCGACAGATCGGCCGTCACCGCGCGCGCGTGATCGAGGCCGACCACGGCGCCGCGCGGCGTCTCCGAGATCATGTTGTTGTTGACGAGCGCGGTGCCGGCGCCCGGCACCACGGAGACGCCGATTCCGGCCAGCGCCTTGCGGATCACGTTGCCCGTGATCGCGACGTCGCGCAGGTATTTGCCCCAGCCGGCGACGATGCCGTAGGACGGCGCGTTCTCGATCACGTTGCCGGTCACCGAGGTATCCGCCTCGATGTAGATGCCGACGCCGGCATCGTCGTCAGGCGCGGTGCCGATCGGCCGCTTCGGGATCAGGTTGCGGATGATGTTGCCCTGGACCGCCGCGATGCGGCCGCCCTCGTTGAAATTGCAGACGGAGACGCCGACGGCGGCGCCGTCCACCGTGTTGTTGGCGATCACGGCCGCCTCGAACGCGAACTCGGAATAGAGCGCGACCTCGCGCACGTCGCTGACGCTGTTGCCTGATATGTGGATGTTCGAGGCGGAATTGCCGCGCACCGCGGAATAGTCGCAGTTCCTGATGCGGTTGCCGCGCACGATCACATTGCCGGCACGGAAGGCGTTGATGGCGTTGCCGTACTGGCCGGAGCCGCCGGGACCGGCCTTGATGTCCTCGATGCGGTTGTCCGCGACCAGCGTGCCGTCATCGCCGATCGCGCTGCGCAGGATCTCGATGCCGTTGTCGTTGGTGCCGATGATGGTGTTGCGGGCGACGCTGAGGCCCCTGGCATCGAACGAGACCACCGCCGTCACCGCGATGTTGGTGAAGATGTTGCCGGAGATATCGCCGGAGACCTGCTCGAGCCAGATGCCGCTGCCGCCGGAGCCTGTGATCTCGCAATCGGTGATGCGGACGTCGCGGCCGCCGAGAACGTGGATCAGTCCGCGCCGCGTCGCCAGCGGGATGCCGCCGCCGTCGAAGGTGATGCCGGAAAGGCCGATCGCATCGGAACCGTCGCTCTGGATTGCCGAGGCGCCGCCGGTGAAGACGAGTTTCGTCGCGCCGCGTACGCCGATCAATTGTGCGCCGTTCGGCAGCCGCAGCAATCCGCTGCGATAGACGCCCGGCGGCAGCGCCAGCGGCATCTGCGCGTGCGCGGCCTCGTCGATGGCGCGCTGGAGTGCGCGTGTCTGGTCCTCGCTGCTGCCGGGCCGCACGCCATATTGCGTGGCATCGCGGCCGAGCAGTGACGTCAGTGGCGCCGCGCGCGCGGCGTCGGCCGGCATGGCCAGCGCGCCAGCGATGCCGGCGGTCGAGGCTCCGATGAGATGACGCCGGTTGAGGTCCATGGATGCGTCCTCCGGCGGACGCGGGGCGTGTCCGCAGCGGTTAGGTAGCGCAGCGCGGCCGGGGCCGTGAGGATTGTTCGCGGTAGGGTTAAATGTTTACCCCCTACGAAGTACGGGCCTTCCGGGCCAATCGCACCATCTCCATCAGCATCGCTTCCCCGGCATCCACCAGCTCCTCCAGCGTGATCCGTGGCGCGCCCTTGCGCCGCACCGCTCCGCTGCGCGCGAGCAGGGGAATATGGATGAACGCCGCGAGCTGTGGCCCGCCGTCCCTCGCGTTCTCGATCGCGCGCCAGCTCAGATAGTTGCAGAGATAGGCGCCGGCATCGCGCGAGGCGCGCGCATCGATGCCGGTGAGGCGTGCCGCGCGCAGCAGCCTTGCGGTGTGCGGGCCGAACAGCATCGCATCCGCATTGCCGGCTATGCCGCGCTTGCTCGAGCGCGTGTTGTCGGCATCGGGCCAGAGCATGGTGACCGCGTTGCGTGCGCGGGTCTCGATGCGCAGGTACGAGGTCCGCGCCGCAAGGCCGAACATCAGCAGCGCGTCCGGCTTCTGCGCCGCGAGCACCTCGGGCAATTGCCGGTCGACCGCCGCATAGGTGACCGGGAAGATGTGGCTCGCGATCTCGACATCGTCGAGCGCTGGGCGGCGCAGCCGTGCCAGCCGCGCGACCAGCGGCTGCGTCGGATTATAGGGCGCGCCGGGGAAGGGACCGAAGCCGGTCAGGAGAATGCGGAGCTTGTCGCTCATTGCAGCAACTCCAGAATCTGCTCGGCGGCGAGCGCCGGCGTGAGATGGCCGTCGGCGACTTCGGCCTCGATCTTCCGGACCTTCGTCCGCACCGATGCCTCGCTGCGCAGCCGCGCCAGCATGCGCTGCTCCAGCATCGACCACATCCATTTCACCTGCTGCTCGCGCCGCCGCGCGGCGAAATCGCCGGACGCGTTCATCGCCTTGCGGTGATCGAGGATCTTTTGCCAGATCTTTGCGATGCCGGTGCCGGTCAGCGCCGAATAGGTCTCGACCGGCGGGTGCCAATGTTCGGACCGGGGGCTGAGGATATGCAGCGCGCCGCGATAGTCGGCGGCGGTGATGTTGGCGCGCTTGAGGTTGTCGCCGTCGGCCTTGTTGATCGCGATCATGTCGGCGAGCTCGACCAGGCCCTTCTTGATGCCCTGCAACTCATCGCCGCCGCCCGGCAGCATCAGGGCGAGGAAGAAGTCGGTCATGTCGCAGACCGCGGTCTCGGACTGGCCGATGCCGACGGTCTCGACCAGCACAACGCCGAAGCCGGCCGCCTCGCACAGCAGCATCGCCTCGCGCGTCTTGGCGGCAACGCCGCCGAGCGTGCCCGAGGACGGCGAGGGGCGGATGAAGGCATTGTCCGAGGCCGACAGCCGCGCCATTCGCGTCTTGTCGCCGAGGATCGAGCCGCCGCTGCGCGCCGAGGACGGATCGACCGCGAGCACGGCGACCTTGTGGCCCTGCTCAATCAAAAAGGTGCCGAGCGCATCGATGGTGGTGGACTTGCCGACCCCGGGCGAGCCGGTGATGCCGACACGAAACGCCTTGCCGGTGTCGGGCAGGAGCATCTGCACGAGCTCCCGCGCCAGCGCCTGGTGGTCGCCGCGCCGGCTCTCCACCAGCGTGATGGCCCGGGCGAGGGCCGCGCGACTGCCGGAGCGGAGATCGCGGGCGAGGGATTTGATGTCGATGGATTTGCTACTGGTCATCATTGTTTTCGCGTCCAGCCGCTAGCGGCCCGACTTGCGAATGTGTCTTTCAGCGCAGGATTTCAATGTGGGAAGGTGAGTTTGAATGATGTCCCAAACGATCTCAGCCTTCGTCATGTGGTAGGCATGGCGCAGAAGATTTCCGAAGTCGATCATCTTGCGCCAGTCGATCCCGGGCTCGGTTCGTTTGACGTCATCCGGGATGAATCTTGATGCCTCGCAGACGATCTCGAGAAGGCGTTCGACTGCCAGACGGGTAGTCTTTTCAGAGACGAATTGATCGAATGTGAAGTCCTTCACGACACTTTCGATGTCAGTGATGGCTTCCAGAATATCTCGCAGCCGGTCTTCCACGGTCGGCGGCATTCAGAAGACCTCGACCAGATCATCCGCGATACGCTCGGCCATGCGCGGCTTCAGTAAGTCCCGCATCGATATCTGCGCTCGGAGGCCGACATGGTCCTCGATCAAATGCAGGGCTCTAAAGTAGTCGAACCGCGGCGTTTCCTCGCGCGAGGTCGTCTCGATCAGCACGTCGAGATCGCTGTCTGGCCGGGCGTCGCCGCGCGCGCGGGACCCGAACAGGTAAAGCCGGGTGACACCCGCAGCCCTCAGGGCGGGAGCAAGCTCTCGGAGCTTCCCGACAAGCGTCTGGAGCGGAATGTCTGCGACATCGGTCATGACCGGACACTAGCACAGGGCGACCGCCTGGCCCAGCATGGCGGAGCCGGCTGGACCGCCCCTGGCGGGGCAGGCGAGGGCCGCCCGCCCGCTATCACCGGGATGTTGCTGCCACCGCCTGCACCGGTTTCACCTTGTGCCAGACCCACACCATCACCGGCCAGAGCAGTGCGCCGATCGCCATGGCGGCGAGGATGGCGGCGACGGGGCGTTCGAAGAACGGCAGGATGCTGCCGTCGGACTTGATCAGCGAGGTGACAAAGGCCTGTTCGACCATGGTGCCCATGACGATGCCGAGCACCATCGCGGCGACGGGATAGCCGTTCGCCTCCATCACGTAGCCGATCACGCCGAAGGCGGCGACGGTGACGACGCCGAACATGTTGTTGCCGATCGCGAACGAGCCGACGGCGCAGCACAGCATGATGATCGGCATGATGGTGGAGCGCGGTGCCAGCAGGATGTAGGCGGCGACCCGGATCATGGCGATCCCGAGCGGGATCATCAGGATGTTCGCGATGATGAACATCAGATAGATCGCGTACATGCTCGACGCCTTCTCGGTGAACAGCGTCGGCCCCGGATTGAGGCCCTTCATGTAGAGCACGCCGATCGCGATCGCGGCGATGGTGTCGCCGGGAATGCCGAACAGCAGCGAGGGCACCCAGCCCGAGGCGATGCTGGCATTGTTGCTGGCGCCGGCCTCGACCAGGCCCTCGACATGGCCGGTGCCGAACTTTTCCGGCTCCTTGGAGAAGCGCTTGGACATCGCGTAGGAGACCCAGGCCGCCATGTCGGCTCCGGCGCCGGGCAGCACGCCGATGATGATGCCGACGATGTTCCCGCGCGTCATCTGCCAATGGTATTTCCTGGTCAGCTTCCACTGGCCGGCCATGATGCTTCCGAATTTTCGACGCGGCAGTGGAGGTGGTTCCGGCGTCAGCATAGCGCGCATCACCTGCGCCACCGCGAACACGCCGACCAGGGCCGGGATCGGCTCGATGCCGCCGAACAGGTCGGTGATGCCGAAGGTGAAGCGCGGCACGCCGCCGGGATTCTCGATTCCGATGCAGGAGACGAGCAGGCCGAGGAACATGCCGGCGATCGCCTTCACCGGCGAGGAGCGTGCGACCAAGGTGGCGCACATCAGGCCGAGCAGCGCCAGCCAGAAATATTCGAAGGTCGAGAACGACAGCGCGACCTCGGCGAGCGGCGGCGCCAAGATCATCAGCGACAGCACGCCGGCGATGCCGCCGACCGCGGAGAACCAGACGCCGGCCCCGAGCGCGAGCTCGGCCTGGCCCTTTCGCGTCATGGCATAGGCCTCGTCCGCATAGGCTGCGGAAGCGGGCGTGCCGGGGATGCGCAGCAGCGCGCCGGGGATGTCGCCGGAGAAGATCGCCATCGAGGACGCCGCCACGATGGTCGCGATCGCCGCGATCGGCGACAGATAGAAGGTGACGGGCACGAGCAGGGCGGTCGCCATCGTCGCCGACAGGCCCGGCAGCGAGCCGATGACGAGGCCGTACACGGAGGCTGCGAACATCGCGATGATCACCTCCCAGGTGGAGATCAGCGCGACGGCGTCAAGCAGGGTTTTCAGCATGGATCACCAGGGCGTCGGCAGCAGGCCGGCAGGAAGCGGCACGCGCAGCAGCTTGCCGAAGATGAGGTGGATGGCGAAGGGCGAGAGCGCGGCGAGCGGCAGCGCCAGCTTCCACTTCGCCCCGAGCGCGGTCGAGGTGACGTAGACCATGATCGCCGCGGTGATGATGAAGCCGAGCCGGTCGGCAGCGACAACGTAGAACAGCAAAAGCGCCGGCGGTAGCAGCGCACGCAGGCCGTAGAGCTTGCCCTGCGGCGGCGGGCTTGCTGCCTGGCCGTCCTCCAGCGGGATCAGTTCTTCCTCCTCCTCGAAGGAATGCCCGATGCCGAACACGATCGCGAGCCCGCACAGCGCAAGCCCCGTGCCGATCACGAGCGGAAACACGTTGGGGCCGACCGGCTGCCCCGGTACCGGCGGCAGGATGTAGCCGCCATAGGCGGCGGCCGCGCCGAGCACGACCAGAAACGAGCCCGTGACGGAGTCGGGAAGACGCATGGGAGGGGTCCTGTGGGGTTTCTTCTCCCTCTCCCCGTTCTTACGGGGAGAGGGTTGGGGTGAGGGGACTTTCCGCGCGGACGGTGAGAGTTGGACTCGCGCAGATTCCCCCTCACCCGAATTCGAGCGGAGCTCGAATTCGACCTCTTCCCGCATCCGCCTTCGCTAAAGCTTCGGCGGGACAAGCGCGGGGAGAGGCGAAAGATCACGCCTTGCTCAGGCCCGCGGCCTTCATCGCTTCGCCCATCTGGGCGTCGCCCTTGTCCATGAAGCCAGCGAACTGGCCGGCATCGCCCCACACCGTGCCGAAGCCGCGATTGCTCATGAAGTCCTTGAACTCGGCGGAGTCGTAGACCTTCTTCAGCGCCGCGGTGAGCTTCGTTGCGAGCTCCGGGGGCAGGTTCTTCGGCGCGCCGATGCCGCGCCAGGCGCCGGTCGCGTATTCGATGCCCATCGCCTCCTTCAGCGTCGGCACGTCCGGGAAGATCGGGTTGCGCGCCGGCGCCATGATGGCGAGGCTCCTGGCCTTGCCGGCCTCGATGATGGCGCGCGCTTCCGGCACCGAGCAGGTGGTGAGGTCGAGGCCACCGGCGGCGAGATCCTGCATCGCCGGCGCGGCGCCGTTCGACGGCACCCAGGCGACCTGGTTGGCGGGCAGACCCATCGCCTGCATCCAGCCGACCAGCGCCAGATGCCAGATGCCGCCCTGGCCGGTGCCCGAGGCCTTGAACTTGCCGGGCGGCGCGGCCTTGATCGCTTCGGCGAGGTCCTTGACCGTCTTGTAGGGCGAGGAGGAGGAGACCCGGATGCCGGGCGGGTCCTCGTTCATCAGCGCCAGCGGGGTGTAGCTCTTCGGCGTCAGCTCGGTCAGGCCCTGCCAGTGCATCATCGAGATCTCGACCGTGAGCATGCCGATGGTGTAGCCGTCCGGCTGCGCGGTGGCGATCGCGGTATGGCCGACGACGCCGGAACCGCCGGTGCGGTTGACCACGTTGAAGGGCTGGCCGAGGTCCTTTTCCAGCAGGGCTGCGACAATGCGCGCAGTCGCGTCGGTGCCGCCGCCGGCGCCCCAGGGCACGATCACCGTGACGGGGCGCGCCGGATAGGCTTGGGCGCGGGCGGGTGCGAGGCCGAATGCGGCGGATGCCGCAACCGCGGCGGATGAAGCCGCAAAAGCGCGGCGCGTAATCTTGGACATGAATGCCTCCCAGCGGCGCCCGTAACACCGGGCGCTCTTGTCAATAACGGCATTCTAGTCGGCTTTGCAGCGCCGCTGCAAGGTAGCGCTACCAAAGCGCTGTGAGCAATGTGCTGCTGCTCAAGCGATGATCATTGCGGCTCTTCCGCATCGCCCTTCGGCCGCGCGCCGCCGAAGATGCGCGCGCCTTCCGCGGTGAGGTAAGGCTTCAGCGTGTCCCACGGCACGAATGCGACATATTCGCCCTCGGCGTAAGCGCCGACCGCATAGGGCGGATAATGGAAGGTGAGACCGGAACTCCGGCCTGCTTCGGTCGACGGGGCGAGCGTCACTGCGCCGATCTTGAGCAGGCTCGGTGCGAGCGGCTTGAACCATTCGTCGGTCGCGGTCTCGCTGGTCCCGCGCTTCTCCTTCTCGGCTCTCAGCGAGGCGATCACCGCCTTCACCATCGCCTTCATCGTCGGGCCGTTGTCGGCGGTCTCGGTGAAGAACGGGCGGATCGAGATGCGCTTGTGCTCGGTCTTGTCCCACAGGATCGTGTTCACGTCCGAGTTGGGATGGGCGCCGTGGGTGTCCATGTAGTCGTTGCGCAGGAGGCTGACATAGCGGTCGCCGACCACGGAGCGCAGCGAATATTTGCGCTCGAAATCCCAGCCGCCGTCCTTGAAGAATTGCGGGTCCTGCTTGCGCGAGGCGGCGGCCTCGGCTGCGTTCTTGGCGAGCCACTTCCTGCCTTCGGCCAGGCAATCCGCCGCGAGCGTTGCGTCCGTCTTGATCTTGTCGTCGAGGAAGACGCGCGCCTCGATGCTCTTGGTCTTGACGACGGCGTCGGGCTTTGGGTCCGCGGCGAGGGCCGAGATCACGCAGGTTGCGCTAAGCGCCATGGCGACGCTCAAATTGATCATGAACTTCAAGGATGGTGCTCCTGCGTGAGCGTCAGAATATTTCGAGGATGTCGTCCGCGATCTGCTGAGCAGAGTGGGGCGAGGCGGAGCGCCGGACAGTCGCCTGCGCCTGCAAGCCGGTCGCGTCCTCGATGATCTGCTCGACGTCGATCAGGTTGAGCAGCGAGAAAGTGGCCTCCGGTTCGACCTCGACCAGGACATCGATGTCGCTGTCCGGGAGATAGTCGTCGCCGGCCCGCGAGCCGAGGATGGCGAGCTTCGACACGCCTTTGGCTTTGATGGCATCAGCGTTCTTGCGTATCGCAGCGATGACCTCATCACGTGTCATGGAGACAACCCGGCCGGTGACACGGCCAGCGTACCATCTACTCCGCCGCCTCGCTATGCCCGAGCCGGGCGTTCAGCTTGCGGATCAGCTCCTCGGCCGCGTCCGCGATCACCGTGCCGGGCGGGAAGATCGCCTCGGCACCGGCCGCGTAGAGCGCATCGTAATCCTGCGGCGGCACCACGCCGCCGACGATGATCATGATGTCGTCGCGGCCCTGCTTCTTCAGCGCAGCCTTGAGTTCAGGCACGGCGGTGAGATGGGCGGCGGCGAGCGAGGAGACGCCGAGGATGTGGACGTCGTTCTCGACGGCCTGCCGCGCGGCTTCGTCGGCGGTGGCAAACAGCGGCCCGATGTCGACGTCGAAGCCGATATCGGCGAACGCCGAGGCGATCACCTTCTGGCCGCGGTCGTGGCCGTCCTGGCCGATCTTGGCGACCAGGATGCGCGGGCGGCGGCCCTCCGCCTCCTCGAAGGCGTCGATCAGCGCCTGAACCTTCTCGACCCGGTTACCCATGCTGGACGCCTCCCGCTTGTAGACGCCGGTGATGGACTTGATCTCGGCGCGGTGCCGGCCGAACACCTTCTCCATCGCGTCCGAAATTTCGCCGACGGTCGCCTTCGCCCGGGCCGCGTCGATGGCGAGCGCGAGCAGGTTGCCGTTGCCTTCGCCGGCCGAACGCGTCAGCGCGGCGAGCGCAGCATCGACGTCCTTCTGGTTGCGCTCGGACTTCAGCCGGGTCAGCTTGTCGATCTGGAGCCGGCGGACGTTGGTGTTGTCGACCTTGAGGATGTCGATCGGGGCTTCGTCCGTCGGCTTGTACTTGTTGACGCCGATCACCGCCTGCTTGCCGGCATCGATCCGCGCCTGGGTCTTGGCGGAGGCTTCCTCGATGCGCAGCTTGGGCACGCCGGCCTCGATGGCTTTGGCCATGCCGCCGAGCTCCTCGACCTCCTGGATATGGCTCCACGCCTTCGCCGCGAGGTCGCGCGTCAGCCGCTCGACATAATAGGAGCCGCCCCAGGGATCGATGATGCGGGTGGTGCCGCTCTCCTGCTGGAGGAAGAGCTGGGTGTTGCGGGCGATGCGGGCCGAGAAATCGGTCGGCAGTGCCAGCGCCTCGTCGAGCGCATTGGTGTGCAGCGACTGAGTGTGGCCTTGGGTGGCCGCCATCGCCTCCACCGTCGTGCGCATCACGTTGTTGAAGACGTCCTGTGCGGTCAGCGACCAGCCCGAGGTCTGGCAATGCGTGCGCAGCGAAAGCGAGCGCGGATCCTTCGGATTGAAGGGCTTCAGCAGCTTCGCCCACAAGAGGCGCGCGGCGCGCATCTTGGCGACTTCCATGAAGAAGTTCATGCCGATCGCCCAGAAGAACGACAGGCGCGGCGCGAAGCGGTCGACGTCGAGGCCCGCGGCAAGGCCGGCGCGCAAATATTCGACGCCGTCGGCGAGCGTATAGGCGAGCTCGAGATCCTGCGTCGCGCCGGCCTCCTGCATGTGATAGCCGGAGATCGAGATCGAATTGTACTTGGGCATCTTCTGCGAGGTGTAGGCGAAGATGTCCGAGATGATCCGCATCGAGGGCGCAGGCGGATAGATGTAGGTGTTGCGCACCATGAACTCCTTCAGAATGTCGTTCTGAATGGTCCCTGAGAGCTTCTCCGGCGGCACGCCCTGTTCGCCCGCGGCGGCGACGAACAGCGCGAGGATTGGCAGCACCGCGCCGTTCATGGTCATGGACACGCTCATCTGGTCGAGCGGGATGCCCGCAAACAGCGTGCGCATGTCGTAGATGGAATCGATCGCAACGCCGGCCATGCCGACATCGCCGCCGACCCGCGGATGATCGCTGTCATAGCCGCGATGGGTGGCGAGGTCGAAGGCGACCGAGAGGCCCTTCTGTCCGGCAGCCAGGTTGCGGCGGTAGAACGCGTTGGAGTCCTCCGCCGTGGAGAAGCCGGCATATTGCCTGACGGTCCAGGGCTGGTTGACATACATGGTCGGGTAGGGGCCTCGGAGATACGGCGCGATGCCCGGATAAGTCTCGAGGAAATCGAGCCCGGCGAGGTCCGCCTCGCCATAGGCGGGTTTTACCAAAATGCCCTCGGGAGTCAGCCACGGCTCGGCGCTGCCGGCCGGCGCGGCGGCGGTCGTTCTCTCGAAGGCGATGTCGGCGAAATTGGGAATGCGGCTCATGGTTTCGACCATATCATAGACGCTCAATCATGGTCCGGATGCTGATGGCTGACGATGGTCGCCATCTTCTCCGGCCCGTAATTCTGCTGCGTGGTCTGGCTCGGCAGGTTGGCGATGCCGACCACCCAGCCAAGCCGCGACTCTGTTCCATATTGCCGTGTCGGCACCACGTGATCCGGACGATCGAACGTACCGGTCATGATCTCGATGCGCGGGCCGTCGATGCGGCGGAAGCTTAGCGGAGTGCCGCAGGCGGCGCAGAAATCGCGCATCGCGATGGAGGAGGAGCGGAACGCAGAGGGCGTGCCCTTGGTCCAGGCGAACTCACCCTTCTCGATATCGGCATAGGAGGCGAACGGCGCACCGGTCGCCTTCTGGCACATCCGGCAATGACAGATGCTGATCTTCGCCGGCGCGGCCGAGACCGCAAAGCGCACTGCCCCGCATTGGCAGCCGCCGGTGAGAACTGGTTTGCCTGGCTCGGTCATGCCTGCTCCATCCGTCGATAGGCGTCTTGCAGCGTGGCAAGCGCATCGCCTCCGGCGAAGACAAAACCCGTGACGCCGGCGGCCCGTAAGCGCGCCTCGGCCTCGGTCGGGCGGCCTGCCAGATAGATATGTCTGCTGCCTGCGGTTTGCAGGGCCTTCGCCGCGGCTTCGGCGTGTTCCGCATAGACCTTGTCGCTGGAACAAAGGCAGGCAAGCTCGGCGCCGGAGGCCTTGAAGGCAGCCGCCAGCTTGGCCGGATCGGCAAAACCCTCGCTGTCGACGGCCAAAATGCCGCCCGCCTCGAAGAAGCTCTTGGCAAAGGTCGCGCGCGCCGTGAAATCGGCGGGCGTGCCGAGATTGGCCAGGAACACTTTTGGCCGCGCCCCGCGCGCCTTCAACGCCGCATCCGACTTGTCGCGCAAGGCTTCGAACGGTTCCGCAAGCCGGATCGGCGGCAGCGCATCGAAGTTGTATTTTGGCTCGCCATAAGGGGCGAGCGCGACCGGCGTCGCTTTCAGCACCGCCGTCTCGCTCTCATGCAGGTTCGGAAACTCGCTCGCGCCGGTCAGCACGTCGCGGCGCCTTGCGATGTTGGCATCGCGCGCTTTGCGGGCGGCCGCGACCTGGCTCTGGAACAGGCCCTGCTGAAGCGCGGCAAAGGCGCCGCCGGCCTTCTCGCTCTCCTGGAACAGCGTCCAGGCGGCGTCGCAGAGCTGCGCCGTCAGCGTCTCGATGCCGCCGGCGCCCGCGGCGGGATCGCTGACCTTGGCGAGGTTGCTCTCCTCCAGCAGCAGCAGTTGCGTGTTGCGCGCCACGCGCCGCGCGAACGGATCGGGTAGTCCGAGCGCCAGCGTGTGTGGCAGCACCGTGATCGCGTTGGCGCCGGCAAGCCCCGCCGCAAACGTCGCCATGGTCGCGCGCAGCATGTTCACATAGGGGGCGCGCTGCGTCAGCATGCGCCAGGCCGTATCGGCGGCAATGAACAACGGCTTCGGCGTCAGCCCGCACGCCGCCTCGATGCGAGCCCACAAGAGCCGCAGCGCGCGGAATTTTGCCATGGTCAGGAACTGGTCGGCGTCTGCGGCGAGCCGCGCATAGACCATGCCCTGCGCCTGCTCCAGCGCAACACCGGCGCCTTCGATCGCGCGTAGATAGGCGACACCGCAGGCGAGCACGAAGGCGAGCTCCTGCACCTCGGAGCCGCCGGCATCGTGGATCACGCGGCCGTCGGCGGATGCAAACGGCCCCTTGAAGCCGAGCGCGGCGAGACCCTTGATGGCGCCGGTGACGGCAGGAGCGATCTCCTCCCAGGTGTAGGGGCTGTGGCCCCACACCGCGCCGGCCGCGAGCGGATCGAGCCCGAAGCGGATGTCGCAGGCCGCGGGATCGATGCCCTTGCTCTTTACATATTGCGCGATATGGATCGCGGCCATCCGCGATTGCGGACCGATCTGAAGCTCGATGCCGATGCCGGCATCGAGATGAATGTCCTTCAAGACCTTTGCGACCGCATCGGCCGAAGGTTCCAGGCCAAAGCCGTGAGCACCATTGCCGCCGGCGAACACCAGCGCGAGCCCCGTCGCGCCATTCTCCAGATCCTGCAAGGCTTGCGCGTTCGCGGCCGCCGCGTCGGGATGGTCGATCCGCTGCACGATCTGCCACGGCGCGGCCGCAGCCCGTCCGACCACGGGCGCAACGCCTCTGGCGCGCGGATAGAGCGGATCGATCTTGAGGCCGTCATAGGTCTTGCCGACCAGCTTCTCGAACGGCGCGCCCTTGAGCACGCCGTCGACCAGCTTGCGCCAGTCTTCGATCGTGGCCTTGGGAAAATCCGCCGCCAGCGGCAGGTCGTCAGTCACGGAGGTCATGCGGCGAAGGGCTCCCGAAGATCTTGTTATTCGCAGGCGAAATTGCCACGGCGGACCGTCCCTGCAAACGGTTGTTTTTGGTTAACCGGTATCCGGAAGCCGCTCAATGCCTTGCGTCGAGACGCTGGAGAGCCCGTCACGCACGCGAATGCCTGAGATCACGCGGTCGGGCGCGATCTCGGCCAGCGGCACCAGCACGAAGGCGCGCTCGAACAGGCGCGGATGCGGCAAGGTCAGGTCGGGCTTCTGCAAGCTGACATCGTCATAGGCGAGCATGTCGAGATCGAGCGTGCGCGGCCCCCAGGGCCGCTCCTTGGTCCGGGTGCGGCCGAATTTCTGCTCGACCTTCTGGAGCACGAACAGCAGCGCGTGCGGATCGAGGCTGGTCTCGATCTCGATGCAGGCATTGACGAAGGGATCCTGCGCCTCATCGCCCCAGGGCGGGGTTGCATAGTCAGAGGAGCGCGCGATCAGCGCGGCTTGCGCCATGCCACAGATATGGGCGATCGCCTTCCGGAATGTCGCGCGGACATCGCCGACATTGCCGCCGAGCGCGATCAGCACGCTTGCCATCAGGGGTTCCGCGAGCGCGTCAGCATGATGCCGACGTCGTCGAAGATCGCGGCGATCGGCGCATGCGGTTTGTGCACGGTGATCTTCACGGCGCGGATGCGCGGGAAGTGCGACAGGATGGCGTCGGCGACCGCGCCGGCCGCGCGTTCCAGCAGCTTGTAATTGGTGTTCTTGAACGCCGCCGTCGTGGTCGCCACCACCTCGGCATAGGACACCGTGTCGGCGAGCCGGTCGGTGCGCGAAGGCTCCGACAGGTCGGTATAGAGCTCGAGATCAATCACGAAACGCTGGCCGACTTCGGTTTCGTGATCCATCACGCCGTGGCGAGCATGGATCGACAGGCCGGTCACGAAGATCGTATCGGTCATTGCTTGCTCTCGATTGCGTTCGCGACCCGCAGGGCCTGCAAGGTCTCGGCGACGTCATGGGTCCGGATGATCCTGGCGCCGCGCTGAGCGGCGATGAGATGCGCGGCGATCGAGCCGGCGAGCCGCTCTTTCGGTTCCGACGGCGACACCGAGGCGATGAAGCGCTTGCGCGAGGCGCCGACCAGGATCGGCAGGCCAAACATGTCGAATTCGCGCAGCCGCGCCAGGGCGGTCATGCTCTGCTCGGCGGTCTTGCCGAAGCCGATGCCGGGATCGAGCACGATCTTGTCGCGTGCGATGCCGGCCTTGGCGGCGATATCCAGCGAGCGCAGGAAGAACGCCTTCATGTCCGCGATGATGTCGATGGCGGAATCCACGCCGTCTCGGTTATGCATGACGATGACGGGGACGCCTCTGGCGGCCACCAGCGGCGCCATGCCGGCATCGCGTTGCAGGCCCCAGACGTCGTTGGCGATTGCCGCGCCCTGGTCGAGCGCGAAGGCCACGACCTCCGCCTTCATACTGTCGATCGAGACCGGCACGCCGAGCGCAACCACGCCTGATAGCACCGGCCTCAGCCGGGCGAGTTCGTCCTCGGCCGTGACGGCCTTGGCGCCCTTGTAGGGCCGGGTGGACTCCGCGCCGATGTCGATGATGTCGACGCCATCGGCGATCATCGCCCGGGCTCGTTCGAGCGCCTGGTCGGGCGCGATGAAATCGCCGCCGTCGGAGAAGGAATCCGGGGTGATGTTGAGCACGCCCATCACCGCCGGGAGAGGCCGTTCCAGCAGCGTCCGCAGCACGTCACGCCCGGCCGAGCCGGCCGGCGGGACGGAAGAGGAGGGCAAGGCATTCATGCGCGTGGATTTGCGCGGTCGGGGAGGGGGAGTCAAGACGCGATTGGCCGCTGCCGACATGCCGCGTGCTGTCGATGTTGTGGCACTCTCGCGCATCATCCCCGCTGTCGTCCCGGCGAAGGCCGGGACCCATACCGCGGAATCTATCGATTGCGGAAGGTCGGAGTACCGAACGACTGGTCTTCGCCAAACTACTCCCTGTGGTTATGGGTCCCGGCCTTCGCCGGGACGACACCCAGGGTGGGGTAGCTGAATCCGTATGCGGAAAGCGTGTAGCTAATACGTAATCTTCGGCGGCAGCTTCTTGGCCTTGGCGATGATGTCGCCGACCGACTTTTCCGAGGGCAGGATGCGGACGAGCTTCTTCTTCTCGTTGGCTTCGCGCATGCTCTGGGCGAGCCTTGCCGGATTCCGATAGGCGAGCTCGCGCACGGTGGTGACGCCGGCGGCGCGGACCAGGCCGACCTTGGCCCGGCCCATCCCGGGAATGCGCATGTAGTCGGAGACGTTGGCCCATTCCAAGAGCTGCTGCTCGCTGATGCCGGTCTTGGCGGACAGCGCCTTGCGGCCCTTCACGGTCGAGGCCGCCTCGAGCAGCGCGTCGGTGGTGCGGATTCCCTGCGCCTTCAATTTGTTGGCGGCAAAGGCCGGCAGGCCCTCAATCTCGGAGATCGGATATGTCATGATGCTCGATATGAAAAGCGTAGCTCAGGCAAATTGGCTGAGGCCCGGCGTCCCTGCGATGATCTTGCCCATCTGATCCGCTCCGATTTTGTCTCGGCCGAAGCGAAAAAGTTCACGGGCAATGTTCTGAATCTCGGACATGCCAAGTCCCAGGCCCATCAGGCGCGTGCCGACGGCCATCAGGCCACCGCCCATCAGCCGCGACAGTCCGCCGCCGCTTCTGGACGCCTCGATCGCCGCTTCCGCGCCGGGAATATGATTGATCAGGGCTTCGACGTTCTCGGAAGGGCCCTCGCTGCGGAGGAAGCCCAGGATAATGCCGACGGTCTTTTCAGCGACAGCACTATCTATGCTGGCGTTTGTCGCCAGCCGCCCGATCAGCTCGTCCATAAGACCCGCCCCTCAACCGGTTTGCATGCCGGAGTATTGCTTTCGAAAAATGATCTTGAGCCGGTGTGATGTGAAATACAAGCTATGAACGGAGGCGAACATGCGATTCATCTTCGAACGCGCCAAAAGTGTTGCAGCGATGCAAGAGCGGAGATGAAATCGGCAACAAATTGCCGCGGTGCGAACTCGCCGTTCCTGCTTTCGGCTGATGTCGTCCACTTGGTTTCCGACCATGTCGCAAGATCAGATCGTGTTTGAACGGTTTCAATCGGCGTGCGACATGCGGTAAACTACGGAACTGGCATTTGAGTTTCAATACGCGAAACACGGCAGACGGATCAGAGAAAATAATGACCGCACAGGACAGCAAGCTCGGCGACACCGACGACAAGATCTTCGTCGGCAAGGGAGACGAGCAGGCGTGGCTGACGCTGGCGCTCGCCAATCGCCACGGCCTCGTCACCGGTGCAACCGGAACCGGCAAGACGGTGTCGCTGCAAGTCATGGCAGAGGGATTTGCGCGCGCCGGTGTTCCGGTCTTCGCGGCCGACATCAAGGGCGACCTCTCCGGTATCTCCGAGGTCGGCGTGCCCGCGGACTTCATCGTCAAGCGCGCCACCGCGATGGGGCTGACATTCCAGCCCGACCAGTTCTCGACGGTGTTCTGGGACGTGTTCGGTGAGCAGGGCCACCCGGTGCGGGCGACCGTCACCGAGATGGGGCCGCTTCTGCTCGCGCGCATGCTCGACCTCAACGACGTGCAGGAGGGCGTGCTCAACGTCGCCTTCCGCGTCGCCGACGACAACGGCCTTGTCCTGATCGACATGAAGGATCTGCGGGCGCTGCTCGATGCCATCGTGCCCGACAGCAGCAAGAAGGCGTCGGACGCCGCCGAGGATCCGCTTGCCGACATCCGCAAGGCCGCCCAGGGGTTTGGCAACGTCACCAAGGCCACCGTCGGCACCATCCAGCGCCAGCTGCTGGTGCTGGAGAACCAGGGCGCCACCAAGTTCTTCGGCGAGCCGGCGCTGACGCTGAAGGATTTCATGAAGACCGACCGCGACGGCCGCGGCATGGTCAACATCCTGGTCGCCGACAAGCTGCTCCAGAGCCCGCGGCTTTACGCGACATTCCTGTTGTGGATGCTGTCCGAGCTGTTCGAGGAGCTGCCCGAGGTCGGCGACCTGCCGAAGCCGAAGCTGGTGTTCTTCTTCGACGAGGCGCACCTGTTGTTCAACGACGCGCCCAAGGCGCTGATGGACAAGATCGAGCAGGTGGTCCGCCTGATCCGCTCGAAGGGCGTCGGCGTCTATTTCGTGACGCAGAACCCGATCGATGTGCCCGACCGCGTGCTCGGGCAGCTCGGCAACCGGGTGCAGCACGCGCTGCGCGCCTTCACCCCGCGCGACCAGAAGGCGGTCGCCGCCGCGGCCCAGACCTTCCGGCCCAACCCGAAGCTCGACACCGCCAAGGTGATCATGGAGCTCGGCAAGGGCGAGGCGCTGGTGTCCTTCCTCGAAGGCAACGGCACGCCGGCGATGGTCGAGCGTGTGATGATCCGGCCGCCATCGGCCCGGATCGGATCGATCACGCCGGAAGAGCGCAAGGCGATCATGGATGCGAGCCCGGTGAAGGGCAAATACGACACCGCCGTTGATGAAGAGTCCGCCTACGAGATGATCCAGAAGCGCATCGCCGGCACCGCGGCGACCGCGGATGCTCCGGCGGGCGGAGGCGGCGGCATTCTCGGCCAGATCGGGTCGATCGTCGGCACCATCTTCGGCACCAATGTCAAGCGCGGCCGCCTGTCGGCCGGCCAGGTCATTGCGCGCGACGTGACGCGATCGGTGACCAACCAGGTGATCGGAGGGATGGCCGCCAATCTCGGCAAGTCGGTCGGCGGCCAGCTCGGCGGCTCGATCGGCCGCACCTTGGTCCGCGGCGCCCTCGGCGGGCTGCTGCGCAGGTAGGCAGAAAGCCCGATTGGAGGCATCCGCGCGCCGGCGCGGCCCGCCTTGCTGCGGGACAATTTCCGGTGAGGGGGTTCTCCAAGCGTCCTTCGGTCTGCTACGTCCTACCCGACTGCCGGACTGGACCGAATTGTGACCTTGACTGCCCCGTTAGCCAAACCCGATGCGCCGAGACGCCTGTCGCTGCGTGCGCCGCTGGATATTCTCTTTCTGCTCTGTTGCTTCATCCTGGCCGCGGACGTCCTCGGTCCCGAGCTGTTCGGCAAGGGCAAGACCAAGGACTATGGGCTGTGGTACTGGGCCGGGCAGCAGGTTCTGAACGGGGGCGCGCTCTATCCCGCCAACGCGGGTGAGTATTTCGAGTTCATCTATCCGCCGCTGCCCGCGATCCTGCTCGCGATTCCGAGCTGGTTCGGCAAGATTCCGCTCTACATCGTGCTGTCGGTCCTGAATGCGCTGGCGTGGTGGTGGACCGGAACGTTCTCCAATATCATGACCGGCTCGGGTCGCGAGGCCGGTCCGTGGCTGGAGGCACTGCCGGCTTTCGTCACCGTGACCTTCGTGTTCGACATGTTCGATCTTGGCCAGCCCAACCTCGTGCTGCTGGCGATGATGCTCTACGGGTTCTGGAGCCTGCAACATCAGCGCGCCTGGCTCGCAGGCTTCATGTTCGCGCTCGCGACCGCCATCAAGGTGTTTCCGATCGCGGTGCTGCCCTATCTGGTCTGGCGGCGGAAGTGGGCTGCCGTCGTCGCGACGGTCGCCTTCACCGGCATCCTTCTCTACGTCGTGCCGGCGCCCATTCGCGGCTTCGAGCGCAACGCGGCCGAGCTTGCGACCTGGTATCGGGGCATGGTCGGGACGAGCTCGGAAGAGGGCTTTGGCCAGCGCAACGAGCAGAACTGGTCGTGGGTCAACCAATCCATCATTGCCGTCACGCATCGCCTGGTCCGGCCGATCAACTACAATCAGGAGGATACCAGCAAGCCGCCGCGCACGATGAATATCATCGACGTCGATTACAGGACGGCGAACTGGATCGTGCTCGCTGTGTCCGTGTTGCTCGGGCTCGGCTTCGTCGCGGTGATGCCACGGCAATCGCGGCGAACGGCGCGCTCGGATGCCGAGGAGCTCGGCATCCTGTTCTGCCTGATGACGGTGGCATCGCCCCTGGCGCGGCAATACTACTTCATGTGGCTGTTCTTCCCGATGACGGTGCTGATGCATCGCGCCGCCTTCGACGAGCGGGCGAATGTGCGGCTGGGAACCTGGCTTGCCCTCGGCGCTGCCGGCTTGCTCATGCTGCTGTCGCTGCCGTGGTTTCCCACCGCCTTCCAGGCCTGGGGCAATAACCTCCTCGCCACCGCCGTCCTCGCGGGTAGCCTCGCATGGCACATCCGGCATCCGCCGGTTGCGGCTGGCTCCGGCGCCGCGGCAGGGCTAAAACCCAAGATCTCTTGAAACCCAAGACCTCTTGAGAAGACCTCTTGAGAAGCCATCTTGAGACTCAAAAGTCAGGAATCCGACCATGGCCAATGCGCAGCTTCAATCCGTGCTCGACCACATCGACAAGGATTTTGACAACAGCCTCGAGCGCCTGTTCTCGCTGTTGCGGATCAAGTCGATCTCGGCGGATCCGGCCTTTGCCAACGACTGCAAGGCCGCGGCCGAGCATCTCGCCAAGGACATCGCGAGCCTCGGCGTCGCCACCGAAGTGAGGCCGACCGCCGGCCATCCCGCCATCGTCGGCAAGACCGGAGCGGGCGGACGGCCGCATGTGATCTTCTACGGCCATTACGACGTGCAACCGGTCGATCCGCTCGACCTCTGGCATCGCCCGCCGTTCGAGCCTGTCGTCACCGATCATGCCGATGGCCGCAAGATCATCGTCGCGCGCGGCGCCGAGGACGACAAGGGCCAGGTGATGACCTTCGTCGAGGCCTGCCGCGCCTGGAAGAAGGTGACCGGCTCGCTGCCGATCGACGTCACCTTCCTGATCGAAGGCGAGGAGGAGGTCGGCTCGAAAAATTTCGTGCCCTTCATCGAGGCCAACAAGGACGAGTTCAAGGCCGATTACGTGCTGGTCTGCGACACCGGCATGTGGGACCGCAATACCCCGGCGATCACGACGTCGCTGCGCGGCCTGCTCTATGAGGAGCTGAAGATCACCGCCGCCAATCGCGATTTGCATTCCGGCGTGTTCGGCGGCAGCGCGATGAACCCGATCCGGGTGCTCACGAAAATTCTCGGCGGGCTGTTCGACGACGACAACCGCATCACCATTCCCGGCTTCTATGACGGGGTGAAGGATCTGCCGCCCGATATCCTGGAGCAGTGGAAGAAGCTCAATCTCACGCCGGAGATGTTCCTCAAGCCGATCGGCCTGTCGATCCCGGCCGGCGAGAAGGGGCGACTGTTGATCGAGCAGGCCTCCTCGCGTCCGACCTGCGACGTCAACGGCATCTGGGGCGGCTATATCGGCGAAGGCTCCAAGACGGTGATCCCGTCGCACGCCTCCGCAAAAGTCTCGTTCCGCCTGGTCGAGGGACAGGACCCCGCAAAAATCCGCAAGGCCTTCCGTGACTATGTGACGGCACGGCTTCCGGGCGACTGCAAGGTCGAGTTCGGCGACCATTCCGCCGCGCCCGCGGTCGCGCTCGACTGGAACATGAAGCCGCTCGCCGCCGCCAGCAAGGCGCTGGCCGAGGAATGGGGCAAGGAGACCGTGCTGATGGGCTCGGGCGCCTCGATCCCGATCGTCGCCGACTTCAAGCGCACGCTGGGGCTCGACTCGCTGCTGGTCGGCTTCGGCCTCGACGACGACAACATCCACTCGCCGAACGAGAAGTACGACCTCCGCAGCTTCCAAAAGGGCATCCGCTCCTGGGCCCGCATCCTCGCCGCGCTGGCGGAGGTGAAGTAGGAGGTTGCATCAACGTCGTCATTGCCGGGCTTGACCCGGCAATCCATCAGGCAAGATCATTTTGCGATGGATGCGCGGGTCAAGCCCGCGCATGACGAGCGGAAGGTTGGGCACCAAATAAAAACGCCGCCCGGAATTGGGCGGCGTTTCATTCCAGAACGTGCAGAGGTAGTTGAGAACTATCCTACACGAAATCCCGAAAATCTCAAGACCGATAGCCCGGCAGCTCGCGGTCGAGCTTGCGCAGCAGCGGCGGCCACACGAGGTTCGTCGCGCGCAGCTCGGCGCGGTCGCGGTTCGCCAGAAGCTCGGTGTTCTTCTCGATCGCAATCTCCTCGACCGGATAGACCGGCGTGCCCAGCGCGCGCGTGCGCACCTGCATCGAGCAGGCGCGCTCGAGGTGATACATGCGCTCGAAGGCGGAGGCGACCGAGCGGCCGACCGTCAGCGTGCCGTGGTTGCGCAGGAGCATGTGGTTGTGGTCGCCGAGGTCCTTCTGGAGTCGCGGGCGTTCGTCGTGGTCGAGCGCGATGCCTTCATAGTCGTGATAGGCGAGGTCGTGGGTGACGAGCTGGGCGGTCTGGTTCAGCGGCAGCAGCCCTTCGGCGCTGCTCGACACCGCGGTGCCGTCGAGGGTGTGGAGATGCAGCACGCAGATCGCGTCCTCGCGCACCTCGTGGATCGCCGAATGGATGGTGAAGCCGGCCGGGTTGATGCTGTACTCGCTCTCGGAGAGCTGGTTGCCGTGCAGGTCGACCTTGACGAGGCTCGACGCCGTGATCTCGTCGAACATCAGCCCGTAGGGATTGATGAGGAAGTGATGCTCCGGGCCGGGCACGCGTGCGGAGATGTGGGTGTCGACCAGATCGTCCCAGCCGTACAGCGAGACGAGGCGATAGCAGGCGGCGAGATTGACCCGTTGCTGCCACTCGGCCTCCGTCATGTTCGAGGGTACTTCCCTCAGGCGCGCTTCCGCTGGTGACATGGCAAATCTCTCCGAACCTCGTTGTTGCGGGAAGGGAGCCTAGTCTCGGGTGAGGCTGGCAGCAAGGCGCCTGGAGCGCGGCAGTTCAGCGTAGCCCGCATGAGCGCAGCGACATGCGGGACTCGTCGAGAGTCCGGATGTCGCGGAGCCTGTCATCGGGCGGCGCTTTGCGCCGACCCGTTGGCTCATCCGGGTTACGAACTGCGTCTTTCTTGTGCAGCCGGAGATCGGGGAAAGAAATTACGGCGCCGGGATCGAGAGCAGGCTGGAAATGCTGCTGCCGCGGATGTCGTAGACGCGGGCGAACACCACGTCGTCGCGCTTGATCTCGACCATGACGGGCGCGGTCAGGCCCTTGCAGTAGAACTCGCCGAGCGTCATGGCGAAATCGGCGGCATTGGAATCCCAGCCGATGGTGAAGTCGGGCCCGAGCGCGACCTGCGCCGGACGCTGCGGACCGCACACCGCGACCTTCCATTTGCGGTTGCGCGGCGGCACTTCCTGGCGCTCGACCAACTGCTCGCGTAGTTCGTCCGAGGCCTGCTTCAGCGCGAGGCCCCAATAGTCCAGCATGAAGCGGTCGTCGGCGGCGCGCACGGTGCCGGCGATGTGGTTGAAGTGGGTGTATTGATAGGGATGCAGCCGGATCATCTCGGCGAGCGGGAGCGCGAGGCCAAAGCAGAAGGTCGCGAGCACGACCGGCTGCCAGGTGCGATGGTTGGCGCGCAGGCATTCCATGGTCCAGGCGAAGGCGACGCCGCCGAGCACCGCCATCGGCGGGATCACGAAGACGAAATGGCGGATGCCGTTGTAGAGCGCGGGCCGCTTCACCATCGCGATCGCGAGCGGCAGGGTCGCGGCGAGCGTCAGCATCAGCAGGATGGTCTTGCGGCGGGCCGGAACCTCGCCGCGCGGCAGCAGCGCGAAGGTGCTGACCACGGCGCCGGTCATCAGCACCAGCATCACCTCGGGCAACTGAAGCGCGAACAGCGTCGGCAGATAGGACCAGGGCATGTCGGGCACGGACACGATCGCGCCGTCGAACATCTCCTTCCAGGGCTTCTCGAAGAAGTGCGAGAAGTAGGTCAGCGCCTCGAAGGGATTGCCGGGTTCCATGATCGACCATGGCCAGATCAGACCCATCACGAGATAGCCGAACACGAGGCCGGGCAGCAGCACGTAGATGACATGGGCGAAGCGGCGGGCCGCCTCGCGAACGCCTTCGGTGCGCAGTTCCTCCAGGAACAGCGGGATGAAGCCGATCATGGCGTAGACCAGCGCAAGCCCGCCGAGGATGCGGCAGCCGATCGACAGGCCGGCGCCGATGCCGACGATCAGGATCGTGCGCGGCGAAGGCTGCGGATATTCCTCGGCGAGCCGGACCAGGCCCAGCATCAGGATGATCATGGCCACCGCGAAGGGCGCATCCTTCGGGTTCATGAACATGTGGCCGTAGAAGATCGGGCAGAGCGCGAGCAGCAGGAGTGAGGCGAGACCGGCGAGGGGCCCGCCGATGCGGCGGCCGAGCCGCCACGTCACGGCAAGCCCGATCACGCCGACGATCGCGCCGACCAGACGGCGCGTCTCGAACAGCTCGAGCGGAATGATCTTGTGCAGGAGCGCCGCGACCATGTCGAAGCCGCCGCCATACATATAGAGGTTGGCGAAGGAAAGCGCCGCGGTGTCCTTGAAGCCGGAACCGAACATGCGCAGCAGCAGGTCGGCATATTCAGCGTGGGTGTAGTCGTCCCAGCCGAGCCCGTAATCGCGGAAGGTCAAGCCTGCAATGACGGCGACCGCGGCCAGCACCAGCATGGCGAGATCGTCGCAAGTCCGTTCGACCGAGCGCCGCAGAGGCGTGTCGATCGCCGAAGTCGTGATGGATGTCATGGCTATTGGTGACCCGGAATCCCCTCTTGGCCCTGCTGGCGCGCGCGGGCCTGCTCCCGGGACTCCGTATAGCGCAGTTCCATTACCAAGTAATTGGGCATTATGGCTAAATTCCTGATGCGACGCAGCAAAACCAGAAACTCAAGAGCACTCTAGGAGTAGCGATCCGTAGCTGAAGGGAATGTGAATAAGTCCCTGATTTCCTTCTCTTTAGGAACGCTGATCACAATTCGCCGTTGGCGAGGAACACAGGATGACGGTATCGTAGCGCGAGTGTCGCGTGCGGATGCGCGGCCGGGGGTGAGTTCGATGACGTTGGCATTATTGATCGCGGGGATTGTCGCCGTCCTGGCGGGCCTCCTTGCGATCCTGTTTGGCTTCACCGTCAGGGAGTTCAGTCTCGGCAGTACCCTCATAATCTCGGGGACGATCGGCGTCTGCTCCGGATTGTTACTGGCGGGCCTCCATATGGTGCTGCTGGAGCTGAAGGGCATCGCCCGCCGGCTGGCCGGATCGGCCGCAGCGTCCGAGGTGCGGGTCAGGCCCGTTCTGCCGGGTCT